>JAJZQT010000088.1 GCA_021803005.1 Actinomycetes bacterium
GTTTCAAATATGAGGTCTTTCTCGATCAATACCGCGCCGGCGCCGGCAGCTTCCGGGAAATTACAGCCATACGTCCCCGAGCCGCCGATCACAGCCCAGGCTGTCTCCGGGACGGCGCTCCCGCTCATGGATTTGATTTCTTGGAAAGGTACTCTACCTGCATGCTGACGTGGTTGCCGGCGTCGTAAGTGTACCGGCTCAATTGCTGCTCGATGCAGCCGTCCAGTTCCCTGACGGCGCCCAGCCGGGTCTCGCCGGCGCGGACAGGCTGGCCCAGCGTGCCCTGTATATAGTTCAGATGGGTCAGCACAACAACCATGTTGGACTGGTTGTTGGGCAGTATCTTCAACTCGGTATCGGGGCATTTTCCATTCAGGTTGTATGAGCGGATGCCGGCGATGGTGCCGTCGACAGGTGAGAACACAATCGTTCCGGCCGGCGCGCCCACATCGATCGAAGCGGTCGGTGAACCGGATTTCCCGCCCTCATCCATGACGTAATAACCGGGCCCCCCTGGAGGAGCAACCTGCCCCAGACTGGAAATAAGAGAGCCATTGATCCGGTGGCCGTTGGGGGAGAGGCTCATGAGATTATCACCATCGACCGGATGATAGCCAATGGCGGTCACTTCCTGCTCGAAGATGGGCAGCATCAGCTGCATGCCGGTGACGCCGGCAAGCGGAATCTGCGCCGGCTTATGGGTCGTGGCAAGCTCCCGGGCAGCCGACATCGTGCTCTCGTCGAGAAGGGGAGTTGACGACGCCCTCGAAGAAGCAATAATAGCGATTAACGCCACCATTGCCAGAATGAACATCGCCGCAAGAAAAGCCGCAGAGTGCCAGCGGTATCGATATCTCGCTGTGACTCGCGGCTGAAGAGTGTGGGGCTCTGAAGCCATATCAGGCAAGTACCTTATCACGACAGCAGCTAATTTCAAGTCCCTTTGTGCTGTTAAGCACAATGTTTGACGATTTTTCACGATTCTTACGGACAGTGGCTATTTAGCCTTGATATATAATGAGGACAGCGTGCCGGACACAACTCACCACAATCCCAGCTCCGAAGAGGCCGGAACCAGCCAACCGGATTCCGGCCATTTGAACATCAGGATTCCGCGCTGGGTCCAGATGGTGGGGTTGCCGATTCTGGTACTGCTCACCTGGTTCGTCGCCTCGGCTCTCATCCAGGTCCTTTTCATCTTCGCCGCCTCGATGGTGCTGGCGCTGATGATCAACCCCCTGGTGAAGAAGCTTGAATGGTTGCACATTCCCCGCTATCTGGCGGTCCTGGTTGTTTTCCTGACGTTGCTGGCTCTGATCGTTGTCTTCCTGATCATCATCATTCCACCATCGATCAGCCAGCTTCAGGACCTGGTGAACAACCTTCCCAGTTATACGGACACCGTCCGCGAAACCATCCGCGGCTGGAAATCCAGTCTCGAGTCGCTGAATCTTCCCTTCGACGTCAGCACCCAGACGGACAATCTCGTCAACAGGCTGGAATCGGCGGTCGTGGATCTCGGCTCCCTGCTTCTGGCATACTCGATCAACCTTGTCAGCGCCCTGACGACTGCCTTCCTCATAGTTGTCATTACCATTTACATGCTGCTCGATGCCAAACGCATCGGCCGCTTTGTCAGAGGCCTGTTTCCGGCCGGCCGTCAGGATGACGCAACCGATTTCATCCAGCGGAGCGAGCGCGCGGTAACCCACTGGGTAAGGGCCCAGGCGCTCCTCAGCCTGCTGATCGGCATCAGCTCCGGGCTTGGCATCTGGATCCTGGGGGCCGTTGGCGTCTGGCCTCAGGGCGCCCAGTACTCGGTCTTCTTCGGCGCCTGGGCCGGCATCATGGAATTCATTCCCTACATCGGACCGATCCTGGCGGCGGCTCCTCCGGTATTCATAGCCTTTTTTTCCTCGCCCTGGATATCACTGGCCGTCATCCTGGTATTTGTCTTCATCCAGCAGGTGGAAGGGCACGTCCTGGTGCCAAACATCATGGGACAGGCTGTCGGAGTACATCCGCTGGTCGTGATCTTTGCGGTGCTCGCGGGAGCAAACACCTTCGGCATTGCCGGCATGCTCCTGGCTTTGCCGATGATGGCTCTGGGCCACGAGCTCTACGGCTTTTTCAAGCCACGGGTCAAGCTCGAAAGGTGGAATGGCGGCCCGCCAACGCCTCCCGCCAGCGGGCAGAACAAACCTGAGGACGACTGACCCCGGGCATGCCTTCCGTCAGGAAAAAAATCCTGGTCCCCAAGTACGTGCAATATATCCTGCTGCCGCTGGCCCTCGTGCTCGGTTTGTGGTTTATCAGCATCCTGCGCACGATTATAATCATGTTCCTGCTGGCGGCGATTATCGCCTTCGTGCTCGACCAGCCGGTAAGCCTGCTGCAGGACAGGCTAAGGTTTCCGCGCGTGCTGGCGGTGGTCGTTGTCTGGCTGATTCTACTCGGCATCGTCGCGGGACTGATCGCGCTCATCATCCCCAATGTCATTTCGGAGCTCAACTACCTGATAGACCAAATCCCGGAATATGCATCACGAACCGAGTTGATCGCCCAGGACGTGCAGAAATGGTTCACGGAACTCGACATCCCCTACAAACCTGATATTACGCCCGCGGACGTTGCCGGCAAACTGGCTAGCGGCGGCGAGCAAATCGCCACGCGGGCGCTGGGTTTTGCCGAGCTCCTTTTCAGCACCGGTCTTAATGCTTTCCTGGTCCTGGTCATCAGCATCTACATGCTCATCGACGCCAGGCGCCTGCGCCAGGTGGTTAAGAATTCTATTCCGCCGCAATTCAGGGACGACGCCGTGTTGCTTTTCGGACGCATGCAGCACGCACTTGGCAGCTATCTGCGCGGCCAGCTGCTGATTTCTACCGTCATGGGGATACTTGGAGGCATCATCGCCTTTTATGGCGGCGCCGGAGCTTACGTCTTCATCATCGCTGTCTGGGTCGCCCTTACCGAGGTGGTTCCGCTGATCGGGCCTTTCATCGGCGCTGCTCCCGCCATTATCCTGGCGTATTTCATCGTAAGCCCCGGCCGGGCGCTGATCGTGGCGCTGCTGTTCCTGGCAGTCCAGCAGCTGGAAGGGCATATACTGGTACCTAAGATTATGGGCAAGAGCGTCGGCGTCCACCCGCTCTGGGTGATGTTCGCGGTCCTCAGCGGCGCCACCATCGGCGGCCTGGCCGGCGGCCTGGTGGCGGTCCCCATGGTCGCCATCATCAAGGTACTGATCGATTTCTGCCGCGAAGAGGTGGTGCTGGAAAAATGGGAGCGCCCGTTGCTGGAAAAGAAAACTGTCGAGGAAGGTGACTCCGCCTAAAAGCGGCCGCTCGTGTTTTCCTCACGTTCGAAAAAGCTTGACGAAGTTTCGCGCGGCCTGCCTGGCGTAATCCGGGCCGATTCAACCGGCGGCATCGAAATAACCGGCCTGGCTTACGATTCGCGTCAGGTCAGGCCGGGTTACCTCTTCGCCGCGGTTCCCGGCTTCAAGGTCGACGGTCACGACTTTACCGGGCAGGCGCGAGAAGCCGGCGCCGCCGCCATCCTGACCGGGCGCTGGCTGGAAAATGCGGGGCTTCCCCAGATTCAGGTTGAGTCCGTCCGCAAGTCCATGGCGCTCGCAGCGCGAAATTTTTACGACGACCCCTCCCGCCGCCTGGCGCTCATCGGAGTTACCGGCACCAACGGCAAGACGACGACGACCTACCTGATCGATTCCATCCTCAGGCGGAACGGCATGACCACGGGTCTTATCGGCGGAATAGAGTACCGAATCGGGGAACACAGCTTCGAGTCCAAGCGGACGACTCCGGAAGCCATCGATCTCGATCGTATGCTGGCAGACATGGCCGGCGCCGGCGTTAGCGCCGCTGGGATAGAAGTGTCCTCCCACGGAATCGACCTCTACCGCGTCGCCTGGCTTCATTTTTCAGTCGCCGTCTTCACCAACCTCACGCGCGACCATCTGGATCTTCATGGCGACATGGAGAAATATTTTCTATCAAAGCGCAGCCTGTTCACGGGAACGCTTGACAATCCCGGAGATCCAATGGCCGAACCATCGGGACCCCTGCCGGCCGCAGCCATTAACATCGACGGTGAGTATGGCCTGCGGCTGGCAGCTGAGCTTTCGGGAAGAAGCGGCGGTCTCTCGAACAGAACCGGAAAAGAGATGCCAAAACCGGTCACGTTCGGCATCAGCACCGGCGCCGACGTTCGCGCCGGCAACATCGAATACGCCGGCTGGGAAACCCGCTTCGATCTAATGACCCCCTCGGGCAGAGCGCCGGTGGTTCTGCATCTTCCCGGCGCCTACAATCTGGAGAATTCCCTGGCAGCGGCCGCAGCCGCCTCGGCGCTGGCAATTCCCGTGGAAGTAATAGCCGCCGGGCTTTCTTCTTCACACGGCGCCCCCGGCAGGTTCGAGCCGGTCGACATAGACGCTCGCTTCCGGGTCGTTATCGATTACGCCCACAACGAAGACGGTCTGTCAAAAGCGTTGACCAGTGCGCGCGCTCTTGCTCCAGGCAGGGTCATCATCGTTTTCGGCAGCCCCGGCGAGCGCGACCGTGACAAACGGCCCGGCATGGGGAGGGTCGCCGGCGAAATGTCTGACCTGGCGATCCTCACAACCGACGATTGCTACGGCGAGCCTCCCGAGCAGATCCTTGACGAGACCGAAGCCGGCCTGCTCGAATCTGAAACTCATTTCATGAGGATCGCGGACCGCAGGCAGGCGATCGAAGCAGCTATCGAAGCGGCGCTCGAGGGGGACATCATCCTCATAGCGGGCAAAGGCCATGAAACACGGCAGATCATGGCCACGGGCCCCGTGCCATTCAACGACCGCGAAGTTGTGCTGGAAATAGTCGGCTCCAGAAAGCCTGATTAACCAGACCCGCACACGCCGGCCGAAGCGGGATACGAGACGCGCCCGCATTATTTATTGTGCATCTTGCGGGAAATCTTTTCTTCAGCCCGCCGTCAGTTATTGCAGCCACCGCCCGAGAGTGATAATTTCTGACTGTCGCCAGCAATGACAACAGTAGACGAGCGGAGGCGGTTATGATGTGGAAGCGGATTCTGGGAAGCGTTGTCGCCATCTTGACCTTGAGCGCCACGGCGCCACTGATGGCATCGGCTTTTGCGGCTTGCGGAGTCGACCCTCCTGTTCCAGCCGAAGGCTGGGCCTGGCCTGCCAGCGGGCCGGTGACCAACCCCTGGAGCCTCGATTGCGCCAGGGACTCCGGACACCGCGGCATCGACATCGGTGTTGCCGCCGGCGCCCAGATAACCGCCAGCGCCGGCGGCGTCGTCATTTTCATCGGTTACACCCCGGCGGAATCGGGAGGAACCACCGTTTCCATCGAGCACCCCGGCGGGCTGAGGACCACATACCTCCACCTGACCTCATTGGAAGTGTCCATTGGGCAGAACGTGGCGCAGGGACAGATCCTGGGAAAATCCGACGGCCGACCTCTGCACTTCGGACTCAAGAGCACCGGAGCCAGAGAACGTTATTTTAATCCGGCCGGCTTGCTGTCGGCGCCGGCGACCGTAGCTCCCGGAGCCGACAGGTCAGCCCCCGGAGCTGACCTGTCGGCTCAGACAGAGCCCTCTGCAGAGCTAACGCCCGCGCCTGACGTCGCACCCTCCGAGATTCCCGCGGACGAAACCGGGCCAACCGGCGCCGCGGGCGAACCCGGCACGGTCCCGGAAGTGGGCTCCGCGCCGACAGCGATGGCCACCACGCCTTCAGCCGTGATATCGTCCACAGCACCGATTTCCAGCTTACAAACGCAAAGCGCCACAAGTGAAAGCGCTGCGCCATTCAGCTTTCCTTTCCCGCAAGCGGTTCCGCAGTTGCCTCAAAATCCACAGACTGAGTTCGGAGGAAGGGTTATTTCCGGCTTAGCACCCTGGCTGGGAGATGGAGCTGAGGCCGCCACGGCTCCATCTCTGCAC
>JAJZQT010000017.1:0-10960 GCA_021803005.1 Actinomycetes bacterium
GCGACTAATCCGGGATTGGCGGCGGCCGGCGTTTATTCCGGCGCCTCGTCGCTGCCCAGCACCGGGGCTTTCCTGCTGATACCCGCGGCCGGGTTGATGGCTGTGGGCATGGGAGCGCTCATGATGAGGAAGCGGCTCTCCAGCAAATAACGGCTTGACCAAATACGTACATCATGAGGCGGGCTCTTCGAGCCCGCCTCTCGTGTTTGGCCCTTAACTAGATAAACTCCTCCTCCACTCTTTTTTTATCTCTTTTCCCGCGCGGCTATTGCTTTTTCCTTGAGGATGTGATATCTAGTCATATAACTAGCTACTGTCAGGAAAAAAGGAGGGTTTCATGGGTTATCCGACCAAGGTACAGTTGATCAAACGCAAGGCCTCGGAGCAGTGGTATATCAACTTCCCCGCCGCCTTGGCGCAGGCAATGGAGTTTCGGCAAAGCGAGCTGGTGGAGTGGATCATCGAGGATAAGAGCCGGCTGCTGTTAAGAAGAACCGAGGTGCCGGCGTCCCGGCTCAAAAAAAAACCGCAGGCGGGCTTGTCGGCTGTTTCGAAGAGCTCTGGGGCCGGGGCGAGGGAGCGTTCGGCCAGGAAAGGGTCGCCGAAAGGGCAAAAAGGCTCGCCCTAAGCTCGCTGGTGTGCATGGGGCGGCGCACGGTGACCGGGCTGGTGGCTGCCTCCGGTCATCAGTTTTCGGACTGGTCGGCCGACTACCGCCTGTTTGCCAGGGAGAGGTTTGATGCCGGTGGGCTTTTCGGCGTGGCCCGGCGCGAGGTTTTAAAACAGCTGCCTGAAGGGGCACCGCTGGTGGCAGCCATGGACGACTCCATCCTAAGAAAGCGGGGACTAAAAACAGCGGGCGTGTCCTGGCGGCGCGATCCGCTGGGGCCGCCCTTTCACACCAACTTTGTCTTGGGCCAGCGCTTTTTGCAGCTATCGGCGGCCCTGCCCCTGGGCGAGGGACCGGCCCGCATGATCCCCATCGATCTAAGGCACGCTCCCACCGCCAAAAGGCCGCGCAAAAATGCCCCCGCGGCTGCCTGGCAAAGTTACCGCTCCCAGGCCAAGGAGGCAAACATCTCCAAGGTCGGCGCCGGTTGCCTGGCCGATTTAAGGCAGTCTTTGGACCAGGATCCCGGCGGCCGGGAGCGCCCGCTCCTGGCGGTGGTGGACGGGCGTTTCACCAACGCCACCGTTTTAAAAAACCTGCCCGGTCGCACCCAGCTCACCGGCCGCATCCGCAAAGACACCAGGCTGTATCTGCCGCCGGATAAAACGAGCCCAACCGGCCCGGGCCGCCGGCCGGCCTACGGGGAGCGGCTGCCCACCCCCGAGGAGGTCGGGAAGGACAAAAAGATCCCCTGGCAGACGGTGGAGGTGTTTGCCGCCGGCAAAAAGCATGACTTTAAGATAAAGACCATGGCGCCCCTTAAATGGCGCTCAGCCGGACAAGATCACAACCTCAGGCTCATCGTCATCGCTCCCCTTGGCTACCGGCCCCGCCAGGGATCCAAACTGCTTTACCGCAAGCCCGCCTATCTGATCGCAACCGATCCCGACATCCCCATGGACAAGCTGATCCAGGCCTACGTCTGGCGCTGGGAAATCGAGGTCAACTTCCGGGACGAAAAAACCTTGCTGGGTGTGGGCCAGGCCCAGGTGCGAAGCCCGGGCTCGGTGGAGAAAGTGCCACAGCTGATCACGGCCGCCTACGCCTTCCTGCTGCTGGCGGCGGCCAAAACCTTTGGCGCTGCCGGAGCTGCGGATATCCTGCCCCCTCCGAAGTGGAGGCAGGATCACAAGCCACAGAGGGCTTCCACTCAGAGCCTCATCAGCCATCTTCGTGGTGAACTTTGGGGGAAAGCCATGGGGCTGGACAATTTCTCAGGCTTTAGGTACAAAAGGCAGGCAGACACGAAGTGCGAGAAATCGCTGCCAGAGCTAACTTCTGCAGTTCTTTACGCCGCGGCATAAGGCAATCTGCAGTTCATCAACAAATAAATATCATCGGAAAGGGCCAAACACGAGAGGGACGCCTTCCAAACGGAAGGCGTCCCTTTTATTTACCCATTTACAGATGCCGGATTAAGTAATATGTCCCTTAAATTGGCAATTTAGTTATGTGTCCCTAAAACCATGAATTAAGTAATGTGTCCCTTTATTAGGTGTCCCTTTTTTAGGTCCTCGAGTTTTTCGCGATCTCCTGGAGGAACTGCTCGTTGGTCTTGGTGTCGCGCAGTTTGGAGATAAGCAGCTCGATGGCGGCGCCAGGGTCGAGTGCGTGCAGAACGTTGCGCACCTTCCAGACCTGAATCGCCTCGGCGTCATCCATCAGCAGCTCTTCCTTACGCGTGCCGGAACGCTCAATATCGATGGCGGGGAAGATGCGTTTGTCGGCAAGCTTGCGGTCAAGATGCAGCTCCATGTTGCCGGTGCCCTTGAACTCCTCGAAGATGACCTCGTCCATCCGGCTGCCGGTATCTACCAGGGCCGTGGCGAGGATGGTCAGCGAGCCGCCTTCCTCGACGTTCCGGGCGGCACCGAAAAACTTTTTCGGTGGGAACAGCGCGGTCGAGTCCACACCACCGGAGAGGATGCGGCCGCTGGCGGGAGCGGTAAGGTTGTAGGCGCGAGCCAGCCTGGTGATGCTGTCGAGCAGCACCACGACGTCGCGTCCGGATTCCACCAGCCGCTTGACCCGGTCGAGCACCAGCTCGGCAACCTGCACATGATTATCAGAAGGCTGATCAAAAGTAGAGCTTACGACCTCGCCCTTAACGGAACGCTGCATATCGGTGACTTCCTCAGGACGCTCGTCGACGAGCAGCACCAGCAGATAGACATCGGGATTGTTCTCGACGATACTGTTCGCCATCTGCTTGAGGATCGTAGTTTTGCCCGCCTTTGGCGGCGAGACGATGAGGCCGCGCTGGCCCTTGCCGATCGGCGCTACCAGGTCGATGACCCGGGAGGCGATCTCGGTGGGCTTGGTCTCGAGCCTCAGCCTGTCGGTGGGGAACAGCGGCGTCAGGGCGTCGAAGTTGGGACGGTTGCGAGCGGCCTCGGGCTCCAGCCCGTTGACCGCCTCAATCTTCAGCAGGGCGTTGTATTTCTCGCTGTCCTTGGGCTCGCGAACCTGTCCCGTGACTTCATCGCCACGGCGCAGACTGAATCGCCTGATTTGCGACAGGGAGACGTAGATGTCGTTATCGCTCTGAACGTACCCCTTGGTACGGAGGAAGCCGAAGCCATCGGGGAGCAGGTCCAGGGTTCCGGTGCGGACCTTGACGTTCTCGTCACGCCCGGAGGCGTCCCGCGCGGGGCGCTCGTCCCTGACCGCCGCGGCTGAGGGAGCAGACTCCCCGGCCTTGGCCGGCTTGGCGGCGGACTTGACCTCCTTGGCTGCCTGCTTGGCCGTTTCCTTGGCTTCTTTGGCGGGGGTTTCCTGATCTTGGTTTTCGACTATTTCCATGATGGTGTCACTTTGTTTTGTCCTTCTGTGGATTTTAAGACGGGTATGCTTTCACGGCTGCCGGACAGCGCCGGCGCCGGGTTAACCAATATTGCCTGCGGCCTCCCGTGCCTGGGACTGTGCTTTTTCCCAGTCATTCTTGAAACTTTCAATTCCCCGGTCGGTCAAGGGATGCTTTACCATTTTGCGGAAGACAGCCGGAGGAATAGTCGCAATGTCGCACCCGAGAAGAGCTGCCTGGGTAACGTGCAGGGGATGTCGGATGCTGGCGGCTATTACTTTAGTGGAAAAATCGTTCACTGAAAAGACCTCGACTATTTCCGACAGGATGGCGTTGGAATCGTGGCCGATGTCATCAAGCCTCCCCACGAAGGGACTGACATATGTGGCCCCGGCGCGTGCTGCCAGAAGCGCCTGGTTGGCAGAGAACACCAGGGTGACATTGGTCTTGATCTCGAGCTTCGACATCATTTTCGCCGCCCTCAGGCCCTCGGGCAACATCGGCACTTTGATGACGACGTTCTGATGAAGGCCTGCCAGCCTCTCTGCTTCCTTTACCATACCCTCAGCCTCCTCGGACATAACCTCGGCGCTCACGGGGCCGCCAACCAGGTCGCAGATCTCGCAGATGATCTCGTCATAGTTGCCGCTCTCACGCGAGAGCAGGGTGGGGTTGGTCGTTGCGCCGGAGAGAATTCCCCAGTGGGCGATCTCCCTGATGTCGTCCAGGTTAGCTGTATCGATAAAAAGTTCCAAATCAATTCACCTCTACTTCCAGGTTAGAAGCTTTGCGATATTTGTCCACGGTGTCGAGCACGATGCCCATCACCGTCTTGACCGCGTCATCCATGTTCTGGTTGTCTATCACCGGCACCTTTTCCTTCTGCGCCGCCTCGACCAGGTAGTCCTGCACCCTGCGGATCTTGTCCATGCTACCGACATACTTCTCGAGCGACCTGACGCCGCCGGTTTCCTTGTCACGCACAAAGAAGTGGCCCTGATGGCGCTCGATGTCGTTGACAACAAGGACCATCTGGATGACAACGGCGCGGTCCCATAGGTCTTCCTTGAGGAAACCCGGCACCAGGTGGGCGCCCTCGACGATCATCGGCGTTCCCTCATTGATGGCGCGCTTGATGATCGCGTTCACGCCGACGCAGACTTTTTCCACCTGCTCGACGTAGCCGGTAATGTCCCGGTCGACGCCCTTGGCTTCCGCCGCCTTGACCACCTTGCCGGCGTCGAATGACGAGTAATGGATCGCCGGCATCAGCTCAGCCGAGAAGAACGCCCGCATGACCTGGCGGATCAGATCCGAGGAGGTCAGCCTGGTGATGCCCAGCCGGTGAGCGACCTGCGTCGCCAGTGTACTTTTGCCCACGCCGGTGGCGCCGCCGATCAGGATGATGATCGGCTTCTCCAGCTCTCCCAGCTGCCGCCAGCGGCGGTAGCGTTCCGTAAACTTCTGTCCCTCTTCCTCGCCGAGAGTCTGCTGCGCGATTTCCCGCAACCTGACCAGCGTGATGTTGGACTTGCCGCTGTCGATCAGGTGCTGCTCGATCTCCCGCGCTATGTGATACGAGCGCTCGGGCGGCAGGCCCGTTGCCATCAGCGACTGGGCCATCAGACCTTTGGAATACGGAATCCCGTGTTCCTTGTCAACAATCTGCAGATCGTGATGTTCCCTGTGGTCAGCCATGGTGCCTTCGAAATTCCTCTATCGCCTGCTCCGCCATGCCTGCCAGCAGACCGTCCAGACGCTGCCTGCCGTCCACCTCAACCGGCACGTTGTCGCAAAAGACCACTTCCGTGCCGCGGGCGCTGGCTTCTTCGGTGACCACATCGATGGCGGCCGCCTTGATCTCCGTCAGGAAGACATCAACATCGCCGTCTTTCAGTCCGGCCAGGCCGGCTCGCAACTTCTTCCTGTCGGCCAGCTCAGTCGAGACAAAAACCACCGTGCAACCATAGGTGCTGCCGATGAACTCGGTGATATGGTCCACTATCGGACCCTGGGCGGTGGTGAAATATGCCACACGCCTGCCCTTGACGTCTCCGTCAGGTTTGGGCCGCAGCACCGTCGGCACAACTTCCACGCCAGGCTTCAGGGCTTCGATGCCGGCAATGATGCGCGCAACTTTCTCCGGGCTCGCCAGCGGCTCCTCGCACATGGTCAAAACCACCAGGTCCGAGATCAGCATCCGGTAGGTCCCCAGGTAACCGAGCAGGTAATCGTCCGGCTGATCGGCACCCGCCACGCAAATGGTTCTGTCGACCTCGATGGGGGGAAGCGCTGAACCGCTTCCTTCAAATATCAGCAGGTCGGCCGGCAGACCCTCGGCAATCGCGGCCCCCTCGACGACATTGGACACAAAAGGAGCTCCCGCCAGCCCGCCACCGCAACGGCGGCAACCGACGGTGGTCACGCCACTGAGCGCCGCGTCCTCGAAATAGTCTGAGGCGGCGTGCTTCCCCTGCCGGCTGTAAGACAGCAGCTCGGCAACGCCTATGCTTCTCTCGTTGCCCGCGATAACTTCAGGATCGGGCGGGCCTCCACGGCCCATGGCGATGACGACGACGCCTTCATTCTTGCCATTACGGTCCAGAGATGACGAGATCTCCCGTGAAACGTAACCGCTGATAGCAGTCTTGCCGATTCGCTTGCCCGTACCAATAATGGAAATAGAGGGCTTCGCGGAAAGTTTATGGAAAGACGGGGGAGATAGAATAAAGTCTGCGCCCTGGTATTCGGCCCCGGAAGCAAGCGCGAAGCTCGCGTACCGGAATCGCTCCCTGTATCCTAGCACCGGCTCATCGCTCAAGTCAACAACCACCTGCGGACGGTGTTCCGCGACCGCCAGGTTGAACGCTTCCATGGCGTTTTCATGGAGAAACACGGGAACTCCGTATTCGTTCTGTTCCGCGTCCCCGGCCAGCGAGGTGTCGATCTTCTCGGTGCCGCCAAGAAACACTGCCGCTTTCAGGTCGAAGCGCTGGGCGACCTCCCCCAGGGCTTCCCGGACCACGTTCGGGTAGTGCTCTCCGTCTATCAGGGCGATGGCGCTCTTCAAGCGGCCGGCCCCCGGTAAGGATGCGCCGATTTCTCGAAAGCCACGGTTGAGGGATTGAACTTGATGATCTGATCGGCGTCATGGAAGGGATATTTGCGCCAGATAGTGACCTCGTCGTCGCCGATCTCGATGACGTTGTAGCAGGGCCTCACCTTGCCGCGCAGCCTCAGCGTGCAGACCGTGCCGGCGTTGACGGCGAAGATGTTCTCCAGACGCCAGGCGTAGGGCACGTGCTTGTGGCCGCTCAGGACCAGGTTGACACCGCAGTCCTGCAGCACCTCGAGAGTGTCGCCGGCATCGTAGACCATGTTGCGCTCGCGGCCGGTTCCGGGAATGGGCAGCAGGTGGTGATGCAGGAGGAAAATGCGCAAATCAGCCGGCGCCGAGAACTGCTCGGCGATCCACTTGTAGCGGTGGCGGCCGATGGTGCCGTAGTCGAGGTCCGGCTCGGATGAGTCCACTCCGACGATGCTGATGCCATCGCGGTGGCAGATCGCCTGGCGCGAACCGAATAGCTCCTCGAAATGCACATAGCCGACGTTGCGGGCGTCGTGATTGCCGGGGACCAGCAGCAGGTTCTCGCACTGGATCTTGTCGAGATAGCTCTTGGCGAGCAGATATTCCTGCTTGAAACCCTCATTGGTCAGGTCGCCGGTGCTGACCACCACGTTCGGTTTCAGCTCGTTGAGCTCGATGACGGCGCGGTCCATGAGGTTGGGCACGAAATACTGGGAGCCCGCGTGCATATCGGATATATGGGCGATTATGAAAGGTTTTTTCTTGTCTTCGGATTCCTTTTGGCGGTCTTCCGAAAGTTTCATTTCAGGATTCATCGATTTCTACTCCTGGTTGTTCATCGGGGAAGCGTACTCACCGTCGGCCATTGACTGAAATTCCATGAGACGCGGGGAGCTATCTCCTTTGGTTCCTCTCATGGACCAGTTTCAAACCCTTTAATGTCAGCAGCGGGTCCACGCGGCTGAGCGTCGCCGCATGCGGCACGACCAGCTCGGCAAAGCCGCCGGTGGCGATCGTGGCGACGCTCGCGCCGCCGCCCAGTTCTTCCTGAATGCGCCCGACAATACCGTCAACGAGGCCGGCGAAACCGAACACGACTCCGGAGCGCAGGGATGCCGCGGTCGTCTTGCCGATCACGCCCTCGGGCTCGCCCAGATCGACCCGGGAGAGCCTTGCCGCCCGGCTGGTGAGCGCCTCCAGGGAAACCTCCAGGCCCGGCGCAATGGCTCCGCCCAGATATTCCCCGGCCGCGGAGATGGCGCAAAAAGTTGTCGCGGTACCGAAATCCACCACTATGCAGGGGGTGCCCGCGGTCTCGATCGCCGCGACGGCGTTGACGATGCGGTCCGCGCCCACTTCGTGGGGATTATTGGTCAGCACCGGCATTCCGGTCTTGAGTCCGGGACCGACTATCAGCGCTTCCGTTTTGAGGTAACGCCTGGCCAGCGTTTCGTAGCTCCCCACCAGCGCCGGCACGACCGAAGAGACGATGATCTCACCAACGCCCGCGAGTTCATCACCCCTGAGCGCCAGCAATGAAGCGTAAAGCGCCGCCAGCTGGTCGGCTGTCGCCTCCGCGCTGGTGGCTGTGCGCCAGTGATCGTCCAGCCTGTCACCGGAATAAATGCCGGCGACGGTGTGGGTATTGCCAATGTCAATTGCGAGCAGCAGTGCGGTCATGCGGAAACGCTCGAGTGAGAAATTGAACGGCCGCGAACTGGCCTGCGGAGAATGCTGCTGAAAAGTCAGTCGTCGACAGGCAGGCCCGCGAGTTCGGCTAAGCCGTTAGTGCAGTAGTCAAGGTCCAGCCAGCGGCAGTCAGCGCAGACTTCGTCCAGCTGGAACGGGTCTATTTTATCACGGATTGTTTCGAGAAGGGATGACCAGCTGCCGGTATGGCCTTCTCCAAGGCCAAGTCTTGCCTCGACCCTGCGGTCAAGGTTCTCTACTCTTTGATCTGGGCGTCCACAAATGCCATTGCTCATATGAGGACATGACGAACAGATATCATCCGCACCCGTAACCAGCTGAACCGGCGTTTCCGGGCTGGTACCCAGCCGTTCGACCAGTCGAGCCATGTTCGCTACGAACAGCGGTGAATATCCCTGTCCCCGAAATCCGTGGATACACAGGAGGTGATGCGCCCGGAGCCTGATGCCCCCCATTGATACACCTCTGTCTTCCTTTACCCCGCCTTGGCGTTCTCCGCCTCAGCTTGCCGTTAGGCCCTTTTGCCCGCCGGCCATTTCCAGATGTGTGGCAGCTGCACGATCAAACTTGTGCACAAGAGCGTCCCGATGACCACCTTCACAATATCACCTGGAAGGTAAGGATAAAAGCCCTTGACCATGGCCGTGGAAAAATCCATTCCGGTCACGTGGGCCAGCCAGTAAACGCCGGGGATGTAAACCACCAGAGCCCCCGCGGCGAGGCTTAGCGTCAGGTAAAGGGATTCCATCGATGTGGACCGGGAAAAGCGCGGCAGATGCTCTATGATGGCGCCGGCAACGAAGGCTGCCAGGACGTAACCGACGAGATATCCGCCCGTAGGCCCTGCGAATACCGACGGCCCCCCCGCATGCTGCGCGAAAACCGGTACGCCGGCGAAACCAAGCAGGAGATATACTATCTGGCTCAGCGAGCCGAGCCACTTGCCCAGGATGACTCCTGAGAGGATCACAAACAGATTGGCGAGCACGATCGGCACGGGGCTGAACGGCAGGGGGAACGATATCCAGGCGCCGACCGTGGTGAGGGCGGCGAAAAAGGCGATGTAGATCAGTTCCCGAAGGGCCAGCTTTGGCATCGTTTGGTCCCGGTGATAGTGGTTTGGCGACGGCTTGTCCGAAGCTGCTGATGTAATCTACATCACCGGGGCGGTGATTGTCAACCAATACTATGAGTGACGTTTACAATGGTGCCATGTGAAGCGGGCGGCACGCCACCTAGAGGATGGCTCCCGATCCGGAGAGGGTGGCTTCGCCGCTGAAGAGGGCGTGAATCTTCCCTCCCGGCCCGCGCACCATCAGCCTGCCCTCGGCATCGATCCCCATGGCGATGCCCTTCAGCGGACCGCCGGGCGTTGAAATCTCGATCTTGCGTCCCTGCAGGAGGTCGAATTTTTCGAACTCCTGGCGCACCTGGACCAGGCCGCCGGGCCTGCACACCGTGGCGTAAGCCCTATCGAGCTCGGCAAGCAGCTCCACCAGCAGGTCCCGCCTCGACAACCTCCGCCCCACCTCGTCGGCCAGCGAAGCGGCCTTGCCGGAGAGCGGCGTTCCCTTAAAAGAATTGTTGACATTTATGCCGATGCTGTCTATGGCCCACTTGACCCGGTCGAGCTCGGCACCCATCTCCACCAGGATGCCGCAGATCTTCCTGCCATTAAGGTAGACGTCGTTTGGCCATTTCAATCGCAGGTCGAGGCCTCTGCCGGCGATTCTCTCTACCGCATTCTTGACGGCGATGCCGGTGGCGAGGCTGAGCAGCGGCACCTGCATGGGTGACAGATCGGGGAACAAGACAACCGAGACGGCGATCGCCTGACCGAACGGGGTCTGCCATTCCCGGCCCATCCGCCCGCGGCCCGAGGACTGGCTCTCCGCGATGACCACGGTACCCTCGGGGGCCCCTTTGCCGATAAGTCGCCGGGCCTCGTCGGCGGTGGAGCCGGTTTCATCCAGATGGACGATGCGGCTTCCCACTACCTTCGTCTTGAGCAGCGGCCCTATCTCCGCCTGAAGGAGCCGGTCGGGCCGGCCGGCCAGCCGGTAGCCGTGACGCGGCGAAGCTTCGATCGTATAGCCCCGCTCGCGGAGCTTGACGATGTGTTTCCAGACCGCCGAGCGGGTGATATGAAGCTTGTTGCTGATCGCCTGCCCGGAGGAGTAGCCTTCCTCGTTGAGCTCTGCCAGAACCTTTGCCTCGACGTTCACCTTACACCCCTTGTTGTTTGTGCATCCGCTGCCGGAGGACCATCAATCCGCCATCTCCAGGGAAAAGTCCACGCCCTCGGCCGAACGCGTGAGCGCACCCACCGAGATGACATCCACGCCCGCCTGCGCGTATTGCCGCACGTTGCCGAGACCGATGCCGCCCGAGACTTCGATAACGGCCTTGCCGCCGGCCAGCTCGACGCACTGCCGCACCGTTTCCGGAGCCATGTTATCCAGCAAAACCGTGGCGGCCCCGGCCGCGATCGCCTCTTCCAGCTCGGCCGTGGTCTCAACTTCGACTTCGATGCCGGCGGCGGCGCCCAGTTCCTGCCGAAGGGCAGTCACGGCGGCGCTTACCCCGCCGGCGGCGGCAATATGATTGTCCTTGATCAGCACGGCATCGTAAAGCCCCTGCCGGTGGGGCTTGCCCCCGCCGTGGGTGACCGCCAGTTTCTCGAGCATTC
>JAJZQT010000017.1:11060-31859 GCA_021803005.1 Actinomycetes bacterium
GCAGTCACGGCGGCGCTTACCCCGCCGGCGGCGGCAATATGATTGTCCTTGATCAGCACGGCATCGTAAAGCCCCTGCCGGTGGGGCTTGCCCCCGCCGTGGGTGACCGCCAGTTTCTCGAGCATTCGCATTCCAGGACTGGTCTTGCGGGTGGCGGCGATCGCCGCCCCGGTCCCGTCGACAGCTTCGACGTAGGCAGCTGTCAGAGTTGCGACGCCGGACAGGCGGGAGAGAAAATTGAGCACGGTCCGTTCCGCCGACAGGATCGATATCAACCTGCCCTCGAGCCGGCCGATCTCGGCGCCGGCGGGCACCCGCTGGCCGTCCTCCACCAGCGGCAGCCAGTTGAGATCGGGATCGACCTGCAGGCAGACCTCGGCGGCTGCCGCCATCCCCGAGATAACACCGGCTTCGCGGGTGACAACGCGCGCGGCGCCGATATCGTCAGCGGCGAAGATCGCACGCGAGGTGATATCGCCGGTGGCGTCGAGGTCTTCTTCCAGCGACAGCGTCACGATGCGCCTCAGGCAGGAATCGGCGGGAATCATTTCGCCGCCCGCTCCTCGCTCTTCAACCTGAAGTTGATGTGATGCTTCCAGTTCTCGTCGTCAGGCTCGGGAAAGTCTTCACGCAGATGCGCGCCGCGGCTTTCCTGCCGCAGCAGGGCCGCCTTGACTATATGAATGGCCACCGTGAGCAGATTGTAGAGTTCGTATTCGTCCGCGTCGGCGCCCGGCGACTTGAGCGAGTTATGCAGATCGCGCAGATCGTTGAGGGCCCGGACCAGCCCTTCCTCATTGCGAACGGTGCCGACATTTGCGGTCATGGTCTTCCGCAGACGCTTGAGCCCCTCGGCCACGTCCTCGGCCCGGTTGCCCTCGCGGGCGGGACCCGGCAGATCGATGTGAAGCCGCCGCACTTCTTCCTCCATGGAAGAGATGTACTTGTCCAGGTCGCGGACGATGCGGTCGCTGAAGACCAGGCCTTCCAGCAACGAATTGCTGGCCAGCCGGTTGGCGCCATGGACGCCGGTGCAGGCGACCTCGCCGCTGGCGTAAAGCCCCGGCAGGGTGGTCCGGCCCCAGATATCGGTGACGACGCCGCCCATCATGTAGTGGCAGACGGGGGCGACGGGAATGCGGTCGTGGCAGAGATCATAGCCCTTTTCCTGCAGACGCTCGTAAACGGTGGGGAATCTTTCCTTGAGCATGGTGCAGCCGAGATGGGTGGCGTCGAGGTAGATGAACTCCTGGCCCGACTCCTGCGTCTGGCGCACCATCTCCTTGACCACCACGTCGCGAGGCCCCAGCTCCGCCTGGGGATGCACGCCCACCATGAAGCGCTCGCCCAGGTGGTTGAGAAGGTAGGCGCCTTCGCCGCGAAGCGCCTCGGTGATCAGAAAGATCGGCGACTCGCCGGAATAAAGCCCGGTGGGATGGAACTGGACGAACTCCATGTCGCCGATGGTGGCGCCGGCGCGGTAGGCCATGGCCATGCCGTCGCCGGTGGCGACCCTGGGGTTGGTGGTCAGGGAATAGACCTGGCCCGAGCCGCCGGTGGCCAGCACCGTGGCCGTGGCGAAGTTCAGGGTAAAGGCGCCGGTCTTGAGGTTGAGTGATATCGCCCCGATGCAATGGCCGCCGTTGGTGAGCAGGTCGACGACGAACTCATGCTCGAGCACCTGCACGCGGCTGCCGGTCTCCAGGGCCTGGGCCAGGGCGCTGGCGACCTCCGAGCCGGTGGCGTCGCCGCCGGCGTGGGCGATGCGCGGCACCGTGTGGGCCCCTTCGGCGCCAAGCACCAGGTCGCCGCCGGCGCGGTCGAACCTGGGACAGATCTCGGTAAGCTCGCGAACCCTTGACGGTCCCTCGTTGACGAGGATGTTGACCGCCTCCTCCTTGCAGAGGCCGGCGCCGGCACGGATGGTGTCCTCGAAATGGAGCTGGGGGGAATCCTGGTCGCTCAGGGCCGCGGCGATGCCGCCCTGGGCGAGAAAGGTGGTGGTGTCCCTGAGCACGCTCTTGCTGATCAGCGCCACCTTCCACTTGCGGGCGGCGCCGACGGCAGCCGTCAGCCCGGCAATGCCGCTGCCAATGACGATGACGTCATAAAAACGTTTGGCGGGCTCGGAATCGGTGGCGGCCAGAAGGTAGGGCCGTGTCATGATACTGGGGAGTTATGATGATCTTCCATGGGGAGATTATATCCCCGTTGCCAAACCTAAGTATAGGAATCGTCGGCCCTGGCGGCGCCGCGGGTTACCTTTAGATATAGGAAACCATGGCCTCGACGGCGGCGAGTGCCTTGAGCCGCGTCTCCTCGTCGAGCCTGATCTCGTAACGCTCCTGGCGCAGAGTCTCGATGGCCTTGCGCAAAGTCGTCATCTTCATGTTGGGACAGATCGCTTTCTTTGTGGGCGAGATGAATTCCTTGTCCGGATTTTCCTTTTTAAGGCGATGGTTGAGGCCCATCTCGGTGGCGATGATGAAGGTTTTGGCTTCAGACTGCTGGGCGAAGCGGATCATGCCGGAAGTGCTCTCCAGCGCGTCGGCCAGGTCCTGGACCTCCGGCAGGCATTCGGGATGGGCGATGACCAGCGCCTCCGGGCGTTCGGCTTTTGTCTTCAGGATGGTCTCGACGGTGATGTACTCGTGCGTCGGGCAGAAACCGTCCCACTTGATGAGCTTCCTGCCGGTCTTTTTCTCGACATAAAGGGCGAGGTTGCGGTCGGGCACGAAGATGATTTCGCGGTCCGCGGGAATGTTGGCGACCACGGTGGCGGCGTTGGCGCTGGTGCAGCAGATGTCGGTCTCGGCCTTGACGGCGGCTGACGTGTTGACGTAGGCGACGACCAGGGCCTCCGGATGTTCAGCCTTCATCCGGCGCAGGTCACCGGCGGTGATCATGTCCGCCATGGGGCAGCCGGCCTTGATCTCGGCCAGCAATACTTTCTTCTGCGGCGAGAGGATGTGGGCGGTCTCGGCCATGAAATGCACGCCGCAAAAGAGGATGATCTCGGCGCCGGTCCTGGCGGCCGTACGCGATAGCTCGAGGGAGTCGCCGGTGAAGTCGGCGGCGTCCTGCACTTCGGACCGCTGGTAATTATGGGCGATGACGAGCGCGTTCTTCTCGCGGGCGAGCTCGCGGAGCTCTTCCTGCATGGGTCCGTAATCTACGATGGCTCACTCCTCCAGTCCAGTAGCGGCCGGGCGCTGTCTCTTTCCACTCCATGATCGTCGCCGCAAGTCCGAAGCGCTTCGCCGACGGTGGCGCCGCCGGGCAGCTGCCCGGCGGCCGCGATCTCGTCCAGGGGCTCCAGCACGAAAGCCCGTTCGAGCATGTGCGGATGCGGTATCAGCAAATCGCCTTCCGTTATTTCTAATTGCTCGTATAGAAGAATGTCAAGGTCGATGGCCCGCGGGCCCATGTGCCCGCGGCCGTCGCGGCCGCCAAGTTCCTGCTCGACGCGCCGGCAAAGGGCCAGAAGCTCCTGCGGCTGCAGGTCGGTCTCCAGGGCCGCGGCCATGTTGAGAAAGGACGGCTGCACGACGCCACCGACGGGTTCGGTGATATAGACCGAAGAAACTCTGGTGACTTCGACGCCGGGGTCGGCGTCGAGCTTGCGGAGCGCCGCCGCCAGGTTGGCCCGGCAGTCACCGATGTTGCAGCCCAGGGAAAGGAATGCCTCTGCCATCAGCTCCGGCTTCGTTTGGGCGTCATCAGGCCCGTTTCCCGTTGGGCGTCATCAGGCTCGCGTCCTTTTGAGCATTACTGCGACTTGTGACACCGGGTGCGATATCGGCGGCGAGGTCTTGGCGATCCGCACCTTGACCCGGTCGACCGCGGGGAACCTTTCAAGGATATCATCCGCAACGACCGCGGCCAGCTTCTCGAGCAGATTGTAAGACCCGGCCGTGGCCACCTCGGCGACGCGGTCGCAGACGGCCGCGTAATCTACGGTGTCGGCGATGTCGTCGGTCTCCGGCGCCGAGGTCTGCTTTTGTGACAGGCCAATATCGAACAGGAAAGGCTGGCCCTGTTTTTTTTCCTCGGGAAGCACCCCGTGATAGGCGAAGACCTCGAGGCCCTTGATGGTGATCCTGAGCGGATGTTCCTTGCTAGCCATTTGTGTCCTTGTCTATCGCCGCCGCCACCTTGAGCGCCTGGACGTTCTCGGCGACGTCGTGCACCCTGAAGACACCGGCGCCGTTTACGAAGGCCATGACGGTCGCGGCCAGTGTTCCCGGAAGCCGGTCTTCCGTGTCTTCCTCGCCGGTCACCATGCCGATGAACCGCTTGCGCGAGGCGCCAATCATGAGCGGCAGCCCCAGTTCGAGGAACTCGCCCAGGCGCCTGATGATCTCGAGATTGTGCTCGATGGTCTTGCCGAAGCCGATGCCGGGGTCGAGGACGAGGCTCTGCCGCTGGATTCCCTGAGACACGGCGTAATCGATTCTTTCCCCGAAAAATTTCTTGATGTCATTGACCACATCTTCATAATGTGGTTCAAGCTGCATCGTGCGCGGCTCGCCCAGCATGTGCATGAGGCAGACCGGGCATCCAGCCTCCGCGGCCACTGACGCCATCTCCGCGTCACCACGCAGGGCGGTGACGTCATTGATGATTCTAGCACCGGCAGCCAGCCCCGCGCGGGCGACTTCGGCCTTGCTGGTGTCGATAGAGACCGGGACGTCTATCTCCGGGATTACGGCCTCGATTACGGGAATGACGCGCCCGAGCTCGTCCTCGAGGGTCACGGGCCCGGAGCCGGGCCTGGTCGACTCGCCGCCGACGTCGATGATGGCGGCGCCTTCGGCGGCCATCTGCCGGGCGCGTTCGACGGCGGCGTAAAACTGTCCGTAGCGCCCCTGATCGTGAAAAGAGTCGGGCGTGACATTGAGGATGCCCATGACCGACCAGGCGCCCTGGCCCAGGAATGATGGCAACTGCCTGTGGGTGTCGGACCGAAATTCCTTCATTAAGCCCTTCCGGTTTTCGGCTACCAGGCGCGGCCGTTGATCATCGCCAGCACCTCGGCCCGCGTCGCCGCGTTGGTGCGGAAGATGCCACGGACCGCCGAGGTGACAGTCTGGGCGGTGGAGCGGATGCCTCGCATCGACATGCAGAGGTGCTCGGCCTGCACCAGCACCAGCACCCCCAGCGGATCGAGGGCTGCGACCATGGCGTCGGCGACGGTCGAGGTCATCCGTTCCTGCAGCTGCGGACGCCTGGCCACCACCTGCACCACCGTCGCCAGCTTCGACAGTCCGGTGATGAGGCCGCCCTCGCTGGGAATGTAGGCCACGTGGGCCTTGCCGAAGAACGGCAGCAGATGATGCTCACACATGGAGAAGAAAGAGATGTCCTTGAGCAGGACCATTTCCTGATGGCGGTCGGCGGGCATGGTCGTGATGACCGAGACGGGATCGACTTCCAGCCCGGAAAAGACATCCTCGTACATCGAGGCGACGCGAGCCGGCGTGTCGAGCAGCCCCTCACGCTGGGCGTCCTCGCCCACGCCTTCGAGGATAAGTTTGACTCCCTGGTTGATCTTCTCGAGGTCCATGCGCCGCTCAGGCGTCGATGTCAGGCATGGATTCCATTGCGGTTCAGGTGTTGGGCCCGCCCGCTGCTTCTTCGGGATCCACGGCCGATGAGTACGAAGGCGCCTCCAGCGACCCCTCGCCCTTGGGCTTGGGAACCGTGCTGCCGGTGACTTCCTTCTTCTTGACCTCTTCGGTGCCCTTCTTTTTCTTTTCCTCGGATTCGGCCGCGCGCTTGGCGTCCTTTTCCCTGAAGACCTCTTCCGGGGAAGTGCCTTCGAGCAGAGCCTCGAACTCTTCTTTCTCGAGGGTCTCGCGCTCGACCAGGATGTTGGTGATCAGGTCCAGCTGCTCCTTGTGCCCGAGCAGGATGTTCTGCGCCGTGTGGTGGGCGCCCTCGATGATCTTCTTGATCTCCTCGTCGATCTCCTGGGCGATCTCATCACTGTAATCCGGTTCCTGCGAGAACTCACGTCCGAGGAACGGCTGCGCGTGATTGTGACCGAAGGTCCGTGGACCCAGCTTGTCGCTCATGCCGTAGCGCATGATCATCTGCTTGGCGATGCCGGTGGCCTGCTGCAGGTCGTTGGCGGCGCCGGATGTGACCTCATTGAACTGGATCTCTTCCGCGGCGCGCCCGCCGAGCATGCTCGCCAGGCGGTCCAGCAGCTCCGACTTGGAGACCAGGAAGCGGTCTTCACTCGGAAGCGAGATGGTATAGCCGAGAGCCTGCCCGCGGCTGATGACCGAGACCTTGTGGATGGGGTCGGCGTGCGGCAGCATGTGGCCGACGATGGCGTGGCCCACCTCGTGATAGGCGGTGATGAGTTTTTCCTTGCCGCTTAAGATGCGACTCTTCTTCTCCGGTCCGGCGACGACCCGCATGATGCCCTCTTCGAGCTCAACCATGCCGATCTCTTTCTTGCCGTGACGCGCAGCCAGCAGCGCCGCCTCGTTCACCAGGTTCGCCAGATCGGCGCCAGTGAAACCAGGGGTCTGGGCCGCGAGCACATCGGCACTGATGTCCTTCGCCAAAGGCTTGCCGCGTGTGTGGACCTTGATGATGGCCTCGCGGCCGATTCGGTCCGGACGGTCGACTACGATCTGGCGGTCGAAACGGCCCGGCCGCAACAGCGCCGGGTCGAGGATATCGGGGCGGTTGGTGGCCGCGATCATGATGACGTTGTCCTTCATCTCGAAGCCGTCCATCTCGACCAGCAACTGGTTCAGGGTCTGCTCGCGCTCGTCGTGACCGCCGCCGAGGCCGGCGCCGCGATGGCGTCCGACGGCGTCGATCTCATCGATGAAGATGATGCAGGGAGCGTTCTGCTTGGCCTGCTCGAACAGGTCGCGCACACGCGAGGCGCCGACACCGACGAACATCTCGACGAAATCGGAGCCGCTGATGGAGAAGAAGGGCACGCCCGCCTCTCCCGCGACACCGCGCGCCAGCAGGGTCTTACCGGTTCCCGGAGGTCCATAGAGTAAAACGCCTTTGGGAATCTTGGCGCCGAGGTTCTGGAACTTCTTGGGGTTCTCGAGGAATTCCTTGATCTCCTGGAGCTCCTCCACGGCTTCCTCGACGCCGGCCACATCCTTGAAGGTGACCTTGGGCTGGTCCACGCTCATGCGTTTGGCCCGGCTCTTGCCGAAGGACATCACCTTGTTGCCACCGCCCTGCATCTGGTTCATGAGGAAGAGCCAGAAAATGACGATGATCAGGATCGGCAGGGCCGAGATCAGCAGCGACGACCAGATGGAAGATCCGGTGCCTTTCGCGGAGAAGACAACCTGGTTGTCCAGCAACAGCTGCGTCAGGGGATAATCATCGGTATAGCCGACCGTGGACTTGGTGTCATCCGTGAGCACGACGTCCATGGTGTGGTCGCTATTGTTGATCGTTACCTGCTTGACTCCGCCGCCCTTGACCGTCTGCACAAACTCCTGGAAGTTCATATCTTTTGAGCCGGAATCCCGGTTGTTGATCAGCTGCATGATGAAGAACGCCAGCAGCACGATTATGAGTATCGGGAAGGCGGCGCTTCTTAGAAATTTTGCCACAAAAATCAGTTCCTTTCCAAAACAGGATTTGTTTCATTATCGCATATTTAGACACTTACACCTATGCCGCCGCGGCAGGGTTTCAGGGCCCTTTATTCAACACCTTCCTCGGGAAGGACGGCGATAAACCTTAGGTTCCGATATTTCTCCTGATAATCGAGGCCGTAGCCGACGACAAACTCGTCGGCGACTTCGAACCCCGTGTATTTGCAGGCGAAATCTACTTTTCGGCGCGAGGGCTTCGTGAGCAGGGAACAGACCTCGACGCTGGCGGGGTTGCGGGCGTGGAGATTTTTTCGCAGATAACTGAGAGTCAGGCCGGAGTCGATGATGTCCTCGACGATGACCACATGCCGGCCCTCGATATTGGCGTCCAGGTCCTTGAGGATTCGCACCACTCCGGAAGAGTCGGTGCTCGACCCGTAACTGGAGACCGCCATGAAATCAAGCTCGCAGGGAACGGTTATCTGGCGGGCGAGATCGGCCATGAAAAAGACGGCGCCCTTGAGTACGCAAACCAGCAGCGGGTCCTTGCCCTCGTAGTCTTCAGAGATCCTGGCCGCCAGCTCGGCGACCCGGGAGCGGATCTCTTTCTCACCAATAAGAATCTGGTCAAACTCTGTTATCACTCGTTCCTCCTGGAGACCTTGAGCCCGACCAGGCGCTCGCTGGCGGCGGTTACCTTGAATGCTTCGGCGATCCTGAGGCCGGCGACCCAGACGATGGCGCCGCCGCTGGCCACGATGGGGACACCCGCGCGTTCACGGCGTGGTACTTTTTCATCCGTGAACAGGTCCTGGATACTCTTGTTGCCCTGAAGGCCCAGGGGAACAAACCTGTCACCCGGCTGCCAGGACCTGACAGTCAGCGATCGCTCCAGCGCTTCACCGTCGACTACGACCCGCAGATAGTCATCGGAACCCAGGCTCCACGGCGGCGACTCGATGACTTCCACCAGGAAATCACCGAAAACGGCTTCCCCGGGGACAGTCAGTGTGACCGGTTGCGGCGCCGCATTTGCCCCGACGGACTCCGCGACCAGCAGTAGTTTATCGTATTGACGCTCCACCTGCAGGCCCTCGGCCAGGGAGAGGCTGCTGCTGCCGCTGGAGACCGAGCAGAGGTCGACGAGCGAGTCCAGCAGGCGGCGCGAGATGCGGACCTGCCGCCCCGCGCCTTCCAGCCAGCGCCGGATCACCAGCCTGGCGGTCGCCCTCGGCATCAGCGAGACCTCGGAGGCCAGCAGGCAATCCCGGCCGTCGATCGTCTCGTAAGCATTACGCCAGGCGTTTTCGGTGAGCGAAGACAGAACCTCGTCTTCGTCCTCAAGCAGCGCCAGGGTATCGATAATGCGCTCGCGGTAATCGGGGCTGATCTCAGCCAGGCGGGGCAGCACCAGCTGCCGGATGCGGTTGCGGGTGTAATCAAGCGACTGGTTGGACGCGTCTTCCCGCCAGTCGAATCCCGCGTCCCGGCAGTGCTCGCGCACTTCCGCAGCGGTGAGGAACAGCAGCGGCCGGATCACCCTGCCCCGGCGCGGCGGCATCACCACGATGGAGCGTCTGCCTGAATACGTCACCAGGCGGTACAGGAATGTCTCGATGCGGTCGTCCTTGTTGTGGGCGACGGCGATGCGGCTGTAGCCCTGCCAGCGGCAGAGGTTCTGCGCGGCCAGATAACGGAAGTCCCGCGCCCAGGCCTGAAAATTCGAGCGTTTCTCCCGGGGGGCGCGGATGGCGTGCACGGGAATGCCCAGCTGGTCGCCGAGCGAGCGGACGAAGTCCTCGTCCAGGTTGCTCTCCTCGCCGCGCAGGCCATAGTTGACGTGGCAGATTCCCAGAGAGAATCCGCTGGGCGCGCCCGGTTGGCTGGAAGCGCCGAGAGCATGCAGCAGCCTCAACATGGCCGTGGAGTCGGCTCCCCCGGACACCATGCACAGCACCCGGTCGTTATCGCCAAACAGGGCCTTGTCGCGGATAAAGCCACCAAGCCGTTCCAGCATGGCGTCACCAATGGATTCCGGGGTTGAGGAAGATGAAGATGAGATTGAAGGCTTTTGCACTGTCCTGTATTTCGCCCCCATGGGAATGGACACCCGGTAATTATAACAGAAGCTGCCGGCGGGGCATTTCAAGGAGGCGGTGCCTTCTGGCGGGCAGGCGGTGCATTCTGAGAAAAAAGGGTAGAATTACCGCGTGGAAAACGAAACCCGTAAAAGCTATCTCAAAAAGACGCCCATCTTTTCCGGCCTGAGCGACGAGGAACTGGGTGGCGTCGTGCCGTACGTCGTCAGGCGGAAGCTGAAGCGAAACACGGTCGTCTTCCATGAGAACGATCCGGCGACGGCGTTCTACCTGGTGAAGACGGGCCGGGTGAAGATATATAAGGTCGGGCCGGACAACCGCGAGCAGGTGCTGGCAATCCTGGGCGACGGGCAGATTTTCGGCGATGTCCCCGCTTTCGACGGCGGGCCTTATCCGGCCACGGCCGAGACCATGGCCGATTCGGAGATCTACCTGATCCGCAGCGAAGATTTTCAGGAGCTGGTCCGCCGCTATCCCGGGATAGCGGTCAAGATCATCCGCGTGCTGGGACAGCGCCTGCGGCAATCAATGGAGCTGGTGCGGGACCTTTCCTTCAAACAGGTTCCTCACCGCCTGGCGGGCCTGCTGGTCAAGCTTGGCAGCGAGTACGGCCGGGAGGTTGGCGTAGCTGGCGGGGACATGGGTGAAACTGGTGCGGGGGCTGGCGGGACACTCATCGATCTGCCGCTTTCACGGCAGGAACTGGCCGACATCGTCGGCACCTCCCGTGAGACCGTTACCAGGGAACTGAAAAAGATGGAACGCGAAGGGCTCCTCGAAGTCGACCGCCGCATGATCACGATTATCGACCTCGGGCAGCTGAAAGCCTGGGCGAGGTAGAAGCCGGAAGCTTTGCCATTTGTCTCGGGGCGGACCTGTGATGAAGCTCACATCCGGGTTTGACCTACTGCATGTTTGTTCGATCGCCTGACGGTTATCCTTATGGATAGTAATAATCCGGCGGGGATTCGTGCAAGAATTTGCGCCGGGGAAAGTAATTACCTCTTCTCTACCAAAGGAGCAACCATGACCGATCAGGCCGAAACCCCCAAATGCCAGGAATGCGGTGCGACCAGCGACCAGAAGGTTCTGCTGGCCTGCGTCTCGAACAACCAGGGAAGCTGGGTCTGCGTCCACTGCCTGCCGATGCTGATCCACGGCGCCCACTAGAAGGAGGTGCCATCGTGAGCCCCACCGTTATCGGCTTTATCAAGACCAGCCTGCTGTCTCTGGCCACCGGCGTTATCCTGGGCGTAGTGATGGCGCTGCACGTCCTGCCCCAGGCCGATGCGCCCCAATACATCACCAGCGCCCACGCGCATATCAATCTTCTGGGCGCGGTGATGATGCTGATTTTCGGAGTCGGTTATCACATCCTGCCGCGCTTCAGCGGCCGGCCGCTTCACAATGAGGGGCTGTCGACGGTGCAGCTGTGGATCAACATCACCGGCCTGGCGGGAATGTTCGTGGCGCTGCTGGTTGCGGCTTACTCCACCGCCGACGTCCTGCGATACGCGGTGGCCCCGTTCGGCGCGCTCTACGCGCTGGGCGGCGTCCTCTTCGCCTACAACATGTGGATGACGATCTCCGGCGCGCTGCCGGCGCCGGCGCCGATCAGGCCCGCGCCGAAACCGCCGGCAAAACCGTAGAATTTATTCCTGCTCCAGCAACGCCCTGAGGTCTGCCACTACATCCTCGGCGTTGACGCCATGCATGGTGGCTCCGAAACTTATCGACTCCATGCGGATGCCCGGGCAGGTGAAGCAGCCGTTGCCAAAATATTTCTCAATCACTTCCGCCCCGCCGGGAAGCCGCTCGACCACATCGCCGATAATGGTCTCGCCATCAATTTCCGTGATCTCGCTTGTCTCGCTCATGTCTCCTCCTTCACGACTGTAACCAGGCGGCCGGGCTTGATTCGATGCCGATCCCGCGCTCTTGCCGCGGCCGTTCCCTGCCTGTCTGCTTGCTATGCTAAACCAAGTTTACCCTCGCCACGGCCGGCCAAGCATGATTGGCCTCAACCGCTGATGTGATTTGGGTCATATAAGAAGTGCGTCCGGCGGCGCGGTTTGGATGACATCGCATAAGTAAAAGGGGCGGGCCCTTGCGGGCCCGCCCCTGATGGCTCCAGTCACGTCCCCTGCGGGACGCAGGTTTTCTTATTTGTTCGTCAGGTACGGAACGATGAGCAACGCCACGATGTTGACCACCTTGATCATCGGGTTGATGGCCGGGCCGGCGGTGTCCTTGTAGGGGTCGCCTACGGTGTCGCCGGTAACCGCGGCCGCATGGGCGTCGGAGCCCTTGCCGCCGTACTTGCCATCCTCGATGAGTTTCTTGGCGTTATCCCAGGCGCCGCCGCCGCTGGTCATGGAAATGGCCAGGAACAGTCCGGTGACGATGCTTCCCACCAGCACGCCTCCCAGCATCTCGTAGCCGAGGCTGGTTGCGCCAAGCGCGCGCGGAACCAGGCCGATGATCAGCGGGGTCGCGATGGGAATAATGGCGGGCAGCATCATCTTGCGAAGGGCCGCCTTGGTGACGATGTCGACGCAGCTGCCGTATTCTGGACGGCCTGTTCCTTCCATGATGCCCGGAATTTCGCGGAACTGCCGGCGAACCTCTTCCACAACCATGCCGCCGGCGCTACCGACGGCCTCCATGCAGAGCGAGGCGAAGATAAACGGCAGCAGGCCGCCGATGAAGAGGCCGACGATGACCGGCGCGCTCTGGAGGGCGAAAGCCGACTTCAGAGCCTCCGGGTTGACATGTTTGCCGAGTTCGTCGGTGTATGACGCGAACAGCACCAGGGCGGCCAGCCCGGCTGAGCCGATGGCATAACCCTTGGTGACGGCCTTGGTGGTGTTGCCGACTGCGTCGAGCGGATCGGTGACGCCGCGGACTTCGTCGGGCAGCTCGGCCATTTCAGCGATGCCGCCGGCGTTGTCGGTGATCGGCCCGTAGGAGTCGATGGCGACGATGATGCCGGTCATGGAGAGCTGCGCCATGACGGCCACGGCGATGCCGTAGAGGCCCGCCTCGTAATTGGCCAGCAGGATGCCGCCGCTGATAGCGAGAACCGGCAGAGCGGTTGACTTCATGCTCACGGCGAGGCCGGCGATGATGTTGGTCGCCGAACCGGTCTGCGAGGCCGCGGCGATGTGCTTGACCGGGCCGTATTTCGTCGCCGTGAAATACTCGGTGATGATGACGATGGCGCCGGTCACGACCAGGCCGATGATGGTGCAGATGTAGATGTTGCCCCAGCCGACGACCTTGCCGTCGGCCAGTTTCGGCAGAGTCCTCATCAGCCAGTAGGTCACGGGGATGAATGCTGCCGCCGCCAGGATACCGCTGGCGATGAGGCCCTTGTAGAGAGCCGCCATGATGCCGCCGCTGGCGCCGACGCGCACGAAGAAGCTGCCGACGATCGAGGCGAGAATGGAGACGCCGCCGATGACCAGCGGAAACATGAGGGCCTTGTCATTGTTCGGGAAAAGCAGCGAGCCCAGAAGCATGACAGCCACGGCCGTCACGGCATAGGTCTCGAAGAGGTCGGCCGCCATGCCGGCGCAGTCGCCGACGTTGTCGCCGACGTTGTCGGCGATGACCGCCGGGTTGCGCGGGTCGTCCTCGGGGATGCCGGCTTCGACCTTACCAACCAGGTCGGCGCCGACGTCAGCGGCCTTGGTATAAATGCCGCCGCCGAGACGGGCGAAGACGGAGACGAGGCTGCCTCCGAAGCCGAGGCCGATCAGCGCGTCAACAGCTTCCTTGGAAGTCAGGTTCCCGAACTTGGTCATGAGGCCGTAGTAGCCCGAGACGCCCAGGAGCGCCAGGCCGACGACGAGCAGTCCGGTTACCGAACCGCCGCGGAAAGCAACGTTCATGGCCGGCTTGAGCCCACCGCGGGCAGCCTCGGCCGTGCGCACGTTGGCGCGAACGGAAACCATCATGCCAATCCAGCCGGTAGAGGCCGAAAGAATGGCGCCCACGAGAAACGCGACGCCTGTGTGCCATCCCAGGGCAATTGTCAAAATTACAAACAGCACTACCCCGACGATTGCTACCGCGCGGGTCTGCCGGTTCAGGTAGGCCTTGGCGCCTTCCTGGATAGCCCCGGCGATCTCCTGCATCTTCTCGTTGCCGGCAGGCAACTTGAGAACCCACATAATGAGGATTACGCCGTAAACAACCGCCGCGGCGCCGCAGGCAATGGCAATCGCCACCGCATTGTTAGATACAAAACTTTCCAATATCTCTCCTCTCTAATCGCGGGATACCCCCGGTTTTTTTGAACGCCCCCCTGCTCATGCTGGATTCAGGGGTGGACGCAGTCGCACTATCAGACCGGCGCAATTTATATCAGATTGGCGGGAAAAGATAAAGAAGCGGCGGCTCAAATGAATCCGGATTCAAGATAAGCTACATCAGATAAATCAATAGGTGATTGCAAAATACATCACCCATTGTGATGAAACGCGGGGAATGGCTCTGCTGAAGCCGGGCACGAGGCCCCGGGAAATTGCTCAGGTGAGGTCGGGCACGAGGCCCGTGGAGCCGCTGCCGGAGACAAGCAGTTCGCGGAATTTCACCGAGGCGGGAGATGAGTAGCGGTCGCCGACCGTGATCAGGTAGAAATCACGCTTGAGGACAACGTCCTTCACAGTGACGTGCTTGAGGATCCGCCCCTCGAGCTGCGCGTGCACCGCCCGGCGTGAGAGGATGGAAACGCCCAGGCCGGCGGCGACCGCGGTCTTGATGGCGGAGGAATTACCGAGTTCCATGGTCACGTTGAGTTTGGGAATGCCCTGGCGCGCCAGGGTCTCCTCGATGACGTCACGGGTCCCGGAGCCCGCTTCACGCGTGATAAAGGGCTCCTGCATCAGCTCGTCCTTGGTGACGGTGTCGCGCTCGGCCCAGCGGTGGCGGGGGCTGACGATCAGGACCAGCTCGTCCTTCTCGATGGACTCGCGCACCAGGGAGGGGTTATCCACGTCGTGCTCCACAACCCCCAGCGGGAACATTCCCGCCAGCAGCTGGTCCTCGATAATACGTGTGTTCTCAACGATCAACGACACCTTCACTTCGGGATAGCGCTGTTTGAACTCGCCCAGGTAGAAGGGCATGAGATAATTGCCCACGGTGGTGCTGGCGCCGACGTGCAGCTCGCCGCCCTTGAGGCCGCGCAGGTCGTCGAATTCCTGGTTGATCTCGTCCTCGATATCGAGTATTCGCAGCGCCTTCTCGTAGAGGATGTGGCCGGGCTCGGTCAGCGTGGCGCCCTTGCTGCCGCGATCGAAAAGAACGACCCCGTAGCGCCGCTCGAGCGCCTGAATCTGCTGGCTGACAGCAGACTGGGACATGAACAGGTCCTCGGCCACAGCCGAAAAGTTCCCCTTGCGGGCGATCGAGCAAAAAGTTCTTAATTTGGTTAGATCCATTTCGTTTCCTGTAGCAAATTTATAGCCTCTATTGAAATATCTTATCACACCCGCGGGTTCTGTTACCGGCGCCATGATCAAGATCAACTTGCGGCAGGGCGGCGCGGGCTGGCGCCGGGGCTGGAATATGTTGATAATATCTGTGGGACCGCGATCGGCCCATCCCCACAATCCTGGAGGCGGCGTTGTTTCGTCGAATCATTCCGTTTACGATCCTGGCTGTCTGCCTGGCCGCAGTTGCGGCTCTGGAAACGGGCTGCAACGAGCGTGAGACCAAGACCTATCCCATCTGGCTGCCCGACGCGGCGCCGCCGGCAAAGACCTATTCGACCACGCCGGAATCGACCAGCGAGCTTCTCAAGGATTCCAGCGATGCCATCAAGGCCACGTACCCTCCGACCGAAGGCGTCCATTTCACTCTCGAGTCGCAGACTACTGGTGGAGGAAAGACCATGAGTTGGCGCGCCGAGGGCGACATGATTTTCCCGGATCGCGTCAAGATGACCACCAGGAGCTTACTGACCGCCGATCCGGTCACGGAGGAGGTCATCGACACGGGAGGGCAGGCGTACGTGCGATCCGGCGCCGACGGCGCCTGGCACAGCGGCAACCCCCAGCTGCCGGCGCCCGATCCGCAGATCATCGCCAACTATCTGGACTTCGCCCGCGGCTCTCGCAATTTCGGCCAGGAATCCCTGGCCGGCGGCCAGAAAACCTGGCACGTCCAGGTCGACGTCGACATGGGCATGCTGGCCTTCGAGGCCATGAACCACACCACGGATCAATCGGAAGCCCAACGGCTGGATTCCATGAAATCAGATTCCGTGACCGTTGACTTCTGGATTGGAAATGATGACCGACTTCCCTACCAGATGGTGGTCAAGACGACCGATCCCGCCAGGGGCCAGTCGGAGCAGCAGACTTTCATCTTCTCGCGCTGGAAGGAACATCCGGCCATTGCCAGGCCCTGCATCGACTGCTGAGGTAAAGCGGTCCGGGAGAAGCCGGCTCCGTGGGTGGTATTTACCTGCTTCTCCATGCTTGGTAAGAAGAGTTCAGCATCGTCACGAATTCTCCGGTTGCCTTCTGCAGGCCTGGTCCGCCGGGATGGCTGTCTTCCGTTCCATAAGCCGAGAAGTTGCCGCCGTTTGACGTCAAGGTATCGAAGAGATCGAAAACCACGACATTCCCGTACGGATAATCGGCGAGCCAGTCATTGGAGAGCCAGCGGCTGAGGGCGCGGGCGTTCGCAGCCGCCTCCGGGGTCGTGTCGGCTTCGATCAGCGGCGGCGATGTCACCAGCACAAATAGCTTGTCCTGCCTGGTTGCGAAATATCCGAGCAAATCGTCATAAATCCCCTTGGCGTTGCCCACGGTCTGAACTTCCGAGCCGCTGCCCTGTCCCCGCAAGGGATTAGCCACGGTTGCCGCCGGGTCGTTGGGGCTGCCACCCAGGGCTGAGTTTGTGAAGCAGGATTTTATTACCACGATCTCGTTCTCCCCGCCGGGGTCGCGGGCCAGCCGTGAATAAGGCGAACCCGTATTCTCACCGTTCTCAGCGTATAACGCCTGCAGGTAGGCAGAGCTGTTCGGGCCCGCGAACCAGTTGTACAGATAGCCGATATCGGTGTGATCGCCTATGGACTCGTAACCGGTGTCAAGGTCGGGCGGGCCCCAGCCGTAGTTGGTATCGCTGACGAAGTAGTTGTTATCCATCAGGGCTTTGCCCAGGCCTCCCTTGGTGTCGTCCAGCCAGTCCTCGCCCACGGAATGATGGATAAAGACGAGACGCACGCTTTGACCGGAGGGAATATCATTGGTAGAACGGATCCCGCCGGGAACCGCCGCGCCCGTGGAGGCGGGTGTTCTCTGGGCTTCATCGGAGCCGGTGCCGGGAGAAGCGGAATTATCAGCGCCGCCGCAACCGGGAAGAATAGATATCAGGAGAAAAACCGGCAGGAGTATGAGCACGCAGGATATTCCCGCGCGTAGCGCGCGGTCGCGAGGCCTCCCCCTGCAAACCACGTGGTGTGCTGTCATATGCGCTTTAAGAGAACGCCCAGTAGAGCACCAAGCCAAACAGGGCCCAGCTCAGTAACAGCCACACGGCCAGGATGAGGAAAGAACCGAGATGCGTCAGTCTCTCCATACCATACCCCGTCATGCTGATGTGGCATACCCGTGATGCCTATACTACTTAATCGATGACCCACCATTCTCCTGCCTGAAAGCAACCAAACTATATTTGAAATAATTCGCGCCTACAAGCCCCCTAAAATATTTTGATCGCTGAGATTCTTTATGCCTGTCTTGTTACCCATCTCCGCCTCGTAAATAACATCGCTTCCCGGCTTCGCACGGAAACATCATTCCCCCGCATATTCAACGTATTCAAGGAACAGCCCCCGAGCCGGCGCGGTCTCGCCGGCGGCCGGCCGTCCGGCCCCCGCCAGCAGGACCGGCAGGTCCAGGAGCGGCCGGTGCCCACGCCCGATCTCGAGCATGGTGCCAACCAGGACCCTGACCATGTTGCGCAGGAAGCCGGGGGCGCGGATCCGGTAGACAAGCAGATCGCCTTCGCGATTCCATTCCGAGAGGTTGACATTACGCTCGAAATCGCAGTGTTCGGTAACCGTGGGCGTGAAGGCTGTGAAATCATGGCGGCCGAGGATCAGACTGGCAGCCTGCGCCAGCAGCCCCGGGTCGAGTTTGCCGGGAAAGTAATTTACATACCGCCCCCGGAACGGGGAGGGGTAAGGCCGGTTGAGAACCTGGTACACATATGTTCGCGAGACGGCGCTGTGGCGCGCGTCGAAGTCCGGCGGCGCCGGAGACGCCCGGGTGATGACCACACCCGAAGGCAAAAGCTGGTTGGCGGAGCGCCGCAGCTTGCCCATGTCGAGTGCCGGCTCTGCGCGGATGTCAGGACGGAGTTCGACACGCGGTTCCAGCCGGAAGCTGGCCACCTGACCGCGTGCGTGCACGCCGGCGTCGGTGCGCCCCGCCACCGACAGGGAAATATCCCGCTGCAGGATGCGCCCGAGGGCGTCTTCAAGGGCGCCCTCGATGCTGGGCAGGCCGGGTTGTTTGGCCCAGCCGGCAAAATCGGTGCCGTCGTACTCGGTGTCGAGTCTTATGTTTTTTATCGCCTCCATTTGTTAGCGCCAGATTTCCAGCTCTCCCGGCTGGAACCTGCCGACCCATAACGATACCGCCAGCAAGGCCAGCAGCGCCAGTCCGAAGGCGGCGTCGCGGCGGTTGAAGGCCAGTTTGCGCCGGACGGTGCGGCCGCGGCCGCCGCGCCAGCAGCGCGACTCCATGGCGACCGCCAACTCATCGGCGTGGCGGAAGCTGGTGACAAACAGGGGGGTCAGCACCGGCAGGATTCCCCGCGCGCGGGCCACCGGCCCTCCGGCCGCGGCCAGCGCGCCTCTCGCCTTCTGGGCCTTGATGATACGGTCGGTTTCCATTACCAGTGTCGGGATAAACCTCAAAGCGATCGTCATCGTCAGAGCCAGTTCATAGACCGGGATTTTGATTTTGGTCAAGGGCGACATCAGCCTGCCCAGAGCATCGGTCAGCAGCACCGGCGGCGTCGTGAACGTCAGGATCGAACCGGACAGGACCAGCAGCATCAGCCGCAAGGCCAGAAAAGCCCCTCTGAACACGCCTTCGCGGTAAACGGGGATCGGACCCAGGCGCGCCAGCTCCTCGCCGCCGGTGAGAAAGACCTGAAACAGAAAGGTAATCGCAATCAGCAGCAGCACCGGCCTGAGACCGCGCCAGAGCCATGAGGGTGGAACGCCTGCCAGGAAAATGCCGGCGGCCAGCCCGGCGGCAAGCAGCACCAGGCCGCCGAAGCCGGCAACCAGAAACAGCACGACAGCATAAGCGCTTACCGCCAGGATTTTTGCCCGCGGGTCGATCCGGTGGAAGAACGAGCTTCCCGGATAGTACTGCCCGGAGATCATGTTGTTTACCTTCATGGCGGACTCATTATCCCGCCATCCGCCATCAACCGCAGGAGCAACCCGACCGCTTCTTCCTCGCCGGTCACAGCGGGAATATCTCTGCCCGTCGCCACGGAGAGCAGCCTGCTCAACACGACGGTCCCGGGCGGATCGAGGCCATACGTGTCCAGCAGATCCACGTCGGTAAGAATCGTCTTTGCGGCGCCCTCGGCAGCCTTGCGGCCGCCATCGATGATGACCAGCCGCTCGGCGAAGGCGGCCAGCTCCTGCATGTCGTGGCCGACCATGACCATGGTGACGCCGGTTCGACGGTTGAGGTCGACAAGCCGGGCGATGAGCTCGCGGCGCGCGGCGGGATCGAGGTAGGCCGTGGGTTCATCGAGCAGAAGGGCGCGCGGATCGACAGCCATGACTCCCGCGAGGGCCACGCGCCTTTGTTCGCCGGCGCTGAGGGAAAAGGGGCTCTTGTGGCCGAAACGGCTGCTATCCAGGCCTGTAGCGGCCAGCGCTTCCTCTACCCGGCGCCGGACCTCGCCGTCCGCAAGTCCCTGGCGCCGGGGGGAAAAAGCCACGTCGTCATAAACGGTCTTCTCAAACAGGCAACTCTCCGGCGACTGGAAGGCAAGTCCGATGCTGCCCGGCGCCGGAGGGTTCTTGCCGCCGACCTCACGGCCGTCATGAAGCACGCGGCCGGAAGCCGCCGCTTCCATGCCGGCCAACACCGCCAGCAGAGATGATTTTCCCGAACCCACGGGGCCGGCTATGCCAAGACGCTCGCCTGGCTCGACAACCAGGGAAATCTCATTCAGCGCCCGCGAGGCAAACGGGGTTCCCGCCTGATAAACAAGGCTGACAGATTCCATCTCCAGGCGCAGCCCTGGCGCGGTCGATGTCTGCCGGGCATCAAGCGAAGTTTTGGCCGGGGCCCCGGGGCCCGCCTGGCTGTCTATGCCCGCTTGCATACCTGCTCGACCAGTTCGGGAAGTGACAGCACCGGCTGTACCGGCCGGCCCTGGGCGGCCATGGCAGCCGACAGCCGCGCGGCCAGCGGCGGCTCCAGCGAGGTCTTACCCAGCAGATCGGGGCTTGAGAAGAGTTCACGGGGATCGCCATCGAAGACTGCGCCGCCGGCGGCGATCGCCACGACACGGCGGGCCGCGGCGACCTCCTCCATCAGCTGGGTTATATAGACGACGGTGACGCCGCCGCGCCAGAGTTCGAGTACAAAATCGAGAAATCGCCTCTGCGAGCGCGGGTCGAGCATGGAGGTCGGCTCGTCGAGCACCAGCACCCGGGGCTGGAGCGCCATGGACCCGGCCAGCACCGTACGCTGTTTCTGGCCGCCGGAAAGCCAGTGCGGTTCGCTGCGGCGGAGAGGCTCGAGGCCGAAGCGCCGGCAGGCCTCGTCCACGCGGCGCTCGATCTCTTGCGCCGGCAGGCCCAGATTCTCCGGGCCGAAGGCGATGTCATCCTCCACGCTCGTGGCCACGATCTGATTCTCGGGATTCTGGAAGACCATGCCCACGGTCTCGCGTATGCGGTCGAGATGGGGCCGGGAACGTGTCGACATGCCGTCGATGACGACCTCCCCCTCATCGGGCACCAGCAGGCCGTTAAGGAGCTGTGCCAGCGTCGACTTGCCGGAGCCGTTGGCCCCGACCAGCCCGACGAACTCGCCCTGGTTGATATCAAG
>JAJZQT010000089.1 GCA_021803005.1 Actinomycetes bacterium
GCGCCGCCTTTGAAGTGGTCGGCGAGATCACCGGCGGCATACCGGGCACAGGCTTCATCTACACAAACAGGGATACGGTCTCGATCGGGGTCGGCGTCATCCTCAGGGACATGGTCGACCGCGCCGGTGCCGCGTATACGCTCCTGGAGCGGTTCAAGTCGCAGCCCCAGGTGCGGCGCCTGATCGACGGCGCCGGGCGCCGCGAGTACGCCGCCCACCTCATTCCCGAGGGCGGCTACCGCGGCAGGCCCAGCCTCTACGGTGACGGTGTGCTCGTTGCCGGCGACGCCGCCAGCATGGTCAACGCCGTCTTCAGCGAGGGCGCCAACCTGGCCCTGCTCTCTGGCAGGATGGCCGCCGAAACCGTGCTGCAGGCGCGCGAATCGGGGAATTACAACCGCGAAGCGCTCAGCGGCTACGGCCGGATGATTGGAAAGAGCATCATCACGAAAGACCTCAAGACTTTCGAGGGAATGACGCCGCTGCTATCTTCCCATAAACATTTTTTCAGCCTCTATCCCCAGCTGGCCTCGGCGGCGGTCAAGGAAATGCTCACCGTCGATTCGCTCAGCAAGGCCGACAAGATGCACCTGATCACAAAACTGGCAAGGTCGCAAATGCCGGCGCGCAGGCTGATAAAAGATCTCTGGGATAGCTGGAGGGCGATCTCATGACCGAACGGCTGCCATACGACGATCGCGACTGGAAACCGCCCGAGCACGACGTCACCGCCCAGCTGGGGCTGGTGAAGTTCAAGCCCGACGACACTGCACACCTGGAGATCAAGGACCACCAGGTCTGCCGCGAGCATTGCCGCCGCAAGTTCTGCACCAGCTCCTGCCCGGCGCAGGTTTACCGCTGGGAGGAAGAGGAAAAGTCGATCTCGATCGCCTTCGAGGGATGCCTCGAGTGCGGCACCTGCCGCAGCGGCGGCTGCCCCTACGACAATGTCACCATGCGTTATCCGCGCGGCGGCTTCGGGGTGCAGTACCGGTTCGGATAGGTTGCCGCCGGGCCCGCTACCGGCAACCCGCGTAACCCTACTGAAATCCCACGTAATAAAAATACCAGGCGGCGCTGGAGATCCAGATGATGACGACCGAGCCGAATACGACTATGCCAAAATACGGCAGAGCAGTATAAAACCGCGGCAGCCCGTGCGTGATGACGATCTTGGCGAGGACGGCGGCGATCACGACGGTGCCGGCGATGCTGTGAATGGCCACGCGGGCGGACCCGAAACTGACCAGAAGGTAGACCACGCAGGTATAGGAAACCAGCAGCATGACGAACAGGCCGATGTAGCCGCCGAACCGGTGGGCCTGAATCAGCCAGCGGCGGGATTCCACCGGCAGATTTCCAATCCAGCCGCGGCCGAGCGAGATAACGGCCAGCTGCGCCAAAGCAATCGCCAGCAGCAGCGTGGTAAAAACGCTCATCTGGTATTGCGTCAGTTCCTGCATGGGCTCCTATTTCATGATGTGATACCGTTTCCCTGCCCCAATGCATACTTTCCGCCAGCCGGGGATATGAAACCATCAGGCTTAAAAGCGATCAGGCAAGGAGGAAGATCCATGAAAACCTGCGAGAGTTGCGGCATGCCCATGCTGGCTGATGAGGATTTCGCCGGCGGCGACCCCTCAAGCGACCTCTGTGTCAACTGCGGGTCGGAAGCAACCGTGCGCGGACGGGTCATCAGCTTCGCCATCGTGGAATCGAAGCTGGGCAAGGCGGACGACCTGCTCGAGATCCTGCGGGAAAACCTGCGCCAGACGCGCGGGCTGGACGGGGTTACCGACGCGTTCATCTCCCAGTCACCCGAGGACCCGAATATCTTTTTCACCTTTTCCCGCTGGCTCGACCGCGCCGCTTACGATGCGGCGCAGCGGGCAACCGCGGCGGGAGAGAGCCCGGCGCTTACCGGGGACGTGACGCCTTTGCTAAGCCGTGAACCGGTTTTCGGGCGCTACGATGTGATGGACTGAGGCGGCTGCACTCACACCTTGCTCAGCGGCATGGGAATCCAGGACGGCCGGACGCGGCGATCGCGCCCGTCGAATCTATCCTCGCCGATGCGGCGGTCGACGATGGCCTCCTTTTCGAGCTCCCCCCGCTCCTGCCAGTCGGCCATCAGCTCTTCCGCCTTCTCCCAGGCATTGGGAAGATCATTGTCGAGGATCACCAAAGTCTGGTAAGTGTTGCGCACCTCGGCAAAACGGATGCCGCAATAAGCGCATTCCGCCATGACCTCGGGACTGCTGGTATGGTTCCGTTCGTTGCAATATGGGCACATTACAGTTTGCATTTCTGACGCCCCCTTCTGCCACATGAAACAGGACCTACTTTAATTGTAACAGCCTGACCTTTTTTTGCACGCCCCTGGGGGCTCCTGGCGGTAGGGGTTTTCCACCAAAATCGCAGGCAATTACTATTATGTTGTTCTCCGCCGGCGCGGCCGGCGCGACACTCGCCCCCGATAAATGATAAAACTACTCCAGCATGAGATTTCCGGGACAATCAGGGAACAGATTCTTTGCCGTCACGGCCGCGATCCTGGCGATTTCGCTGGCTTCGGCGCTAGCGCTGACAGCCGTTCTGCTGGGCGCCGGCTGCGGCGGCACGCCTACCGTGGTGACCTCAACCAAGACCGCGCCGACCACTACGGCTCCGCCATACCAGCGTCAGAATCTTGCCTTTTTTCACGGCATCGACGAGCCGCGGGCAGACGCCTGGCAGGATGTGACCGGCGACCGGGAGCAGCTGCGCGCGGATGGTTTCAATATCGTCGTGCTGGGACCGCCGGTTCTGATCTCCCAGCGGGCGGGCGGGCGCCCGCGCGTCATCCTGCAGGGATCCGCGCAGTCGGTGCCTGGACTCGCGGAAGAGATACACAACTCGGGCCTGTCGGTCTTCATCGCGCCCACCACTGCCGCCGAGGGTTACAGCCAGGTGATCGATCCTTCAGACTCCACCATGACACATCTCACCGAAGACGCAAGCCACTGGGCCCAGACGGCGGAAGAGAAACAGGCCGAGCTGTTTTCGCCGCTGGATGAATACAACCTGGCGCTCGGCACCGACGCCGCCAACAAGTGGTCCGTCGCGGTGCTGCCACTTGTTAAACAGAAGTACAGCGGACCCGTCGTCGCCAAGGTCGTTCCCGATGTTTCCACGGCGCCGGTGCCGCCCGGCGCCCAGCACGATTTCGAGAAGCTCGACTACAAGGGTTATGACTACCTGATGCTGGATATCTATCCCCATGGAGAAACGCTCGACGAGGCCCTGTTCGAGGCCCAGGTCAGCGAAATCCTGGTACGCGCCAATGCCATCGCCCAGCGCGACGGGCTCAAGGGAGTGCTGCTGGAGTTCGGCGCCTGGCGCCAGGGGCCCGGCACCGATACAATCGACGGACCCGTCCTCGGGGAAGACAACCAGGCGCTCGTGACCGGTGCTATCATGAAACTGTCAATGCCGCAAACAAGAGGTTTCTTCTGGCGTGGATGGACGCTGCCCGGCCGCGGCGCCAAGGGACACAAGATCGAGGACGTGCTCCGCGAGGGTTTTAGCGGTTGAGCCGGTTCTTGCTGCGAAGGGTTTCAGCAACCGGGCCTTACGGAAATGTAACTTGACAAGGAGGATTGCGATGAAGAAGATACTGGTTCCCACCGATGGGTCCGTGCGGGCCGGGAAGGCCGCCGAGTGCGCCATCGAACTCGCCAAGGCCGGGGGCGCCTCGCTCCTGTTCCTGAACGTGGTCGATGAAGTATCGCCCGCCTACGTCTATGAACTGGAAAGCGGCTCCTCGATCGATGTCGCCGCCCTCGACGACCAGCGCCGGCAGTTCGGCCAGGAAGCGGTCGAGCGCCTGAAGAAGACCGCCGCCGCCGCCGGCGTCAAAGCGGAGGCGATGGTAGCGGAGGGACATCCCTGGCAGGAGATACTAAACCGCGCCGACAGCGAGGGCGCCGACCATATCGTCATCGGCTCCCATGGGCGCCGGGCGCTGGCCGCCGCGGTGCTCGGCAATGTGACCATAAATGTGATTCATGGCGCAAAGGTGCCGGTGACCGTGGTGCCGGTGCAGGAAGAAAATTAAGAAGCCAGCCGCGCTTCCACTTCTTTGAGCGGCTGCTTCGCGGCGATCATCTCAGCCACAGTTGACCTCTCCTGCGGGGAACGCCCCAGCAGGAAAGCCGCCCGCAGGACGCCTTCCCTGAGATAAAGTACGGTGGCGGATTTATTCTCGAAGGAGCCCAGGGGCACCACATCATCGAATCCGTTCATGTCCCCCAGGAAATCAAAAGTCAGCCCGAAGACGGTTGAGTAGAAATATGAAACGTTGCGGAATTCCCCGCGCCCGCCGGCCATGTTGGCGGCGGCGCGGCGGCCCTGCCTGATGGCGTTGTCCCAGTGCTCGATGCGGCGCTGCCTGCCGTAGACCACGTCCATGAAGTTGGCGATGTCGCCGGCGGCGTAGACATCGGGAGCGCCCGCCTCAAGAAACTCATTGACCACGACGCCGTTGTCCAGCCGCAGGCCGCTGCCCTCGAGATAACCCGTGTCCGGCCAGACGCCGATGCCTGCCACGGCGATATCACAGGGAAGGGTCCTGCCGGCCCTGGTCGCCACCATTTCCAGCCGCGACTTGCCCCCCAGGTTCACGACCTCGTCTTCGTAGATTGAATGCACGCCCTTGCTGGCGTAGAGCTCTTCGAAGAAAGCGCTTATTTCATCTGAAGCAAACTTTTCAAACAGGCGGTCGCCCCTGTGCACCACTTTTACATCAAGTCCTATTTGTGATAAGACGGACGCGGCCTCGAGCCCGATAAAGCCGCCACCGATGACGACAGCCTGGCCGGCGTGAAGCGCCGCTTCGCGGATAGCTTCCGACTCCGCCAGGGTCCGCAAGTAATACAGCCCGGGAAGATCCGAGCCGGGAACCGTCAGCAGCCGCAAATGACAGCCGGAAGCGATCAGCAACTTGCCGTAGGAAAACCGCGACCCGTCAGCCGCGGTCACCTGGTGGGCCCCGGTGTCGACCGCGGCGGCGGCGATCCCCAGCTGAAGGTCGATACCATGCTCGCGGCAGAAATCCCCATTGAGCAGGAACAGCCAGTCACGCTCGAATTCCCCCAGCAGATATTCCTTGGAAAGGGGCGGCCGGTCGTAGGGGGCTTCCTTTTCTTCCGCGAGGACGCCGATACCGCCGCCATGCCCGAGCCCGACCAGCTCTTTGGCCGCGCTGGCGCAGGCCAGTCCGCCGCCGATGATGAGGAAGTCGTAATGTTTACCCGGCATGGGTACTCCCGATATTACGCGGCGCGGGCCCGCTGCAGGTGCCGGCAAAATGCGCAGCCCGGCTTTAGTTGAGCCTGATTTCTCCGTCGTCCAGATGAAATTCCAGGGTCGCCAAAGGCCCGTTGGCCGGACCTCGCAGCACCGAGCCGTCCGCATGGTATCTCGATCCATGGCAGGGGCAATCCCAGGTGCCGTCGAAGGCGTTCCATCCGGTCTGGCAGCC
>JAJZQT010000018.1 GCA_021803005.1 Actinomycetes bacterium
TGGTACGCCCGATAGGAATCGAACCTATAACCTTGGGATTAAGAGTCCCCTGCTCTGCCAATTGAGCTACGGGCGCACTTGTAACACAATCGGCCGGAAACACCGGCCGGGGAAATAGTCTAGCATACCGCGCGGCGTGGTTGAAATCGCTGCCGGCGCTGGCTTTGGGGCGGCTGCCAGCGTCTGCGATTCCCGGCGGCCGGGCGTTTCGTGTTCGGCGCGGTTACAGGTTCGTCGCCAGCGCGTAGATCACAAACGCCGAGTACCATGCCCCGCAAAGCAGCAGCATCCACCAGCTGAGCGTCCCTTTGAATCGCATCCATAAATACAGCAACGATCCGCTGCCAAGCGCTATCCCGGCGCTAACCAGTGAAACCGTGTCGAGTTCCCATTTGGTCAGCAACAGCCCGATCGACACCGGGAAGGTGCTCTGAAAAACCAGCGCGCCGGTGATGTTTCCCAGGGCCAGGGTGTCCTTGCGGGCGCGGATCCAGAGCACGCTGTTGAACTTCTCGGGCAGCTCGGTGGCGATCGGCGAGATCAGCATGGAGATGACCAGCGCCGGCAGTCCCAGGTAGCTCGAAAGCTCCGAAACCGCCTGGATGAAGAAGTGGGCGCCGGCGATGATGGCGCCGAGGGAGATAGCTACCTGCAGCAGGATCCAGCGCAGGCGGGGAAAGTTGGGCGGATGCGAGCTTGCCAGGTACAGCGGCCGGGTGTGGCCATCGAGGTCACCCTCGGTCCTTAGCGTCACATAAACATAAATGCCGTAGCCTATCAAAAGGAACCCGACCAGCACCCAGTGAAGCGGCCGCACATGGATAAGCCCGGCAATGACCGCGGCCAGGTAAAAGATGAGGAAGAAACCCAGGTCGCGGCTGATGATCTTGTGGTTGACCCTGGGGCTGATGTCGCGGCCGTTGGTGCGGCTGAAGATGACCAGGGCGGCGCCGGTGACGAACATCGCCAAAGTGGAGAGCATGAAGGGCGCCCCGAGGATGGCGCCGACGCCGATGTCCTTTGAGTTCTCAGCGGAGGCGAAGACCAGGGCGATGAGGGGGATGAGCGTCTCGGGCAGGGCGGTGCCGACCGCGGCCAGGATGCTGCCGACGGCTCCCTCTCCCAGACCATGCTTCTTGCCGAACCACTCGATGCCGTTGGTGAAACCCTCGCAGCCGGCGAGGATTATGGCGAGGCTTATCACGAGCAGCAGCAGTGTCAAATCAGGTCCTTACGGGGATGACTTCAGAGCCACTTATTATAACACCGGCCGCGAGGATGCATGATGCATGTCCACGAAAAACCGAACAGCGGCACCAAGCTGGGCGCAGCGCTGGTCTCGGTGCTGGTGAACATCTTTTTGATCGCGCTAAAGGTGGTAGCCGGCGTGCTCACCGGCAGCATCGGCATCCTGGCCGAAGCGACCCATTCTTTGCTCGATCTTGTCGCCAGCCTGCTGGCATACCTGGGCATCCGCTGGGCCGAGAGGCCCGCCGACGAAACCCACGCCTTCGGCCACGAGAAATTCGAGAACATGAGCAGCTGGGTGCAGATGCTGCTGCTGGGCGGGCCCATGACATCTCGCATGAGCTGGCGGAGGAGATCAAGAATAAGATCCCGGCGGTGAGTGACGCGCTGATTCATGCCGAGCCGGCCTGTCCGCACGGGGAGCTCGACGAGCAGCACTAGGGTGGTTCCGGTGCTTGTGTGGAAGAAGCTTCAGCAGCTAGAAACTAAAGCTGCGAAAGACCAGGCCGGTTACCGGCTTGGGATAAAAATAAGTCGATTTCTGCGGCATCTTCTCGCCGGCTTCGGCCACCGCTTTGATCTCTTGCATACTTGTGGGATTAAGGAAGAAGGCCGCGTCGAATCCGGGAGCTGAAGCATCGTCTCCGCCGGAAGCCACCGCAGCGATTTCCTCGAAAGCTGTTTCCGTGCGTTCGGCAAAGCGTACTTTCGCGGACTCGTTGGCGCCGCCGGTTCGGATTCCCAGGACATCGGCCAGGATGACGCGGTCGAGGACGGCGACATCCAGTGAGCGATAGGCCGCCGATTTGCCGGCCTGTCCGCTGCCGTTGCCTGAATCTTCGAACAGGGGACGGGGCTCGCGGCCGGTAAGCAGATAGTAGCGTCCGGTGGCGGGCAGGTACATTCCGAAAGCGTTGCGGTCGGAGCCGGCGGCGTTCATGGCGGCAATAAGGTCGCCCGGGCGCGTGTCGCCGGTGACTGCCGCCCGCGTGGCTGCACCGCTATTGCCTGCGGCCGAGGCGCCATCTTCGCCGCCCGCGATTTCCGTGACCTCGAATTTTTCCGACAGGGCCGCGGGAAGATTTTCAGCAGTGGTCGCATCGAGGCCGGAAACAAAACGGTGGATCGGCAGGATGGCGGGGCCGGTGTTGTCCATGTCGGTCAGGTAGACCATGAGGTAATCGTAGGGACGGCCGGTTGGCGATTCTTCCGGGGCGCCGCCTTCTTCCGGGGCGTTGTCTGCTTCCTCGGCACGCCGGGCGTCGCGGTATGCCAGCGCGGTCTCGTAACGATGGTGGCCGTCGGCGATCAGCAGGGTCTTGCCGGCGAGAAACGCGTTAACGGCGGCAGTGTGTTCCGGATCGTCAACGACCCAAAGGGAATGGACGGTGCCGGCCTCATCCTCCAGTTGAACGTCAGGTCCGCCGCCGGCGCCCTCGTGCAATTCTCCAATCACCGTGTGGTCGGGGTCGGAGTAGAGGCAGTAGATAGCGCTCAGGTTGGCCCCGGTCGCCTGCATCAGGCGCAACCGGTCAGCCTTGGGACCTGAGGCGGTCTCCTCATGGGGCAGCACCACTCCCTCGGAAAAGTCGGCCAGGCGGATGAGCGCGATGAAGCCGTCGCGGGTGGCGGTGGAGCCGTCGCCCAGTAAAAATTCCTCGCGGCAGAGGTAGAATGCGGGTGCGTCTTCGGGTACCAGCACCCGGTCGTGCAGCCACTGATTCAGCAGGCCGGCGGCCCGGGTGTAGCGGTTGCCGGCTTCATTATCGCCGGGCTCTTCCATCCCGAAATCCAGATGGATGGCGTTAAAAGGGCTTTTCTCGTGGTAGCGCTTCTGCTCCGGGGGGCTGATGATGTCATAGGGAGGAGAGATCACCCGGGAGAGGTCGGAGACCGTTTCCCGGTTATAGCGCAGCCCTCTGAATGGAACGACGTCAGCCATTTTTATCGAGCGTTTATCGGATGCGGCGGAGGGCAACTTGTTTCATTATGGTTCTGTTGTTAGAGTTCAAAGGTCCCCAAAGATCAGGAGTTTTTCCATCAAGATTTTACTCGTCCAACCCTATCATAAGTCCAACGTAAAGACTCGCGGCAAGATCTACATGAGCCAGCTGACGTTGCCGCTGGTGGCCGCGTTGACTCCGGAGGGGCATGAAATCGTGGCGGTCGACGAGAATGTGGAGCCGATCGATTTTGACGTCGACGCCGATCTGATCGCGATCACGGCGCTGACTCCGACCGCTCCCCGGGCCTATGAGATAGCCGATGAATTCAGGCGGCGCGGCCGTACCGTGGTGCTCGGCGGGGTCCATCCGTCACTGATGGCGGAAGAGGCGGCGACGCACGCCGACTCAGTGGTCATCGGTGAAGCTGAGGAATCCTGGCCGCAGCTGCTGGCCGATTACCGCAATGGCGGCATGAAACCAACTTATACCGCCGATACCAAGCCGGATCTCGCCGGCCTGCCGATTCCCAGGCGGGACCTGATGAAAGAGGACGCCTACCTGAACATTCCCAAGGTCGAGACATCGAGGGGATGTCCCTTCCGCTGCTCCTTCTGCTCGACCACGATATTCTACGGCCCGCGGATGCGCTTCCGCCCGGTGGAGGAAGTCATCGCCGAGGTCAAGGCGGCCGAGCATCGCTTCGTCTTCTTCACCGACAACAACATCACCGCCAACAAAAGCTACGCCAAGCGGCTGTTCAAGGCCCTGGCGCCGCTGGGGGTCTACTGGCTCAGCCAGGGGTCGATCGACATGGCCGATGACGAGGATCTGATGGATCTGGCCCAGGCAAGCGGCTGCGCGGGCATGCTGGTCGGTTTCGAATCGCTCTCCGAGGAGAACATCGCCGAGATGGGCAAGAACGCTTCCAACCGGGTAGCGGAGTACGAGGACAAGATCCGCATCTTCCACCAGCACAAGATCGGGTTGATCGGCTGCTTTGTCTTTGGTTTTGACGGCGACGACCAATCCGTCTTCAAGAAGACTGTTAAATTCATCAACCGCAACAACATCGATTGCCCGCAGCTGACGGTGCTGACGCCCTACCCGGGCACATCGCTAAGGGCCGAGCTCCTGAGCCAGGGCCGCATCATCCATTCCCGCTGGGAAAAATACGACGTGGGCAACGTCGCCTTCATCCCCAAGAAGATGACGCCGGAAGAGCTGCAGGCCGGTTACCAGTGGGCCTGCAAAAAGGTCTATTCCTACCCGTCGATCGTCAAGCGCGGAGTCAGATCGATGACGTACATGAAGCATCCCTACCGTTCCTACCTCTTCTCGCGAAACAGCAGCGTCTACCGCAAACTGTTCCAGGTCAGCCAGGAGGATTAAGGCGCCGGCGGACAGGGAAGTCTGAGATACGGACTTTCTTTTAGCAAGATGGAGAACAAGGGAGCACTTCTGATGACGGAACACACCTCCGGTTACTATCGCGATGAGTTCGGCCGCCTGGCGAGCTTTTATGATTTCGGCGTCAAGAACGCCTTTCGCTGGATAGGCGGCGAGATCGGATTCCGCTGCGGCATCGTCGAGGCTGCTGACGTGCGTCCGGGGCATCATGTTCTGGACGTCGCCTGCGGCACCGGCACGCTGCTGGCGCTGCTGGCCGCCTGCGCCGGGCCTGACGGCCGGGCCGTGGGCATCGACATGTCAGAGCAGATGCTCCAGATGGGGCGGCAGAAGGTGAAGATGTCGCAGGTGGAGTTCATCCAGGCCAACGCCGAGGACCTGCCGTTTGCGGATGAATCTTTCGATCGCGCAACCGCGTCGCTGGCCATCCATGAGATGAACCGGCCGGGCCGGGCAAACGCGCTGGCGGAGATGCACCGGGTTCTGAAGCCGGGCGGTCTGGCGGTGCTTGCCGACCTGCGGCGGCCGGACACGATTCCCACGAAACTGGGGATGAGGGTCGTGCGCATGTTAGAGACTGACACCTTGACCGATATGTGGTCTCATGGACTCTACCGCGAGGTGATGGAAGCAGGTTTTTCGGGCGTGACGCGGCACATCGCCGGGCGAGGATTTTTCGAGGTGCTGGTGGGGGAGAAGTAGACTGGTGGCGCCGGGCGGGGATGTTTCCTTAAGCGAGACTGGCGAAGCCAGATAACGATAATTAAGACCGAATCAGCTACTGGCTGAGCCGTTGAGCGAAGGGGACATCCCCGCCCGGCGTTAGTCTTCCTTTTCAGCTTTTACTGCCAGCGCCAGTTTGTAGATCCGGTTCTGCGATGCGCCGGTTGCCTGGGCCAGCAGTTCCGAGGCGCGGCGGGCGGAGATCCCTTCCAAAAGCATCCCGCGAAGCGCTTGTTCCAGGCCTTGGTCTTGCGCCGGCTCAGCCTTCGTTTCCCCGGCTCCCTCGAAGACCAGCACGATTTCCCCTTTCACCTTTTCCGGCAGGTTCGCCGCCAGCTCGCCGGCGCTGCCGCGGGAGACTTCCCCGAATTTCTTGGTCAGCTCGCGGCAGACGGCAACTCGCGAGTCGCCGAGAACATTTGCCGCGGCCGTGAGCGTCCTGGCCAGGCGATGGGGCGATTCGTAGGCGACGCAGGTGCGGTTCTGGGCGGCGATGAAGGCGAGTGCCTTCGCCATTTCCCCCTGTTTGCGCGGCAGGTATCCGAGAAAGACAAAAGAGTCGGTGGCGAAACCGGATGCCACCAGGGCCGTGTCCAGCGCCGACGGACCCGGCAACACTTCGACGTCCAGCCTCTCATCGAGCGCGGCGCTGATCAGGCTGTAGCCGGGGTCGCAGATTCCCGGCATGCCGGCGTCGGAGACGAGCGCGATCTCTTCGCCGCGCCGCAGTCTTTCCAGCAGTTCCGGCAACCGGTTCAGCTCATTGTGTTCGTAAAAACTTACCAGAGGCTTGCTGATGCCGTAACGGGTCAGCAACTGGCGGGTGCGGCGGGTGTCCTCGGCGGCGATGAGGTCGGCCGCCCTGAGGACCTCGAGGACGCGCAGGGTGATGTCGCCGAGGTTGCCGATGGGAGTGGGGCAGACGCGGAGCATCAATTTCCCCAAATGAAAGAGCAAGGGTCAAACCCTTGCTCCGGGAGATACATATTTGTGGAATATTTCCCGCTGTTAACCTTCACTGATCGCTTCATTGGGACAGACCTCGGCGCAGGCGCCGCAGTCGGTGCACTCGCTGGAGTCGATCACAAAAATATCGCCGCCCTCGGAAATGCATTCAGCCGGACATTCGTCCATGCAGACACCACAGGCGAGGCATTCGTCAGAGATTTCAAAGGCCATCGATGTTCCTCCCGTTTTTAAAGTGTTGCGCCAACCATTGCTGCGGCGACAAAAAAGCCGCTATTTCTTTATGCCTTTTCCCACCATAATTTGTCAAGAGAATTTCGGTCTAAACCCGCCGGGCGCCTCACTGCGGCTCGTTCTTGTCGAGGTCAACGAGTTCGTAGGAGCGCTGCCCCAGGCCGATCTTCTCACCGTGAGCCAGCTGAGCCGTGGCGTCGATTCCGTGATGCACGGCGCCGAACTTGTCGTTGCTGGCCAGCCCTTCGCCGGCTAGGGCGCTCATGGCGTTGCCCTGGGCCTGATTGACCAGGTCGAGCGAGGCGGCGTCGACCGATACCGGGTCGAAGGAAGCGGCGACGCCGATGTTGGGCACTATCGGGTTGTCGCTCCAGCCGAGGCAGTCGCAGTCGGGCGTGACGTCGAGGATGAAGTTGAGGGCGGCAAAGCGGCCCTGCTTCTCGGTCAGCGCCGCGGCGGCGAACTCGACCATCTTCTGCTGGACTATGGCGGGGTCGGACTTCCAGCTGATGCCGATGGCGCCGGTGAAACAGGTGGCGACGCATTCGCCGCAGCCGACGCAGGCCTCGTCTTCGATCCGGGCGATCTTGCGCTTCCGGCCTTCGCCGCTGGATACCATCGAGATCGCCTTTTCCGGGCACCACTTGTAGCAACGGGCGCAGCCGTCACAAGTGGCCGCGGTCACTTCGGGGTGGACATCGGAATGCATCATCTGCTTGCCGGCGCGGGCGCCGAAACCCATGCCCAGGTTCTTGAGCGCGCCGCCGAAGCCGCAGATCATGTGGCCCTTGAAATGGGCCAGGGAAATGATGGCGTCGGCGTCGGTGGCTTCGGGCACTATCTTGGCTTCCATGAAGTGCTCTCCGCTCACCGGCATGGTGCGGTAATCGAAACCCAGCAGGCCGCCGGCGATGACGATGGGCGCGCCGGTGACCTCGTAGCCGAAACCGTTCTCGAGCGCGGTTATCACGTGGTCGCGTGAGTTCTGCCGCCCGCCGGCATAGAGGGTGTTGGCATCGGTGAGAAACGGCCGGCCTCCCAGCCGCTTGACCTCATCGACCACGACACGCACGTACTGGGGGCGCAGATAAGTCAGGTTCCCCTGCTCCCCGAAGCTCAGCTTGATGGCGACCAGGTCGTTTTCCCGTATCACCCGCCCCAGGTCGAACGTTTTGAGCAAACGGTGATACTTGGTGAGATTGCGCTCGCGGCTGTCGGCGCGGCTGGAGATGAAATAAACTTTTGACATAACGCCTTCCTTTTACATTTTGGTTCGCAGACCGTCCTGCGCCAGGCAGGCGGCCCCGATCATGCCGGCGTCCGGACCGAACCGGGCGGGCACAACCTTGACGATGTCGCGGTTGGGGCGCAGTCCCCGGCTCATCAGGACCCGGCGGGCCGGCTCCAGGATAAGCTCCCCGGCCAGGATGAGTCCGCCGCCGACGACGAAATACTCGGGGTTGAAGATGTTCACCAGAGTGGTGATGCCCACGCCCGTGTAGAACCCGATCTTTTCAAACAGCGCCAGGGCGTGGCTGTCTTCATCCTGGGCCAGGCGCCAGATCAGGGCTCCGTCGAGGCTCTCTCCGGCAGCCGCGGCGAGGCCCAGCGCCGACTTGGGGTTCGCAGCCGCGATTTCCGCCGCGTAGCGCGCCAGCGCCGTCCCTGAAGCCATGGCCTCGAAGCAGCCGTAGTTATCGCAGGCGCCCTGGCAATGGGGTCCGTTGACATCAATGACTATATGTCCCAGCTCGGCGGCGCTGCCGGTGGCGCCGCGGTAGACTTCGCCGCCGATAATGATGCCGCCGCCGATGCCTGTGCCCATGGTGATCATCAACGCCTCTCTGGCGCCTTTCGCCGCCCCGGCCCTGGCCTCCGCCAGCGCCGCCGCGTTGGCGTCGTTATCGATGAAGACCGGCAGGCCGATCTCGGCGCGCATGAAGTCGACAAAATCGAAATCAGCCAGAGGGATGTTCACCGACATGACAGCGCGGCCGTGCTTCTGGTCGATCATCGAGGGTATCCCGAATCCCACGGCGGCGACCGGCCCGGGCGCCCGGGCGATGAGCTCCCGCACCAGCGTCAGAATGCCGGCCAGCAGCTCGGCCTGGCCGCCAGTGGGAGTTTTTGATTCGAGGGAGGAGGCGACGTTTAATGAAGCGTCGACCAGCCCGGCGGCCATGTGAGTGCCGCCCAGATCGAAGCCGATGACGTATTCCTCTGACATCGCACGAAGTATATCACTGTCGCCGCCAGCGGCAGCCATACCTCATGGGGTATTGTGAGAAGGGGCGGTAAATGGTTCAATGGAAAGGTTGTAACCTGCCTGGGGAGGCGGATCGGAGTAATGTGGCGGCAAGATTTGTATGTACAGCAGAGAGATCGCACCGGACCGACTGTGGCTCCAGCTGCAGTGGCTGCGCATACCTGATCAACGACCGCCGCACCCGGTCGGTGCAGGCGTTAAGCTGGTCGAACTCCGACCGGCGCGTCATGAGCAACTGGCTTCCCTCGAACTACCGGCTTGCCGGCATCGGCGCGCTTGCGCCGGGGTCCGGCGTTCGCGGCCGCGGCACGGCGGGCACGACGCTGCTGTATCTGGGAGCGCTGCTGGTCACTTTCAACCTGCTCGACTCTATTCTGACGGCAAGGGCTCTCTCGATGGGCTACACGGAGGCAAATCCGGTAATGGCCGGACTTTTCAACATGAGCCTGCCCATGGGCATGCTGTTCAAGTCGGCGATCGTCGGCCTGGGCGCGATGGCTCTCTGGAAATTCCGGCACCTGCCGGTGGCGATGCGAGGAATGACCGCTGCGACCGTTCTCTACGGCGTCGTCATTCTGTACCACCTGTATTTCCAGATCGTGGTCGCCTGATCCTGGAAGGGCTTGAAACCGCCGGTTACCGCCGGCGGTTTTTCATTTTACGGACGGTTTTTTGTTATAGTTTTCGGGCCCGGACGGATTGTCCGCCTGACATGAAAGCTAATAACTGCAAACGCTTTTCCCACCCCGATTTGGATAACGAGCAAAAACCCGAGAAGCCCTACACCCGCTACAAGAGTTCCCGCCTTCGTTCCAGGAAGCCGCTGAAACCGTCTTCGCGGGGCAAGGGAAAGGAGCCCGCGGCGGATGCCGCTGGCGGCTGGTCCCCGGAGCCATCCGGCGAGAGCCGGCTTCCCGGCGTTTCAGAATCGGGGACGCCGGGACCGCGCGGTCCTTCGGCGCCGCGCCGTAAGCGCCGGTGGGCCCGATGGGTGGGCTATTCGCTGCTGGTCCTGCTGGTGCTGGCCCTGATCGGCGGCGGCATTTCCTACTGGCGCCTCGACCGGTCCGTGAAAGCGAGCAACGCCAGGGTGCCCGTGGACGTGCGCCAGGCCCTCGACAGCGTTCCCGGCGGTATCGGCTCCAGTCCGGTCAACATCCTTTTCCTGGGAAGTGACCAGCGGCCGGGGGAGAATGCGCGGTCGGACACTATCCTGCTGATACGGATAGACGGCCAGAAGAAGATCATCTCCCAGCTGTCCATTCCCCGCGACACTCTTGTCAATATCCCCGGCTACGGCCGGGACAAGATCAATGCTGCCTACGCCTGGGGCGGGCCGGCGCTCACCATCAAGACCGTGGAGCAGCTGACCGGACTGCCCATCAATCATTACGTCGAACTAAATTTTGCCGGGTTTCCCTCGATCGTCGACAGCCTCGGCGGCGTCGACATCGATGTTCCCAAGACGATCGATTCGCAGTACCCGTCAGGGCTCGACTGGACCCAGGTCCATTTCGACGCCGGGCCGCAGCACATGAGCGGCGACCGGGCCCTGGTCTACGTGCGGGTCCGTTATTCGGACGATGACTTCCAGCGCATGGGCCGGCAGCAGCAGTTCATGGAGGCCCTGCAGAAAAAGGTCAACAGCCCCTTCAACCTGGCCAGGATGCCGCTGCTGGCCCCGGGAATGGTGGATAATATCACTACCGATCTGTCAACAAACGACCTGATGCGGCTGGGCTGGATCAAATTCCGCACGCCGGCCGACCAGAACCGCAAGTTCGTGCTGGCGGGGTCCGGAGAAGACATCGGCGGCGTCTCCTACGTGGTGCTCGACGAGGCCGCCGCCCGCTCCACAATCAGGGATTTCCTTTCCGGTTGAGCGCTTTGTGGCATTAAGCGTTTAGTAAAGTTAGAATAACCCCATATGCGAATCGGTGTTGACCTCTCTGCGATTCAGTCCACCAAGAGCGGCGTGGACTGGTACACACATCGGGTAATCCAGGAGATGATGGAACTGCTGGCGCCCGACGAACAGCTGTACCTTTTCAGCAACCGGGAGACGGGCTTCGAGGGGGAGGCCGCCAACCGGGCCAACGTTTACGTCTACCGCAGCAACTTTAGCTATCAGGAGCCCTGGCGGCAGTTCATGCTGCCCCTGCTGCTCAAGCAGCACGGAATCGACGTCTGCTTCTTTACCAACTTTGTGCTTTCGGTCGCGGCCAGCTGTCCCATGGTCCTCACCATCCACGACCTTTCCTTCCGCCTGTTTCCGCGGACGCATTCCCTGCGCAACGTGATCTGGGCCCGCAGCCTGGTGCCCGTCTCCACGCGCCGCAGCAAGCGCATCATCGCCGTTTCCAACAACACCAAGCTCGATCTGGTCCGGCTCATGAACGTGCCCAGCTGGAAGGTCGAGGTCGTTCACGAGGGGGCCCCGGAAGAGTTCAACCCCACGGTCACGGACGAGGACGAGGAAGCGATGGGCCACTACGGCATCATCAAGCCCTATATCCTGTTCGTGGGCACGCTGGAGCCGCGCAAGAACCTCAACTTCCTCATCAAGAGTTTTGACAAGGTCGCCAAGGCGAACCCGGATGTTCACCTGGTGCTGGCAGGCCGGCGCGGCTGGATGGCGCAGGCCATCTTCGACGAGCTGGAGCGGCGAGACCTGCTGGGACGTGTTCATATCACCGGCTACGTGCGCGAGCGCTACCTGCCGGCCTTGTACCGGCAGGCCGCCGCGTTCGTCTATCCGTCCCTCTACGAGGGCTTCGGGTTGCCGCCGCTGGAGGCCATGTCCTCGGGCACGCCGGTGATCGTTTCCAGGAGCTCGTCGCTCCCGGAGGTGGTCGGCGACGCCGGCCTGTACGTGAACCCGCTCGATACCAACGAGTTCGCGCAGGCGATGAACAGCATCCTGAGCGATCCGGAGCTGGCATCCGGCCTGCGTCAGAAGGGACTGGAGCGCGCCTCGCAGTTTAGCTGGAAAAAGGCCGCCAGACAGACCCTGGATATTCTTCGTGACGCCGCACGTGTCTGATGCCGTAGCGGACACACGTCCGCGGCTGGACCTGCGTTCGCAGCTGGTGCTGGCAGGCGCCTGCCTGACGGTGCTTTTCACTGCTTTCGAGATCAAGAGCCCCGTCTTCTCGCTCGGCCCCGTCAGCTTCACCACCTCGAAGATCGTGGCAGCCATCTTTATCTTCGCCTCGCTGGCTTTCGCCGCCGGCAAGATTTCCTGGTATCTTTCCCGCCGGGCTCTGGACGTGGCCGTGCTCCTCTTCATCGCCAGCAATTTTCTCTCGGTGCTGGCGGCGCAAGACAAGCCCGGCGCCTTCAAGTTCGCCATCCGGCTGGTCTCCGCGGCACTGGTATACCTGGCAGTGTCGCGCCTGCCATCGCGTTCCCGGGCGCACCTTTGGATAGCAGGGAGCGTCGCCGTGACGCTCGGCATCGAGACCGTGATCGGGATGCTGGAGAATTTTATCTCCTCGGTGCAGTGGCCCAATGTCCTGGAGCCGTTCCAGGAAGGGGTCATTACTTTCGGGACTTTTTACAATGTGCGCATTTCAGCGACGCTGCCGTTTCCAACAGTGTTCTCGATCTTTCTCGAGCTGACGCTGCCGCTGGCGCTGGCTTTCGGGATCTGGTGCGCGGAGCGGCAGGAGAGCCGCAGCGCCCGGCGCTGGGCGGCGGCCGCGACGATAGTCTTTATCGCCTGCGTGATGATCGTCCAGGTTGTTACCTTCACGCGCACGGCGCTGGTGGCCACACCGCTCGCGTTTGGGGCCGGCGCCGCCCTGGCCTATATGTACGGCTACAGCCGGCGTTACTGGGCATACCTGTTGCTGGCGATCGCGCTCCTGCTCGTCACCGTAGGTTTCATGACGCTGTTCAGCAACAAGATGGCGGCGAGACTGGATGTTGCTCCGCAGGAAAGACATTACGGGGTCAATTACAAACTGCTGTCGTTTCCGCAGCAGTTACGCTCTGGCCAGACCGCGGTCGCAAAAATTCATGTCAAGAACACTGGCTCGATCAACTGGGAGCCTCAGGGCAGCGACCAGGTCATGCTGGGGTACCGCTGGCTGACCTATCCGGACCAGCAGGATTACGATCTGGGACTGGGTGACAACCGGGGGAACGTTCCTAACGTTCCCGTGAGTGTTCCGCCCGGGGCCGAGACCGACATACAGATCGAATTCGTCTCGCCGAAGGAAAACGGCGAATATGTGCTCGTGTTCGAGCTGGCCAAGGCACATGTCAGCTGGTTCTCGAGCGCCGGGCCGCCGCCGTTGATAATACCGCTAAAATTTGTCAATGGAGTTTCCAGCCCGTTGACCATTCCCCAGACCGCGGACAGCTTCAAGGCCGGAGAGCCGGCGCTGGTGACCCCGGCGCGGACGCAGCTCTGGAAGGCGGGATTGAAAACCTGGGAGCACAACCCCTTCCTGGGCGTCGGACCCGACCAGTTCCGGTTACGCTATTACGATTACATGCCCGACCTGCCCCACGACGACCGGGTGCGGACGCACAACATCTTCCTGGAAGCCATGGCCAATACCGGCATTGCCGGCCTGGCCGTGATGGTTTTTCTGCTGGCGCGGATGGTCTGGGTGCAGTTCCGCCTGGTGCGGAACCGGTCCCAAGGCGCCGGCGCGCGTTACGTCTCGCTGGCGCTGCTGATCGCCTCGTTGGCCTACCTCGCCCATGGCATGGTGGACTTTTTCCTCTGGCAGACAGGAATCTCATTCCTGTTCTTCATCTATCTGGGGTTGACCTCATGGCTTGATTATGAGGTGAGAGAGCGCGATTAGTCTGTGGGGCGCGGGATGTTTCCCTGCGCTCACGGCTGCGCCAGAGTCGCTCCGGAAAATATCCCGCGGCCCTCGAACTTTCGCTATTTCCTACCGGGAATAATTGCGGATTGCTGAAGAATCTTGGGGCAAGGGGGTTGGCTGGCTCGATACGGTTAGGCCAGTTACTTCGTCATCTGGCGTTGCTCTATCCGGCCTCACCAGTATCGCTCCAGCCAACCCCCTTGCCCCTAATACTCAGAATCGACCGCTGCCGCCTTCAGGACCGCCAGGGTTTCCTTGGCTGTCTTTTCCCAGGTAAATTTTGAGGCCCGTTTTTTCCCACGCTCGATCAGCAGGTTCCTGGTGCCGGAATCCTGGGCGATCAGCTCCATGGCCGCGGCGATCTCCTCGGGACTCTCGGGATCGATCAGCGCCGCCGCCGGGCCGGCGACTTCCGGCAGCGACGAGCGGCTGGAGGTGATGACCGGCGTCGAGGCCGCCATCGCCTCGATGACCGGCAGGCCGAAGCCTTCATAGAGCGAAGGGAATACCAGCGCCGTGGACATGCGATAGACCGCGGGCAGGTCTTCCTCGGAAATGTATCCGGGCGTGATCACCGAGCCGGGCGGCAACCGTGAAAGCTCGTGCGTAAGCGCCGCATCGGCGAAGATGCGGTTGCCGGCGCCGGCGAGGACCAGCTTGTGGACGCGGGTGACTTCCTCCGGAAGCAATCCGTAAGCTTTCACCAGCCTGCCGAGGTTCTTGCGCGGCTCCAGGCTCGATACCGACAGGAAGAATCTCGGCGGCAGCATGTGCCGACTACGCACCTCCTCGATCTCCGCTTTTTTTTGGCGGCGGCGATACGAGGGCGAGACGCCCAGATGGATGGCCGTCACCTTGTCCGGGGGAACGCCCATCCGCTCGATCAGGTCCTGCCGGGAACTTTCCGAATCGGTGATGACCGCGACCGCCTGCTTCACGATGCGCGGAATTACCGAACGGTAATAGGCGCCGAAGGCGCGCGAAAAGTACTGGGGGAAAAGCAGGAAAGAAAGGTCGTGGATGGTAACTACGCTTATGGCCGGCGGAAACAGCGGCGCCACATTAGCAGGATTAAACAGAATATCAACCCCGGCCTTTTTGGCCATCCGCCTGAGCACGGTCTGCTCCCAGACAAGTCCCCGGACCGGGCCGCCGGCGGGAATGGAGCTGGCGGTCAGCGGCAGGCCCTCACCGGAGCCGCGCCCCTCGCGGCCGGAAAAAACCGTGAACCGCACATTGTCCGGCTCGAGCGACTTAAGTGCGAAGGTTATCTCCCGGGCGTAGTGCTGCACGCCGGTCAGTTGCCGGAAGAGTGAGCGGCCGTTAATGCCAATGTGCAGCATGGGGGGATTTTAGCACTGCCCGCGCAGGGCCGGCAAAGAAACGGCTTCTTCGGGCGGGAGCGGCAATCCGGCTATTGGCGAAAAATGCCTGTAAAAAAAGGGTAAAAATGACTAGAATAGGTTCCAGGGACTAAAGTTGACAAAAGAGGCCAAATTTTTCACTTCTCATCGGTTTTCCCACTTTTCGCTGGTCATAGCGGACATGTTGGGAGTAATCGCGGGCTTCCGCCTGGCGTTCCTTATCTACATCCAGTGGGGTGTGCTTTACGCCGGCGAAGCGGCTTCCCCTTCCTTTAATTTCTATCTGGCTCTGGCCGCCGGCATCCTGCCATTTTACTGGCTGCTGTTCAAGCTGCACGGGCTCTACCGGTTCCGGCTCAACCTGAGCCTGCTGGAAGTCTTCCCCGCCATCTCGATGGCGGTGACCGAGGCTTCGATGGTGCTGCTGGGGATCACCATGGTGGTTTTCCCGGTGGTCCATTATTCGCGTAACATCATCGTCATCTCCTGGATCACGACGATTGCCAGCGTCTCCATGGCGCGCCTGGTGATCTATGCCCTGCAGCGTTATGGACGCAGCCACGGCTGGTATGTGAAAAACACCCTGGTGCTCGGCGCCGGCAAGGTCGGCATCTCCTGCGCCACCAAGCTGATGCAGAATCCCGACCTCGGCCTCCGGTTTGTGGGGTTCCTCGACGAGAAGCCTTCGCAGAAGGCCGCCGAGTTCGGTTCTTGCCACGTCTTCAACGATTATGACCAGCTGGAGGAGGTCCTGCGCCAGTATCATATCCAGCACATGGTGGTCGGCTTTTCGCGGGACCGGCACGACGCCATCGTCGAGATCATGGAGCGCTGCCGCCCCTACAATATCGAGTTCACCATGGTGCCGCGCCTCTACGAGGTCTTCAGCGACAGCGTCGGCGTGGAGCATATCCGGGGACTGCCCGTCCTCGGCCTCAAGCGCAGCAGTATCACCGGGCTCCAGGGTCTGGTGAAACGCACCATGGACATCATCGTCTCGATGATCGCGCTGCTGCTGCTGTCGCCGTTCCTGCTGCTGGTCGCGATCGCGATCAAACTGGACTCACCCGGACCGGTTTTCTACCGGCAGGTCAGGCTGGGCAAGAACGAGAAGCCGTTCGAGATCTACAAGTTCCGGTCGATGCGGCGAGACGCTGAAAAAGGCAAGCCGGGATGGTCGACAGCCGCCGATGAGCGCCGGACCCGGGTCGGCAGGTTCATCCGCCCGCTCGGCATCGACGAGCTGCCGCAGCTGATCAACGTCATCAGGGGGCAGATGAGCCTGGTGGGGCCGCGTCCGGAGCGTCCCGAGCATGTCGAGCGCTTCGAGCAGAGCATCCGGGCCTACAACAGCCGCCACCGGGTGCGCCCGGGACTCACCGGCTGGGCGCAGATCAACGGGTTGAGAGGCGACACGGACATTGGCGAGAGGGTCGAGCACGACATCTACTACATCGAGAACTGGAATCCCTGGATGGATATCAAGATCGTTCTCAAGACGATCTTCGCCTTTGTGGATCGCGACGCCTAGAGAAGGGCTGCGTCACGAGCGTGGCGCAGGAGATTGAGTCAATCAGTCGACCGGCTTGACCGGCGGTTCGCCCGCCAGCTCCCGGTATCTGCCCACCCAGTTATCTATCCGCTGCTCGAACTTCACCAGAATCGGAGAACGGTTATCGCGCTTGTGCAGCTTGATGCGGTTGCGCCGCATGCGCATCGAGGTCTCGGTGGCGGAGCTGATCAGGTTCTTCGCCTGGATCCTGTGGACTACATATTCAAACAGGTCCCCGAGCGGCCCGGCGAGCATGCGCTCGAGCAGCCGCTGGCGGCGCCGCCAGCGCGGACTCTTGCTGAGGCGGTAACGTTTGCGGTCGGCTGATGCGCTCCAGGAAGGAAAGACATCGAATATCCAGCGGTTGGCATCGATGAACCTGTCGTAAGCGCCGTTGTTGAGCACCGGCAGGGCACCCAGGATCTCGCGTGCGTAAAAAAGGTTCTGGTTGCGGAAGACAAGATCGCTCTCGGAAACAAACACGTTGAAGCAGATGTCGGGGTTGTGGCTGAAGCGGCGCCACAGACGCAGGAAAAAGTAAGCGGTCCAGGTCCGTCCCCGGGAGCTGATGATGAGCAGATCGACGTCGTCGCCGGCTGGTGAATTCATGGCCGCGAGGGCGCCGGTCACGGCGGCGGCCCGCAGGAACGGTATGCCCTGCAGGGGAATGAGTCTCTTGAGCGCGATATCCAGCTGCTGCCGCGACTCGGTTTCCCGGTCCAGGCGGCGCTGGCAGTTCTCGCCGCGGCCGTCGAGATGATAGAAATTGCCGCTCCGCTTGACCACTCCGGCCAGGGGGCCGCCGGAGTTCAGTCGTTCCCCGGCCTCGTCGATAGTAATGGCGGTTTCCGGGGAGAAACGGACTATTTCGTCGACGGTAAGGGGAAAATCAAAGATGTCCGAATAGCACAGGGCCCTGATCATGGCCTCGTCCTGCTGCTTACGGTGCTCCGGGGTGCTGGCGGGAAGGGGCTTGCTCTGAGGTTCTGGCAGAGGCCGGATCGAAGGTTTCATGACTGAATACTCACAGAAAAAGTATAATGCTTTCGGGCGTGGAATTAAAACAGGGAATACCCTTGGATTAGTTGCTTTTTCGCGGGCGGCCGGCGCCGCCCCGATCGAAGGAAAGGATTGGCTTTGCGGGTAGCAATCGCCCATGAATGGCTGACGACGCTGGGAGGCTCCGAGCGGGTGGTGGAGATCATGCTCGAGGTTTACCCGGGATCGCCTGTTTACACGACCTTCCTCTCGGATCGTAATCTGCCCGCGTCGGTGCGCGGCTGGGACGTGCGCACCTCGTTCGTGCAGAAGCTGCCCTGGCTGCACCGCATTTCGCAAAAGTACATTCCCCTGTTCCCCCTGGCGTTCGAATCCTTCGATCTCTCCGGTTACGACGTGGTGATAACCTCCAGCTCCGCCTGTTCCAAGGGAGTTCTCACCGGACCCGAGACGCTGAACATCTGTTACTGCTACACGCCGCTTCGTTACGCCTGGCAGCCGCACCTTGACAAAAGGTTGGGGCATGCCAATGTGGCGGTCAGGGCCGCCAACGACCTGGTCGTCCACTATCTGCGTCTATGGGACAGGCTGGCCAGCGACAGGGTCGATCACTTTATCGCAATCTCCAACCACGTCGCCGCCAGGATCGCCAAGTTTTATCGCCGCGAGGCGGCGGTCATCTACCCTCCGGTCGACGTCGAAAGATTTCCGGTTGTCGATTGCCCGCGTGACTACTTCCTGGTGGTATCGCGCCTCGTGCCTTACAAACACGTGGAGCTGGCGGTCGAGGCTTTCAGCGGACTGGGCCTGCCGCTCAAGGTCGTCGGCGACGGTCCCGAGCGCGACCGGCTGAGGGCGATGGCGGGCCCCAACATAGATTTTCTGGGCTTTGTGGAAGAAGACGATCTGCCGGGCCTGATCTCGGGATGCCAGGCGCTGGTATTTCCCGGGGAAGAAGACTTCGGCATCGTGCCGGTTGAGGCGATGGCCGCCGGCAGGCCCGTGATCGGCCTGGCCCGGGGCGGGCTGAGGGAGAGCGCCATCGACGGCGAGACCGCGGTCATGTTTCCCGAGGCGACAGCGGCTTCGCTGGCCGACGCCGTCTCGCGTTTTCGCGCCGGAGACTTCGACCCTGCGAAACTGAGCAAACATGCGGCGAAATTCTCCAAGGAGCGCTTCAAGAAAGAGTTCTCCGAATTTGTGACGGCGAAAGTGAAAGAGTCTGGGATCGGCCCAGCCGGGAAATGAGCCAGGATTGAGTTCCGAGCCCGTCGATCGCGTGAGTTCCGATCCCGCTGACGTTTTCCGCTGCCCCAGGGACCGGGGCGAGCTGGGAAGGGTGGTTCAGCCCGATGCGCCCGGGATCGAGGGGCTCGAGCTGCTGGCATGCTCGCTCTGCGGCTCGGTCTACCGCATCCGTGAAAACATCCCCTGTTTTGTTCCCGAAGACCGTTTTTACGAGGGCAAGTTCACGGCTCCGACGCAGGACGGCGTGGCGCAGCGCACCGGCTGCAAGCGCACGGTCAAGGCTTATTACGACCGCTGGTCGTCGACGACGGTCAAGCACCAGTTCACGCGTGAGTTCCTCAGCCACTACAGCCCCGACACCCTCATCCTCGACGTCGGTTGCGGCGGCGGCAACGAGGTGCTGGCGCCCTGGCGCACGGTGGGCATCGACCTGTCGTTTGCCGGCCTGAGATCCGCCCGGGAGATCTACCATGCGGTGGCCACCGCTGACGCCACCGCCCTGCCTTTCGCCGACGGCACCTTCGACATCATCAACAGCTGGGATGTCTTCGGGCACGTTCCCTTTGAGTACAAAGATGCTGTGCTGGCCGAATGGAAGCGGGTGCTGAAGCCGGGGGGACGCATGCTTCACATCATCGAGGCGCACTGCACGGCTCCCTTCTACAGGCTGGTGCAGCGAGACCGGGAACTGTTCCGGAAATATTTCATCGAGCTGGACGGACACTACGGGCTCGAGCTGCCCTCACAGATCGAAGCGCGCTTCGAGTCCGCCGGCTTTACGGTCGAGAAGAACTGGCCCTTCTTTCGCGCCGGTATCTTTCCGCCGGAGGAATACTCCAAGCGGCTCGGGCCCGAATACTCGGCCCAGTCGCGGCTGCTAAAAGGCCTGGCTGCTTTCGGCCACGCCTGCGACCACAACAAGCAACTTGACAGAACGATGAGTTTTGCTACAGGAATTGCCGCCCGCGCCCTCAATCCGCTGCTTCCCAAGGAGTGGGGGTCGACGGTGTTTATCGTGGCCCGGGGCTAGAGCCCCTCGTTCGGCTGGATCTCGGCCGGCGGCGTGCCGCCGCTCCCGCGGTGCAGGATCTCCCTGATCTCCGACAGGGGAATGATGCCGATGGCGATGATGGCCGGTGTGTAAACGATGACCGCCGCGGCGATGACCGCAAAGACATTGATCCGGTCGCGCAGAACCCATACCAGGACCGCCATGACCGCGACCGGAGCCGCCACCTTGAGCGCCATCACCGCCGTTGCCGCCAGGGAGATATTCCTCCTCAGCAGCCAGAACATCTGTATCAGCCCCACGATCTCGGTAACCAGCGTCGTCACCGCGGCGCCGGTAAATCCGTAGCGCGGAATGATGTACAGGTTGAGCCCGACGTTGAGGATCATGTTGAACAGCCCTACCCAGGCCACGGCCTTCTGGCGCTCGACGATCGTCAGCAGGTTTCCCTGCAGGAAGGTGATGAACCAGACCGGCAGCGTCCAGCCGAGGATGGCGAAAGCGTTGACAGCCGGCAGATATGTGTTTTTAAGCAGCACCAGCACCAGCGGGCCGGCCAGCAGCCAGATGCCCACTGCCATCGGCAGCGACACCGCCAGCAGCCAGCGCGCCGCGCGCTGGAAGGGGGCGTCGACGTTGTCCTCGCGCGAGCGGTAGGACTCCGCCAGCCTGGGGAACATCGCCGCCACCAGCCCCGAGGGCAAAAAAAGCAGGGCCGCGACCAGGTTGTAGGCGGCGCCGTACTGGCCGACCTCCTCGTCGCCGCGGAAGAACGAGACCATGACGCTGTCGATGCGGAAGTACACCAGGAAGAAGGCGACTATCAGGCCGAAGGGCAGCGCCGATTTGAGGTAGCCGGCCCAGAGTTTGCTGTCGAGCCTGAGTACGAAGGGACCGTATTTGCGCCAGGCGATCCAGACCGCCAGCGAGCCGCCAAAGAACTGCACGAAGGTGTTGCTGATGGCGACGGCGACGAAACCGCGCCCGGCAAAGAGGACCGCCAGGCCCGCGCCGGCGAAGAGGACCTTTTCCATCAGCCAGAGGAACGCCTGCAGGTGCATGTCCTGTTTGACCGAGAAGGCGATGGTCGAGGCGAAGAACCAGGAGTAACCGATCTGGGCGATGGCGAAGGCGGCCACCGCCAGCTGCGTCGGCCGGTCCTTTCCCATCAGCGGCAGGATCGCCACCATGATGATGGCCGAGGTGCTCGAGAGCAGTGTCTTCAGCACCAGGATGCCGGTCAGCCTGTCCCGCAGCTGCTCTGGCCGCCGGGCGAGCTCACGGATGGTGTATTCGTGCAGGCCGATGTCCCCCAGAATCGAGAAGATCTCGGCCAGCGAGAAAGCAAAGACGTACTTGCCGTAGTCCTCGGGGCCGAAGCGGCGCGCCAGAAAGAGGAAAAACAGGAAGCCGATTACCGCCCTAAAAAACTGCGCGGAACTGAGAAGGACGGCGTTAAGAGGAACCCTGCTTTTTGTGGTCAATTCTTTCCCTGTTTCAGACGGTTTATGTGCTATAGTATCGACCATCCCCGGTGAAAGGAAGCAGCCTCACCGGCGATAAACCATTCCATGGCAACCTGGGAACAAAAATTCGTCCGCTTCGTGGCCGAGCGCTGGGTTTTCCAGGGCACGGACCCCCACGACTATACTCCCCGCACGCTGATTCTGGCGTTCGGGGAGGATTTCCTCAGCCCCCGGCTCGAGCGCCACGAGCATTTCGGCGCCCTCTACAGCGGCCTGCTGGGCGGCCACCGTGTCGGCTATATGAAGGTGCCGCCGGGCACTGTCATCCTCGAAGGAGTCATGCGTGCCCTGCAGTTCACCCGCGTCGATCACGTCATCGGGCTTGGCACCTGCGGCGCCCTCCAGCAGGAAATCGATTGCGGCGACATCATCGTCGCTGACGCCGCCAAGGCCGGCGATTGCCTGTCCCTGCACTATGGATTTGATTACAACCAGGTGATTCCTGCCGATAAAGGCCTGACTGTGTCGCTTTCGGACTTCCTCAGCCGCCGTGGAATGGCGGTTCACTGCGGTCCGATCGTGACCACGGGGGCGGTCCTGCGCGAGACTGATGAGCTGCTTGCCGAGTGGAACCGGGACGGCTATCTCGGGGTGGAGCTGGAGGCCTCGGCGCTGTTTGCCCTGGCCAGCTGGATGAAGATGAAGAGCACCATCGCCCTGCTGGTTACCGACAGCCCGGTGCGCGAGGAGACATCTGGCGAGCTTCACGGCCGCAGGCGTGAGGCTTTCGTGCAGGGGATAATCGATTACATCGGCTCTCCCGAGATCTCCGCCTAGTTTATGCTATTTTTTAAATGGGTGATATTCCGCTGAATACTGCGAATAATAAGACTTCAGGCACGGTTTCGGTGGCTATCATGACGCGCAACGAAGAGACCACCGTCGAAGAGGCGGTCCGGGGGGTCATGCCCTATGGCGACGAGATCCTCGTCATCGACGGACATTCCACCGACCGCACCCGCGAGATAGCAGAATCGCTTGGAGCGAAGGTCTTCCTCGACGACGGGCATGGCAAGGGCGACGGCATCCGCAAGGCCATCGAGGTGGCCAGCGGCGACGTGGTGGTCTTCATCGACGCCGACGGCTCCCACGACCCCGCCGACATCCCCAAGCTCACCGCTCCCATCCTTGCCGGCGATTACGACATGGTGGTCGGATCCCGCTGGACCGGGGGAAGCGACGAGCTCGGCGGCGATATAGGCAAGTTCATCCGCAGTACCGGCAGCTCGGTCATCACGCTGGCGATCAACTACCGCTGGGGCGTCAGGCTGACCGACAGCCAGAACGGCCTGCGGGCGCTCTCGACCAGGGCCGGGCGCGCGATCACCCTGACGGAGAACATTTTCACCATCGAGCAGGAAATGATCATGGAATGTCTCAGGCGCGGTTTCAGGGTCGGCGAGGCGCCGACGCATGAATACAAGAGAAAGGCCGGCGAATCCCAGATCGTCGTCTGGAAGATGGCCTATCGCTATGTGTGGAGCCTGGTCAAAGGCCTGCTGAAAAAGTAAAAAGTATGAAGACTATTTTTCTCAATCAATGAAAAAGATACTCTTTCTCAATCCGCCTCCCTTCGAGGGAATCAACGTCATCCGCGAAGGCCGCTGCATGCAGCGGACCGGCGCCTGGACCTCCGTCTGGGCCCCGGTTTCACTGGCGACGACCGCGGCAGTGGTGCGCGAGGCCGGCTTCGAGCCGATGATCGTCGACTGCAGCGTCGAGGACATGGACGAGGCGGGCCTTTCGGCGCTGATCTCTTCCTGGCAGCCCGACCTGGTCGTCATCAACACGGCAACGCCTTCCATCGACAGCGACATCGCCGTGTCCTCGCTGGCCAAGGCGGCCTATCCGGGAACAAAGACGCTGGCCATGGGGATCCATCCCAGCGCCCTGCCGGAATCATGCTTCGAGATGGACGCCGGGCTTGACATGGTCGTGCGCGGCGAGCCCGAATACACCATCCGCGACGACTGTATCCTCGGCTTTCCCGGCGAGACCGAGACGACCATGCAGCAGACGATTGATTTCTCAAAGTTCCTCAAGCTCGAGTACGTGCAGTTTTACGGCGACGTCGCCAACTTCGCGCGCATGGTCAAGGATTTCCTCACCTGGGTATGAGTTTGCGTGCGCCGTTATCACGCGGCCTGATGCCGGCATGAGCGGCCGGGTGCTGCAGATGAGCGGGCCCGCCGTCGTTTGCGGCCTCTGTTCTTCCTCTGACGTTCACGATCTCTACCAGATCAAGGGCTGGCAGCTCAAGAAATGCCATACCTGCGAGGCCGTGTTCGTGTTTCCCCTCCCCGATTGCGAAGAGCTCATCCGCGACTACCAGGACAACTATTTCTCCAGCGGAGATCATCTCGAGTGGGGCTATGAGGATTACTTCAGTCTCGAGGACGAGATCAGGGAGACCGCCAGACGCCGGCTTAGGTTGATGCAACCGTATATACGTGGTGGAAAGTTGCTGGAGGCCGGCGCCGCCACCGGATGGTTCCTCGACGAGGCCCGCACGCGGGGCTTCGAGGTGCGGGGCGTCGAGGTCTCGGAGACAGCCGCTAAGTGGGGGGAAGGGAGCCTCAAGGTTCCCATCTTCAAGGGAACGCTGAGAGAGGCAAAGCTTGCTGATGATGAGTTCGACGTCGTCGTTCTATGGGACGTGCTCGAGCATCTGACCGAGCCGCTTACCGAGCTGCGCGAGATCCACCGGGTGCTCAAAAAGGGCGGCTACCTGTTCGTGAGTGTCCCCGATTTCGGCAGCGTCTGGGCGAGGCTGATGGGGCGGCGGTGGTTCGGCTTCACCAAGATCCGGGAGCATGTCTACTATTACAACCGGCGCTCGCTGTCGCGGGCGATGGGCCGGGCGGGACTGAAGGTCGTCAATGCGCAGTCGAGTCCGTTCCTTGTAAATCTGGATTTTCTGGTCAGCAAGCTGGCGCAGTACAGCAAGCCCGCCGCGGGCGCGTTATCGAAGCTGCTGGGATGGCTGCATCTGCGGGACCGGAAGATAAATCTGAGGACTGTCGATCTTTTCATGGCGGCGCGGAAGGAAGTCTAGCTTTATCCCATCGCGATCGCCATGATGCCGATGAAAATCAGCACCATTCCCGCCAGCTTTCCCGGAGATACCGGCTCCTTGAAGTAAGACCAGGCTACGAACATGATCAGCAGGAAGTTGAGCCCGATCATCAGCGGATACGCCAGCGACAGGTCGGCGATCCTGAGGATGCTGATCCACAGCAGCTGCGAGAACGCGTAGAGCGCGCCGCCGCCGATTATCGCCGGTTTCAGGAGTGTGCGGGGGAGATGCTTGAGCTCCAGCAGCTCATCCTCGTTGCCACCCGAGGCTCCCACTTTAAGCAGCGAGTTCCCCATTGTCGCCGTGATCGAAGTCATCAGCACCAGCAGAATCTTGAGGGCGATCATCCTGTCACGCCGTCAGGCCGGAATATTTCCGGAAAAGGGTCATTTGACTGCCGGGCCTGATTGTGGAGTTCCAGGTCCGGCTTTCCCCGGTTCCTGCCGGGTCGACTGGAAATGGACCACGACGATGCCGGCAAGTATCAACAGCGTGCCCCCCAGCCGCCTGAGGCTGATCTCTTCATGCAGGAAAAGCCATGACGCCAGGGTAATGTTGACGAAGCCCAGTCCGACGAAGATGGGATAGGCGTGGCTGATGTGATGGCGCCCGAGGATATAAACCCAGAGGGCCATGGCGGTGATGCCCAGCACGGCGCCCATCCAGACATAGGGCGTAAGGAAGATCGCCAGCACGTCGCCCACGGAATCGCCGGCCTGATTTGCCCCGATCTTGAGCAGCAGATCGGCGAGATTCGCGAAGATGGTGATGATGATAATTATCAGGATCATTAGTCGGAAAAAAATTGATGTGGGCGGGGCGTTGGGTCCCGATTACTTGCTATACTAACAAAAGATGCCCGTGTTCAGATAAGCAAAAAGGTAATTTGAGAGTCCTTTTAATCAATCCTCCTTACCGGTCACAGATCATCCGGCGCTATGTTTGTTCCTATAACGCGCCGAATTTCCTGTTCCCGCCCCTCGAACTCATGTACCTCTCCGCGCAGGCCAAGCTGGTCGACGGCTGCGAGGTGCTGCTGCTTGACTGCATTGCCGAGAAGCTGGGCCCGGAGGAGGCCCGGGCCAGGGCGAAGGCCTTCGATCCCGAGGTGGTGCTTTCCATCATGGCGATCGAGTTTTTCGATAACGACGTCGAGTTCCTCGGGGCACTCAAGCGGGCGCTGCCACAGGCGCTCGTCGGCTGTTTCGGCCATCTGCCGAGCAACTACGCCGAAGTGACGATGGCGGCGACGGGCACCGATTACGTGCTCGTGGGCGAGCCCGACCTGGCTTTCGGAGCGCTGCTGAAGCGCCGCGCCGACGGCGGCGAGGTCGTAGGCACAGGAGTCGCGGTGCTCGATGTCAACGGTTTCACCGGAGCCGAATACCAGCGCAATCCTTCCCTCGACGAGCTTCCCTATGCCGATCAGTCGGCCATCGACCATTCGCGCTACGGCGAGCCCTTCTTCGGGCGCCCCTATACTACTTTTCTCTCGTCACGCGGCTGTCCCTTTCCCTGTGCCTATTGCGTGCGCACGTACGGACGCAAGTTCGTCATGGCTCCGGCCGAGCACGTCGTCGGCGAGGTCAGCGCCGCGGTCGAGCGGTTCGGTATCAAGTACTTCCGTTTCATGGATGATACCTTCACCGCTTCGCGGCGGCGGGTGCTCGAAATCTGCGAGGGACTTAAAGATTTGGGGGTTCCGATCCAGTGGAGCTGCCTGGTCAGGCCCAACACCATCGACGGAGAGGTGGCCGCGGCGCTCAAGTCCGCCGGCTGCACCCGGGTCTATGTCGGCATCGAGAGCGGCTCGCAGAAAGTCATCGATTTTCTGAAAAGGGGATACCGGCTGGAGCAGGTCATGGACAACCTCAGGCAGGTGCGCGACAGCGGTCTGGAGATGGTGGGCTGGTTCATCGTCGGCTCGCCGGTGGAGACGCGCGAGGACTTCGAGATGAGCCTCAAGCTCGCGCGCGAGCTGAAACTGGAGTTCATCGCCGTCTCGACCCTGGTGCCGTATCCCAACACCGAGCTTTACGAGCTGGAGCAGCAGAACATCGATTTCAGCCTGCTGCCTTACGTCTGCCAGTTCAGGGACCAGTCCGGCACCGAGCGCGAGGCCGAATTTTACCGGCGCTACTATTTGAGACCGGGCTATGTTGTGCGAAAATTTAATAGTCTGGCCCGGCATCCGGGGGAGACCCTGAAAGCTTCGAAGGATTTCCTGCGGTACGCCGTGGCTTCCCGCAGGGACCCGAACCGGAAGGACCTGCTGTGAGTGCTCCCAAAATGAGCGTCTGCGTTCCCTGCTATAACGAAGAGGCGATCATCGAGGCGAGCTACAGGCGTATCAAGGACACCTGCGAGGCGCAGGGCGTTTCCTATGAGATAATATTCGGGAACGACGGCAGCGCCGATGCGACGCTGGCGATGCTCGAGCAGATCGCCGCGGCGGACCCGGCGGTGCGGGTGACCGGCCATTTCCCCAACCGGGGAGCCGGCTTCACCTACCGGGAACTGTACGACGCCGCTCGCGGCGAGATCATCATCCAGATGGACTGCGACCTGGCGATGCCGGCCGAGGTGGCGATTCCGGCTTTCCTGGAAGAGCTAAAGCGCGCCGATCTGGCGATCGGTTCGCGTTACGTGGGCATCAAGGCCGACTATCCGCTCAAGCGGCGGATCTTCAGCCGCGGTTATACGATGCTCACGCGCGTCCTGTTCCACATGAGCGTTGCCGACACGCAGACGGGGTTCATGGCGTTCTACCGCAGGATCCTGCCGTCGCTGGATTTAAGCGCCGACGGTTTCGAGCTGCTGGTGGAATTCATCGCCCAGGCCAACGCCGCCGGCTTCAAGGTTACCGAGGTGGGCCTGCCCTGGTTTCACGACACGACCAGCGGCGAGACCGAGGTCTGGAGCGAGAGCGTCAAGATGCTTACCGGCACGCTCAGGGTGAAGCGGCGCTTCAACCAGCTGAAGAAACAGAAGCGGCGCGAGGCCGCCTGAAAACAGGGGAACCGGATGGACAACGTAAGCCTGGACAAGGTCCCTATCGGGGCCATGAAGATCCTCTCCTGCTACCACGAGGTGCAGCAGATACTGGCCGGCAAGATGCCGGTGCCGCGGACCATGGAGTTCTTCCTCTCCAACGTCTGCAACCACGCCTGCGCCGGCTGCCACTCGCGCTACATGCACAAGAACGAGGACCGCTTCCTCGATTTCGACACCATGAAGGACGTCGTCAACGACTTCGCGGAGCTGGGTGTAGAGGGTGTCGAGATCTCCGGCGGCGGCGAGCCGCTGGTGTATCCGCAGATCATCCAGGCGATCGCCTTCATGCGGGGCAAGGGACTCAAGGTGGGGATGTTCTCCAACGGCACCCTGCTCACCGACGAGCTCTCGGAATTCCTGGTGCAGAACCTGCTGTTTTTGAGGATCGCTTTTGACGCCGGCACCGCCGGGACCTACAAGAAGATCCACGGCCGCGACGATTTCGAGACTCTGATAAAGAACCTCGAGACTCTGGTGCGGTACAAGTCGAAGATCGGCGGCGAGAAGAAGGCTTCTTCGGAGCGCCGTCAGACCAAGGCACAATTCGGAACGGCCACTATCGGCGCCAAGTACCTGGTGTCGACCAAGAACTGGCAGGAGCTCGCCAAGGCCGCCGAGCTGGCCCGCGAGACCGGGCTGGATTACCTGCAGTTCAAGGCCCTTCGCGCCAGCAAGTTCACGCTCGACGATGAGACGCTCAAGCAGGCCGAAGAGGTGGCCCAACAGGCCCGGGACTTGAGCGACAAGAACTACCAGGTGTTCGGCAGCCTCGAGAAGACCAGGCCTATCGGCCGCTGCTTCCTCAATCCGATCCATCCGGTGATTGACGCCAAGGGCGACATGTATTTATGTGCTTTCTTCCATCACCGCAAGGACACTCACAAGATCGGCAACATCTACGAGAAGAGCTTCCCGGAGATCTGGTACAGCGAGCGCCATTACGAGGCGTTCCGCAGCACCAGGCCCAAGGAGTGCGCCGTCTTCGACTGCCCCTTCCATGAGGCGGCGGTCCTGGCGCGCGCCTGGATCGTCCAGAACGAGAAGCACCTGGAGTTCATCTAGGGCATGGACGTACCTTACGTCGACCTCGCCGCCGCTTACCGTGGCCTCAAGGATGAGATTGACGAGGCGGTGTCCCGGGTGCTTGCAAGCGGCCACTATGTGCTGGGCGAGAATGTCTCCGCCTTCGAAGAGGAATTCGCCCGCTGGGTCGGCACGGCGCACTCGGTCTCGGTAGGCTCGGGCACCGACGCCATCTATCTCACCCTCAAGGCTCTCGGCATCGGCGCCGGTGATGAGGTCATCACCGTTTCCCATACCGCGGTCAATTCGGCGTTGTCGGTCTCGAAGGCCGGCGCCGCGCCGGTGCTGGTTGACATCGATCCCGAAAATTATTGTCTCGACCCGGCGCAGCTCGAAGCCGCCCTCACCGATCGCACGCGCGCGGTCATGCCGGTTCATCTCTACGGTCATCCCTGCGATATGGATCCGATCATTGAATTCGCGGAGCGGCACGGCCTGCAGGTCATCGAGGACTGCGCCCAGGCCCACGGGGCCCGGTACAAGGGCAGATCCGCCGGCACAGTGGGGGCTGCCGGCTGTTTCAGTTTTTACCCCACCAAGAATCTTGGCGCCTGCGGTGACGGCGGCGCCGTGACCACCGATGACACGGAGCTGGCGGCGAAGATCCGCTCGCTCTCCAACTGCGGGCAGGGGAAAGAACGCTACCATAACATCTACAGGGGCGAGGTCAGCCGCCTGGACGAGCTGCAGGCGGCGATCCTGAGGATAAAGCTCAAACGTCTCGACGAGGCCACCGGCAAGCGGCGGTGGGTGGCGGCTTTTTACCGCGAGCGGCTGGCGGAATCCGGCCTGATTCTTCCCGCTGAGAAGGAATGGGCCCGCCACGTCTATCACCTTTATGTAGTGCGCTCAAAGGAGCGCGACCGCCTGCAGCAATTCCTCGCTGAAAAATCCATCCAGACACTGATACACTATCCGGTGCCGGTGCATCTGCAGCCGGCGTACGCCGGTGAGGCGCACGGTCCGCTGCCGGAGACGGAGGCAGCAGTGGGAGAGGTCCTGTCTCTGCCATGTTTCCCGGAAATAAGTTCCGCCCAGCTGGAAGCGGTCGCGTCAGCTGTGGCTTTATCCGCAGGGAATATCTGAGAGGAAGGCTTGGTCAGCATTTCTGAATCGAGGCGCACGGCCCGGCCGCATGCGGGAAGCCGTCTGAAGCAACTCAGTTCCAGCCGCGTCCTGGGACTGATAATGATTGCCGGGTTTGTGATCAGGGTTCTGGCGGCGATGGGCCGGCCCATGATTCAGCTAG
>JAJZQT010000090.1 GCA_021803005.1 Actinomycetes bacterium
GGACTATCGCCATGACGCCAAGGACACCGAAGCCGAGGCTCCAGGCTAACATTCCTGCGACGCCTATTATTGGTATCAGGCCGACAATGATGGCGATGATCCCGGTGCCGATGGCCAGTACGAGCATGAGCCCGATGAACGCCAGCAGGCGCCCGAAATTTGCCTTTGCCTTGCCGAAGCTGTCGGCGACCGCGGCGAATGGCCCCAGTTCGCCAACGATCGTGGCCGGAATGGCGAGCATGAGAAAGATCGCAAGCACGATCCAGGCAATCATAAACAGAAGTACGCCGGCGATGCCCATGCTGAACAGGACGAAGAAGCCAAACAAGAAGTACAAGCCCCCGATCACGCCGATCAGCACCGAGGTGCCGATAAACGCCGGAAGCCGACTCTTCATTATCGCGAGACTGCTGCCCATGGACGTGCCGCCCTCCTGCATCACCTCGCTCGCCATGCAGAGCAACCAGCAATACCCGACAATCTCGACAGCGATCATGAACAGATAAAAGGCGGCCATGACAGCAATCTCCCCGGCGCTGAATGAAGCCCAGTTAAGGTTGGCGTTATTTCCGGTGGTGCTGACGTTTAAAAAGGTCGAGGAGGTGTTAACCATGGCGGCCAGCAGAAAAGAGATGCCAATGGTCACCGCCAGGGTCAGCAGCAGCGGCACGAACAGAATCACGTTTCCCTTGACGTCCTGGAAAGCTTCGCTGACTATTGCTACTACGCCCTTTCGCATGGCCTGACCTCCGGGTGCAATGATTGATTGAGCTGAAGTATTTATTCTGGCATGCGCCCAAGTAACCTGCAATTTTTTCGGCGTGCTCCAGGGTGATGATGCTGCGGTTAGCTGGGGGTTAGGGAACTGCAGCGCCGGTCCTGCTCGTCATCCGGGTTTGCCCGGAGCGCCGGCGGGCGGCCCCGTCCCCGAATTTCTGGTTACTTTTCCGGCCTGAGCAGCGGGAAAAGAATCACGTCGCGGATCGACGGGCTGTCGGTGAGAATCATGCAGAGCCGGTCGATGCCGAGCCCCGAGCCGCCCGAGGGCGGCATGCCGTACTCGAGAGCCGTGAGGAAATCGTCGTCGACGTAGCCGGCCTCCTCGTCGCCGGCTTCGCGCTGGGCCGCCTGCTCCTCGAAACGCCGGCGCTGGTCCAGCGGATCGGTGAGCTCGCTGAAGCAGTTTGAAATTTCCATGCCGCCGATGAAACCCTCGAAGCGCTCGACCAGGGCCGGATCCTCGTCCTTGGGGCGCGCCAGCGGCGAGAGCTCCAGCGGATAATCAACAATAAACGTCGGCTGTATCAATTTGGGCTCGACGAAGTTCGAGAGCAGCTCGTCGACCAGTTTGCCCCAGCCGGCGGCCGGGTCGACTTCAACACCAAGTTCCTGGACCTTTGCCAACAGCGCTTCCCGCTCGGGATATTCCACGAAGTCAACACCGCTGTGCTCGCGGATGAGGTCACGCAGGGTCGCGCGGCGCCACGGCGGCGTCAGGTCGATCTCTTCGCCCTTCCAGGTGAGCTTGAGCGTGCCTAGGACTTCCTTGGCGATATGGGCCACCAGCTGTTCGATCATCTCCATGACATCGTTGTAGTCGGCGTAGGCCTGCTGCGATTCCATCATCGTGAATTCAGGATTGTGCTTGGTGGAGATGCCCTCGTTGCGGAAGATGCGGCCGACCTCGTAGACCTTGTCAAAACCGCCGACCAGCAGCCGCTTCAAATGCAGCTCCAGGGCGATGCGCATGTAGAGCCCGATGTCGAGCGCGTTATGGTGGGTGTCGAACGAACGCGCCGTGGCGCCGCCGGGAACCGTCTGCAGGATGGGAGTCTCGACCTCGAGGAAACCGCGTGCGTCCATGAAGCGCCTGAGGCTCGAAAGCACCTTGCCGCGAATGTAGAAGGCCCGGTTTACTTCGTCGTTGACGATAAGATCGAGGTAGCGCTGGCGGTAGCGGATCTCGACGTCGGTGAGCCCGTGCCACTTCTCCGGCAGCGGGTGCAGCGCCTTGGCCAGCAGCGTGAAAGATTTTACTTCGATGGAGAGCTCGCCGCGGCGCGTGCGAAAGACCGGGCCGGCGACGCCGACGACGTCGCCGATGTCGAGCCGCCGGAACTCCTCGTAGGTTTCTTCCCCGAGGATGTCGACGTTGCCGTAGAGTTGGATGCGGGCGGTTGCGTCCTTGAGCACCAGGAAGGTGGCCTTGCCGTGTCCGCGCTTGATGAGTATGCGGCCGGCGATCCGGTGCTCCTCATCGCTGGAGTCGCCACTCTCGAAACCGTCGAAGCGTTCGAGCAGCGGCGCCACGGGTTCGGGACCGGGAAAGCGGTTGCGATAGGGAGACTGGCCCGACTCCAGCAGGCTGTCGAGCTTCTGGCGGCGCTCCCCGGCCTCGGACATAGGCCTCTCGCCCATGCTATCCCTTCTTGATGGAAACGATCTTGTACTTGGCGCTGCCGCGCGGGGTGGCGACCTTTACGATTTCGCCGGCCTTGCGGCCCATGATCGCCTTGCCCACCGGGGATTCGTTGGATAGCTTCATGTTGGCGGGATCCGCCTCGGCCGAGCCGACCACTATGTAGTGGAAAGAATCGCCGGTCTTGTCGTCCTTGAGGTGAACCTTGCAGCCGATGCCGACCGCGTCGGTCTTGATCTCGGCGCCGGAAAGCACGCGGGCGTTGCGCAGCTTCATTTCCAGAGTGCCGATTCGCATCTCCAGCTTGGCCTGCTCGTTCTTGGCCTCGTTGTACTCGCTATTCTCGCTGATATCGCCGAACTCGCGGGCTTCCTTGATGCGCTCGGAAACCTCTTCGCGCTTGATCGTCGAAAGGTACTCGATCTCCTCGGAGAGACGCTGATAACCCTCAGATGTAAGTATGACTTCCTTGTCTGACAATTGCCCCTCTACCTGCCTTTCATATGAAAGTGACGGTAAATTATAGGTATTGCCGCAACCGGTTGCAAGGCAACCCAAAAAAGATGCGGGAATTATCGGCGGGGGTTGCCGCGGCCTTGGCCGGAAAGGGCTTCGGACTTAGGCTTTTGATTAAGGGAATGTAACGTGTTTGTAAAAATGAGGGGCGGGCCGCTGACGCGGCCCGCCCCGATATTCCCGCTATATCACCGGCTTTTGCCGGCTACCGCTGTCTAGGGAGAGTAGATGCTGGATGTACTCGTTCCCGTGCTGGTACCGCTGGTGCCGGTACCGCCGAGACCGCCCAGGCTGCTTCCCAGGCCGCCCCCCAGCAGGTCATCCAGGTTGAGGATATTGCCCTGAGGCTTGGTGATGGTCATCGTCTGGTTGAGGTTCGACATCTTCAGGTTGACAGTGAACGTTATCGATTTCAGAGCCGAGGCTGCCGCGGCGGCGCCGCTGTCGGTGCTGGTGCTGTCCGTGCTGGTGCCGCCCAGGCTGCCGGCCAGATTGGCGATGGCGGCCGGGTCGAGTTCCAGGTTCAGGTTGACCTGAACGAAGTTGTTGTTATTGTCGACCCACAGTTCGACCGACTTGGTCTTGAACATGCTGGTCAACTGGCTCTTGCCCGCTTCGATGGAGCCGGCCGCCTCGGCCTGGCCGCAGTCACGCATGGCGTTTGCTGTCTGCGTCAGAAAGCCATCGAGGTTGATATCGGCCTTGAAGTGGCGGGCATCGGCGCCGTTTATGCTCTCGGTGCCGGCATCCTGGATGTTGGAGAGAATGTTACTGGAGCCGAAACGGCTCTTGTCCTTGAACGCGTTTTCCAGGCAGGCCGTGTCGACAGTGCTGGCGCGAGTCGAGGTTCCGGTGCCGCTGAGGCCGCTGCTGAGGCCGCTGCCCAGACCACTCAGGCCGCCCAGACCGCCCAGGCCGCCCAGGCCGCTGGCAGACGACGCATCGGTCTGATACCAGGTGCCTCCCAGATTCAGGTAGAGCTTCTGATCGAGCGTGACGAATTTGATGTCAGAGAGCATGCTGCCGATCAGGTTGAGGCCCATGGTGGTGGACGCATCGGAGCTTCCCTGGGAACTTGCGATTGATTGCAGGATCGTGTCCAGGCCTGTTATCGCCACATTCCCCTGAGCCTTGGGATTGGAGGCATCGTTATTATCGAAGTCGGCCCCGCCGGATATGCCGAGCGTCAAAGGCAGGAGCCCCTTGAACTCGGCGCCCAGAGCGGTAGCGTCTCCCTGCACGTCGAGTTTGACGTTATAGTCCACGTGTCCGCTCTTCGTGTTTGCATTATTGGCGATGGCGTTGTCGATAACTTCCGACGGTTGCGCGCCGCCGCCGCCGCAGCCGGTGGCGACGACAGCCGAAAACATCATCACCGCCAGCAGCATCATTCCCAGGACCAAAGCATTGACTTTCTTCATGACCTCACCTCTCCGTAGATGAATTTGCCCTATAGTATATTTTCGTCCGCCCGGCGTCTACGCCGTGTGGCAATTCAATGAGTCCGGCCGCCCTTCCGGGCGCCCGGACGGAATAATGGTAGGAATACCGCCTTGCAGTGGAGCTAAAGATTTGGATACTGTAACCTAACCTCTATAACAGGCTCCGGCTAGTCCCAGGCGAGCCATGTTCAAAGCCAGGAAAACGTCGCCAATGAATATTCTCCAGGTAGTACGCCAGTATTTACCCAGCACGGGGGGAATGGAAACTTACGTGTCCAGCCTCTGCCGGCAGCTGTCCCAACGGGGTCATCATGCCGACGTAGCCACCCTTGATTATCTTTTCAAGTCACACGAACCGTTGCCGCACTACCAGCGCGTTAACGGCACCGACGTCATCCGCCTGCCCTCCGCCGGTACGGCGCGCTTTTTCTTCGCGCCGCGCCTGATGGACATGGCCCCGCGCTACGACGTCATCCACGTGCACGGAGTAGATTTCTTCGTCGACCTGCTGGGCACCTGCAAAAAAGCCCATGGCCGGCCGGTGGTTCTATCCACCCACGGTGGATTTTTCCACACCCCCTGGGTTCCCTGGATCAAACAGGCGTATTTCCAGACCGTGACCCGCGCCTCGCTTCGCGGAATCGACCGCATCATCGCTTCCAGCCCCAAGGACGAGCAGCTTTTTGCTTCCGTCAGCAGCCGGGTGGCGCTGGTGGAGAACGGCATCGACTTCCCGGCTTTCGCAGCCGTGGAAAAACCCGCCGGCCTTGCAGGCGAGAAGCTCGTTTTCGTCGGCCGCATCTCCAGGAACAAGCGCGTGGACCTGCTGCTGGCGATGCTGGCGGAGCTGCGTCTGACACATCCGGACGCGACCCTGACGGTCATCGGGCCCGACTGGGAAGGCCTGCAGGCGGGTCTCGAGCGCCGGGCGGTAGCTCTCGGTGTTGGCGGCGCCGTC
>JAJZQT010000091.1:0-3404 GCA_021803005.1 Actinomycetes bacterium
AAACGATCTCCAGGTTATCAGCGAGTTGCCGGTCTGGTAATAGCCCTCGTCTACTGTCTGGGTTTCGGGCTGGCTCATATATTTTTTTCTGTTTTTCCACGATCGCCTGGTTTCCAGCCAATTTGCAGCCGCTTCCCTTTCCTTTTCGGCCGCGATTCCCTCATGAATCCGTAATTTTGCCAAATAAATATGTAGGTATTTTGAAATTGACCCTTTAGGCGAGGCTGATACATACAGATACAAATAATAGAGGTTCTGACGGTTGGAGGGCGGTTCAAAGGCGGTTTTCCAGCAGGGAATGCGGGCGCGGACTTGTGGCCGGTCGGGATCAGGTTAATCAGATGAGCGTATTTTGCCGACAAGCAGTGTTCGCAGCGCGGGGGCTTTTTCTTCTGGCGCTGGTCACGATAGCCGCGTTTGTTTCCCAGAGTGGAGGCGGACTCACCCTATCCGGAACACCCGAAACCGCGTCAGCCGCAACGGCTTCACCAGACCCTTCCCTTTCCCCGCAGTTGTCTACCGTATCATCCGTGACACAATCAGTTCCCTGGCCGATACGTGGTTTCAACTATCCATCCTGGCAGCAGGACGAATACCAGAGCGATGCTTCCGGTCAGTCCCTGACTCGCATGGCCTCAACCGGCGCCAACTGGGTCGCAATCGTGCCGACCAAGTACATGTCGAGCGCGACCGACAGCGAGATCGGCGTGCCGGACAACCGCGCCGCCACTGATGATGCCGTGGTCCGCGCCATCGATGACGCTCATGCGCGAGGCCTCAAGGTCCTCCTCAAGCCGCATATCGATGTCATCGACGGCACCTCGCGCGTGGACATACAACCGGCTGATACCGCCCGGTGGTTTTCAAATTACCGCCAGTACATTACCCATTACGCGGCCCTGGCGCAGGCGCACAACGTCGAGATGCTGGCCGTAGGCACCGAGCTGGCCAGCGTCGACACCAGTGGCTACTACAGTTACTGGGCGGACGCCATTGCCGGCGTACGGGCTGAGTATCAGGGGCCGCTTACCTATGCCGCCAGCCTCAACGATTTTGACAGTGTTGGTTTCTCCGGCCTGCTCGATTACCTGGGACTGGACATGTACTTCCCCTTGACCGATCTGGCAGAGCCTTCAACCGACGATTTGATGCAGGGCTGGACCGATTATCACGGATATTACGGCGAGGCAAACTGGATGTCCCGCATCGAGGCCTGGCAGGCGCGCTGGAACAAGCCGGTCATCCTCACGGAGCTCGGCTACCGCAGCATCAAGTACGTGGGCCTGACTCCCTGGGATTGCTCGCCGGGAGAATATGACGGTTACAATCAGGCTCGGGCTTATGAAGCGGCATTCCGGGTTCTTTCCGGCAAACAGTGGCTGGCCGGCGCCTTCTTCTGGGACTGGGCCGTGGATAATGCGGTGGGAGGTCCCGGCGACACCGGTTACACGGTCCGAGACAAACCCGCCGAGTCTGTGGTGACCTCATGGTTCTCCAGCGGCGCCGCGCCGGAGCCGTCGATGCAGGTCGATCTGCATGGGGTCATGTGGGCCAGCTACGCTGATTACATTTCCGGGAATCTGACCGTGGTCTATGGACTTACTAACGTGGGTAACGGGGAGGCGCTCCAGAGTTCGATCAGCTCCAGCCAGACCAGCGCCGGCGTGCTGGCTCTGACCCCGCTGCCGCTGGAAGTTGGCCCGATCGAGTCCGGGGGGCAGAGGAGCGCTGCCATCACCTACAGGATTCCGCCCGGCGTCTTTTCCTTCAGGGTGATCAACTTTGTTTCCTCCCTTGACGCCGCCGGCAGCTGGCACGTGGACCCGCGTGTACAGCAGTGATGCACTGATCCTTAATAAGAAACCCCGCTGATCCCGGATACCGGTCCGTTCCGTTGTCACCTGAAGAGCAGCAGGGAGAGGCCGCCGCCAACCAGGACCACGTAAAGAATGTCCACCTTTCGCATCAACGCCCCGAACACCGCCAGTCCCAAAATCACCCTCAGGAAATCCCAGGGGACAGCCATGGCAAACTTCACGGTGACAAAGAGAAGCAAGCCAACGAAAGAAGCCAGAATTCCCGCGGTCGCGCGGGTAAACCAAGGGTTGTTCTTCAGTCTGTCGAAGACCGGTGAGAGGGCGACGATCAGCAGGAACGAGGGCGTAAAGATGGCGGCGGTCCCAATCACGGCGCCGGGCAAGCCGTAGATGAGGTATCCGATGAATGCGGTGGTGATGACAATGGGGCCCGGTGTTATCTGTCCCAGGGCGATGCCATCCATGAAGGTGCGGCTGTCGAGCCAGCCATGGGCATCGACAACTTCGTGAAGCATGAGTGGCAGGGAAGCGAAGCCGCCGCCAAAGGCAAAGATGTCTATCCGGAGCATCAGGGAAGCAAAGCGGGCAAGCTCGGGATTGGCGAAGAAAAGCCCCGCCATGGCGGCACTGAGGGTGGTCAGGAGGACGGCTATCTGCAGCAGATGTTTCTTCAGCCGGCTTCCCCGCAACCATTCACCTTTCTTCAGGGCGGCGCCGGTTTTTCCGGGGAAGACGATCGTTCCTGCGACGGCCGCGCCGGCGATCACCACAAAAGGACTATAGCCATACCAGAGCAGCGCTGCAGCCGCCGTGGCAACAACCAGGACGCGAAGCCCCCGCACCAGTTCCAGACCAAAAGACAAGGTGGCCCTGGCGACGATGGCTACGACGATGACCTGCAGCCCGCTGAAGAGGGCGATGAAGCTGGGAAGGTCTCGTCCGTGCACGTAGGCGATCGATAGCGCCAGCATCAGCAGGAAAGAGGGCAGGGCGAAACCGGCGTAGGTGAGCATGGCTCCGGGGATGCCCCGGGCTTTCAAGCCGACATATGCTGCCATCTGCATGGCGGTGGCCCCGGGCACGGACTGGACCAGCACAACTCCGTCCTGAAAGTTTTCTTTGCGCAGCCAGCGGCGCCTGTTCACCGCCAGTTCCCTGATATAGGCGACCATTGCCGGGCCTCCGAAGGCTGTGAGGCCGAGCCGGAAGAAATCGATGAACAGCTCTGCCAGAGAGGCGCCCGCGGGCGTCTCGTCTGCACAGGCGGACAGTTTTGTCGACGCAGTTTTCATTTCCTGGATAAAAGCATATGCTCTGACGCATGTTAAAGGTAACATATTGTATATCAGCGTTACTGGCGGCTACGGTTCTGGTTTCAGGGTGTGGCGGCGGAACAGTCGCAGTCGTGAGCACAGAAACCAATGCGGCCACAGTCGCGCCGGTGCCCACGGTTTGCCTTACTCCCGGCGCCGTCGACGGCGCCGGACCGGTCATGCCCAACGTCGACGAGGCGGCGGCGGTTGTGGTCACCGATACGGCGTTAAAGGCCTATGAGGCACAATGGGGTGACGGCGGTGGCGTCCATGC
>JAJZQT010000091.1:3504-5252 GCA_021803005.1 Actinomycetes bacterium
CCCGCCGCCCTGTTCATGAAGATGGTGAGCACGCCGGAGTACGGCGAGGCGGGATCCTGACGCGCGCCGTAGACGTTGAAGTAACGCAGCGCCAGGAAGTCGATGCCGTACAGTTCCCTGTAGTTGCGGCCGTAGAACTCACCGGTCAGCTTGTGCCAGGCGTAAGGGGAGAGGGGCAGCACCGGCGACGACTCGGTTTTGGGCAGTTCGGGATCGTCCCCGTAGACCGCCGCCGAACTGGAGAATATCACCCGGCGAACCTTGTTTTTCCGGGCTGCTTCCATCACACTTAGGCAGCCGCCGGTATTTACCTCGTGGGTCGTCAGGGGTTCCTCGATTGATTTTTCCACCGAAGAAACCGCTGCAAGATGCAGGATTACGTCAGAATTCTTGCATGCCCGGGAAAGAGCGGTGGTATCGCGGATGTCCTGTTCGATCAGTTTGATTTTATCCGCGACCGAATCCAGGTTTGACTTGCTGCCGGAAGAGAAATCATCAACGACAGTCACGTCGTGACCTTCGTTCACGAACAGCTCGGCCGTGTGGGAGCCGATGAAGCCGGCTCCGCCTGTTATCAGGATTTTCATCGAAATTACAATAACAGACCCTTTAATGGATATGAATTCAGGACATAACAGTCACGGGGGCATTCCCGCCGCGGCGTTTTTTGCCGTCTTCGTCCTGCTTGCCCTGCTTTTGCCGCCGGCGATCCTGGTGCAGTCAGGCTGCGGCGGGCAGGCCTCGAATGACCAGACGGCCGCGGCCGGCGTTCCTCCGCTGGCAGCGGCGCTGAAGCCCGAGATCCGCGATCCGGACTTCTTTGGCATCAACACCGGGACCGCGGACATCCTCACCCAGAATGTCTCTCTGCGCCCGGAAGCCGCCGGACTCACCAGCTTCACCTTCGAGGCGCGCGTGCGGGTCGACCGCATCGCGGCGGCTGCGGCGGGCGCAGGGATCTCCTTCCTTGGCGACGGCAGGGACAAAGGTTACGTTCTTGTGATTTCTCCCGGGAAGGAGCGCTGGAGATTGACAGATACTGCTTCCAGGACCGCGCTCGCGGGCGGTATCGAGCCCGGAAGCTTCGCCATCGGCAGCTGGCACGACCTCAAGGCACAGGTGACTGAAGACCGCGTCCATATTTTTATTGACGGCGTGAAAAAGACTCCCCCGGAGGGAATCGCCAGGCATGCGGGAAACGGCGAAGCCGGCCTCTGGATCCGCTCCGCGGCGGCCTCGTTTGAAGACGCCACACTAACGGATGACAGCACCGGCAAGGTGATATTCCACGACGATTTTTCCGGCTCCGGTGACGACCGCGGTTATGTCGGCAGCTGGCAGACTCTGAATCCGCAGGCGTGGTCGCTCGACCACGAGGATGATAACGGCATCTATCGCGGCAGTGTGATGCTCGCTCCCCAGCAGCTGTCAAGCGCGGAGCTTTCCCCCGCGATGAGCGCCCATTTCGACATGATGCAGGCTGCCGGCGTCAAGTACGTGCGGGTCTTTTTTCCCTGGGATGATATCCAGTCCCGGGGGCCTGGCAGCTTCAGCTGGGATTACTACGATGCCATCGTCTACGCGGCCAGGCAGCACGGCCTCAAGGTCGTCGCCGGGCTGGTTTATGCTCCGGCATGGGCCGTTGCGCCCGAGCACCGTTTCGAGCAGGACTCGTATGCTTACCCGCCCGTTGACAACGCCGATTACACCCGCTTCGTCGAGGCGGCGGTGAAAAGGTACATGCCGGG
>JAJZQT010000092.1:0-1733 GCA_021803005.1 Actinomycetes bacterium
CCCCGCGGCCGCGGGGCACGCGCCGACGGCTACGAGATCCGCCGGGCGACGCTGCGCACGGGCGTTCCCTGCCTGACCACCATGGCCGGAGCCGAGGCCGCCGTGGCCGCCATCGAGGCGAGCCGCGAGCCCGGCGGCATCCAGCTCCATACCCTCCAGCATCTGCATGGACGCCCCACTCATACCGGCTAACCTTTACGACTGCCCCGTCGTCGAGAGCCGGCCGGTTGGGGCTTACCGGCTTTTATCCCTCGTCGCCCGGGAAGTGGCGTCGCTGGCGCGTCCCGGGCAGTTCATGATGGTGCGCGCCGCCGGTCAGTCGCTCGACCCGCTGCTGCCGAGGCCCATCTGTGTTCACGAGATTGATTCCGACCTGGTCAAGGTGCTGATCGAGCCGGTTGGCCGCGGCACCGTGTCGCTGGCCGATCTGCGCGTGGGCGACAGGCTGTCGGTGCTGGGCCCGCTGGGAAACGGCTTCGACATCACCGCCAGCGGTCCGGCGCTCGTCGTCGGCGGCGGCATCGGCGCCGCCCCGCTGGCTTTCCTGGCGCGGGCGCTCGCGGAGCGGGGAAGGGAAGTGCGTTGCCTGCTTGGCTTCAGGACCAGGGGCCAGGCGGTCGCCGGCAAGCTCTTCCGCGATGTGGAAGTTGACATTTTTACTGAGGATGGGTCAATGGGAAAACAGGGGCTCATCAGCGAGCCGCTGCCGGGATGCCTGGCGGAGATGGGTTCCGGCCCGCGAGGGGAAGGCGCGGACAGCAGCGGCCAGGAAGGCGCCGAGATCTTCGCCTGCGGGCCCGACCCCATGCTGGCCGCCGTCACCCGGGTTGCCCGCGACTGCGGCGCGCCGGCCCAGCTGTCCGTGGCCGCCCATATGGCCTGCGGCGTCGGCGCCTGCCAGGGATGCGTCATCAACACCACCAGCGGTTACCGGCGGGTCTGCAGCGAGGGGCCGGTCTTCGCCGCCGGGGAGATCGCATGGTAGGGCCATCCACAGCCGTTAAGGAATCCGCATGACCGATCTGACGACAAAACTTGGCCCCCTGGAGCTCAGGCATCCCCTCATCAACGCCTCGGGAACCTTCGACGTGCTAGCGGCCGATAACGTCCTGGAAGCCGACCTCTTCAGCGATTTTCCCTTTGCCGCCTACGTTCCCAAGACCGTCACCCTCGAGCCCAGGACCGGCAACCTGCCGCCGCGCCTGTATGAATCGGCGGCCGGCCTGCTCAATTCCATCGGGCTCGCCAACAAGGGGATCGAGAGCTTTATCGAGGAGGACCTGCCGCGGCTTTCGCAGCTGCCGGTGCCGGTCATCGCCAGCGTCGCCGCCGAAACGACCTCCGGCTACGGCCGGGCTGTGGAGATGCTCGAAGGCTGTAGCGAAGTCGCGGCGATCGAGCTGAATGTCTCCTGTCCCAACGTCGAGCTGGACGGCCGCGCGCTCGGATGCGACCCCGACCGCACGGCGCGCGCCACCTCGCTGGCGCGGCAAAAGACCACAAAATTCCTTATTGTCAAACTAACCCCCAACGTCACCGACATCGTGCAGCTGGCCCAGTCCGCCGCCGCCGGGGGCGCCGACTGTATTTCCGTGATCAACACCGTGCACGGCATGGCGCTCGACCCCTGGACCCTGAAGCCGGTGCTGGGACATACGACCGGGGGCCTCTCGGGGCCGGCCATCAAGCCGGTGGCGTTGCGCGCGGTCTATATGGTGAGCCGGGCGCTGGGG
>JAJZQT010000092.1:1833-5135 GCA_021803005.1 Actinomycetes bacterium
TCTTCGGTCATCTTGGTCGGCAGTCCGTTGGGCCCGTTCATCTCCATGGTCAGCTTGCCGGCGCCGGGGATGCTGAACTCCCAGTTGTTGTCCGAGCCGCCGGTGCGGGGCATCATCGAATAGACACCCATGATCATCGCCGGATTGTAACCCGCGACCATGGCCTCGGAATTGCCGCTGGTCTCGGTGGCGGAGCCGCCATTGACAATCCAGGTCTTTTTCTTCTGGTTGTTATAGATCGTATAGGAAGTCTTGTCGGTGGGATCGTCCCAGCGCCAGCTGCCGGCTTTCTGCGACCACTTGCCCACGCTCTGGCCGTCATCGATCATCTCGACGGTCATCTCCATCTGCTTCAACTGTTCGATCCTCTTGTCGAGTGTGTCCCCGGTATTGCTTCCCGGAAGTCCCGACATCTGCGGCTGCTGCGAGCTGCTGTCGTCGCCTCCGCACCCGCTCATGATCAAAAGGGCCGCCAGGCCAAAGGCGACCGCGATAAAAGTTGCCACCATTTTTTTTCGCATACCCGTCCTTTCTCGTTTTCTTGGCTGCTTTAATGACCTTCGCGCCTGCTACGATATCATACGAAAAGGGAATTTACCCGCGCAGGGCGTGATTTTGATATATAGGTGGACGCTAGTTGCTTCTTGCAAATCGAGCCTCCAAATTCATATAATAGCCGTTGATGTCTCCTTCCGAACCGACATCCGCCACCCCGGTAAGGACTCTTGAGCAGCGCCTCGACGCGCTCAGGCGGGCGAATGATATTCGCTCCAGGCGCGCGCGCCTCAAGAAGGACTTAAAACGGGGCCATAAGAAGATCGATGAGATCCTGGCGGAACCGCCCGAATTCATCAAGACCGCTAAGGTCGTTGATGTTTTGCTAGCCGTCCCTAATTGTGGCAAAGTGAAATCCACCAAGGTCCTGAACCACTGCCGCATCAGTCCCAACAAGACCGTGGGCGGCCTCTCCGAACGGCAGCGCCGGGAGCTGGTGACTTTTTTTCGCCCGTAGGTGCGAAGATCCGGGGGAACTCCGTGACCGCGGCCGGCTCCTGGTAATCTCCGGGCCCTCCGGCGTCGGCAAGGGAACACTGATCGGCGAAGTCCTGCCGCGCCTCCAGCACACCGTCCTCTCAAGATCCGCAACCACCCGCCCCCGCCGCGCCGAAGAGAAGGAAGGCCGCGAGTACTATTTCCTGACTCCCGGGGAGTTTGAAGAACGTGTAAAGGCGGGAGACTTCCTCGAATACGTCAGCTACGGCAACAACCGTTATGGAACCTTGAAGAGCGAGGTCGTCCGGCGGCTGGAATCGGGCCAGGACGTCATCCTTGAGATCGAGCTGGAGGGCGCCCGCAACATTCGCAGGCAGATGCCGGAGGCGGTTTTGATCTTTATCGCGCCGCCTTCCATCGAGGAATTGCGCGCCCGGCTGGCCGGCAGGAACACCGAAGCCGACGCCGAAAGAAATGTGCGCCTCGAGCGCGCCGGGGAGGAACTTGCGTCTCAGAAGGAATTTGACTACATTGTAGTCAATCAAACCGTCAGTCAAGCGGCCGATGAGCTCGAACAATTCATCAAGTCCAGCCGGGCCGAGATTTCAGGGAGGAAGAGTTGAACAAACCCAGGATAGACACGCTCTTGGAGAAAGTCGATTCCAAGTATGCTCTGGTCACCATCGCGGCCAAACGCGCGCGGCAGATCAACAACTATTACCGCAACCGCGAGGAAGGCAGCATCGACGACATTCCGCCGCCGCTGCTCGACACGCGCAGCCGCAACATTCTCACGATTGCTCTTGAGGAAATCGCGGAGGGGCACATCTCCTACCGCTACCGCGTCTAGGCTTCCCTTAACGCGGCGGTCGTCCCAGACCCTCTTCAGAACGGTCTGTTCCTTGCCATGAAGAACACAGGCAAAAGAATCACTCTTGGAGTAACCGGCAGCATTGCCGCTTACAAGGCGGTCGAGCTGTTGCGCCTGCTCGTGCGCGCCGGTCATGACGTCCGGGTAGTGCAGACACCGTCAAGCCGCAGGTTCGTGGGCGAGATGTCCTTCCAGGCGTTGAGCGGCCACCCGGTCGCTCTCGATCAGTTCGATGCGTCAGCCGGGGCTATAAGCCACATCGAGCTGGCCGGCTCTGACCTCATGCTGATTGCTCCGGCGACAGCGGATACGATCGGCAAGCTGGCCGCCGGTATTGCCGACAACCTCCTGCTTTCAACCTATCTGGCCTGCGAAGCCCCGGTCGTCATCTGCCCCGCCATGAACACGCGCATGTGGAATCACCCGGCCGTGCAGGAAAATCTTGCAACGCTGCGGCGGCGCGGCGTCGTCATCATCGATCCGGGCGCTGGCGAGCTGGCCTGCGGCGAGGAAGGCGCCGGCCGCATGGCTGAGCCGTCCGATATCGCCGTGCGGGCGGAAAAATTACTGTCCTCCGCAATGTCAACTGATGTTATCAACAAGGTCGACCTTGAAGGAGTCCGCGTCCTCGTCACCGCCGGTGGCACCAGGGAACCGCTTGACTCAGTGAGATACATCACAAACCGTTCCAGCGGCCGCATGGGTTTCGCCATGGCTGACGCGGCGCTCGTCCGCGGCGCAGAGGTCACTGTTATCGCTGCAAACTGCAGCATTGCCCGCAACCCGGGCATTAAATATATTGACGTCACGTCTGCTTCAGATCTGCAAAAGGCAGTTGAGCGCGAGTTTAAGCGTTGTGATGTTTTGTTTATGACGGCAGCCGTTTCCGACTATAAAGTTTCGGCAGGAGATACAACGGGAAAGCTTGAGCGTGAGGGGAAAAATGACTTGCAGCTTGTGCCAACCAGTGATATTGTGTCTCAGCTGCAGGGGAACGGAAATGGCGGGCTAAAAGTAGGATTTTCCGCCGAATATGGCGAAGATAACCGCGAACGGGCAAGGAGCAAACTTCATGAGAAGGGCCTCGGTATGATTGTCTTCAATGACATCTCCCGGGCCGACATCGGATTTGAATCCAATCTCAATGAAATTACAATCATGGCGCCCGGACGTGATGATATATTTGTGGGGAAGACCACCAAGCGGGAATGCGCCGAGCGCATACTTGACCAGGTGGTGGAACTTCTAAGCTGACTCGAATGGGGGGGTTTGTTTATGCAAGGAGACGGCGGGCAACAAGAGACAAAGGCAATATCAGTCTCGGGGGACTGTTTAGCTGCCGGACAGATCCGGCAATATATTGGTGGGAAACCCTCAGGGGTTTCATTTCCAGACCCCGGTAGGACGGGGCCGAATTAAGGAGAGGTAGGAGAATGGA
>JAJZQT010000093.1 GCA_021803005.1 Actinomycetes bacterium
CCCATGCAGTTTGCCTCAGAAGAAGAACCGAGACGAAAACTGGCCGCGATCTTGCTTGCGGCCGGGTTAGGCACGCGCATGAAGTCGAAGACCCCGAAGGTGCTGCACGAGGTCTGCGGCAAGCCCATGATCGCCTGGGTCAGCGAGGCGGTCGCGGCGGTAAAGCCTGACAGGGTGCTAGTGGTTTTAGGCGAAGGCGTGGAAGCGGTGCACCAGGTGCTGCCGCAGTCCACGGAAGTGGTCATACAGGCGAAGCAGCTCGGCACCGGCGATGCGGTTCTGGCGGCGAAGGATGCCCTGGAAGGATTCGAGGGCGATATCCTGGTCATGTATGGCGACACCCCCATGGTCACCGGGGATGAGCTTGGGGAACTGCTGAAGGTGCACTCTGACAAGGCGCCTTCCTGCACGCTGATGACGGTAGAGCTCGAAGATCCCTCTCATTACGGGCGGGTCTGCCGCGACGCCGACGGCCGGGTCACGCACATCGTCGAGCACCGCGACGCCGGCGAAGAGGAACAAAAGATTTGTGAGGTCAACGCCGGCGTTTATGTTTTCGAGGCGCCGGCTCTCTGGGACTCGCTGTCGCAGGTCGGCAGCGACAACGTGCAGGGCGAGATGTACCTGACCGACGTCATCGGCATCCTGGCGGGACAGAGGCAGGTGGTCCTGGCGCACCCGGTTGAGGATGAATCGGTGGTGCTGGGCGTGAACTCGCGCCTGGACCTGGCCAAGGCCGACGGCATCATGCGGCAGCGGATACTGGAGCGCCACATGCAGGGCGGCGTCACCGTCAGGGATCCGGGCACCACTTACGTCGACGGCGGCGTCAGGATCGGCCGCGACACGGTGCTCGAGCCGATGACGGTGCTGGCGGGCGAAACCACCGTCGGGGAAGACTGCGTGGTGGGGCCTTCGACGACGCTCATCGACAGCTCGGTGGATGACGGCTGCATGATCGTCTCGTCGCATGTGAGCGGCTCCGAGATCGCCGCCGGCTGCAGCGTCGGGCCTTTCGCCTATCTGCGCCCGGGGGCGCGGCTGGAAGCCGGCGCCAAGGCCGGGACCTTCGTCGAGATCAAGAACAGCACCGTGGGCGAGCAGTCCAAGGTGCCGCACCTGAGCTATATCGGTGACGCCGAGATCGGCGCCGGCACCAACATCGCCGCCGGCAACATCACCGCCAATTACGACGGTGTCAACAAGCACCGGACCGTGATCGGCAACGATGTCAACACCGGCGCGGACACGGTCTTCGTGGCCCCGGTCGAGATCGGCGAGGGCGCCATGACCGGGGCAGGCTCGGTCATCACCGGGGATGTGCCTGCGGGCGGCCTGGGTATCGCCCGGGCCCGCCAGAAGAACATTGAGGGGTACGCGAAGAAGAAGAACGTCAAGGACAAGGGAGAGGAATAAATTTTGACGGCATCCGGACTTCACGAGGAGATGAGATGATCCCCAGCAGCATCATGGCACAGGGCGCGAAGCGGCTGATGTTATTCTGCGGCCGCAGCAACCCGGACCTCTGCCACAAGATCGCCGAGCAGCTGCAGATCAAGCTGGGCGATATCGAGACCAAGACTTTCAGCAACGGTGAGATCTACGTGCGCTACCGCGAGAACATCCGCGGCAGCGACATCTTTTTGATTCAGTCAACATGTCAACCGGTCAACGACAACCTGGTGGAGCTGCTGATCATGATCCAGGCGGCCCGGCTGGCGTCGGCCCGGCGCATCACCGTGGTCATGCCCTGGCTGGGCTACTGCCGCCAGGACAAGAAGAGCGCCGGCCGCGAGCCCATCAGCGCCAAACTGATGGCCGACCTGGTGCAGGTGGCGGGCGCCGACCGCGTGCTCACCATGGATCTCCACCAGGGACAGGTCCAGGGCTTCTTCGACATTCCCGTTGACCACATGACAGCTTTGTCTATACTCGCCGGCCACTACCGGATGATGCAGATTCCCGAGGAAGAGCTGGTCGTGGTGTCGCCGGACGTCGGCGGCTCCAAGCGGGCCAAGAAGTTCGCCGACAACCTCGGCAACGTCGACCTGGCCATCCTCAACAAGACCCGGCCGCAGCACAACGTCGCCGAGATCATGGAGGTCATCGGCGACGTCAACGGCAAGGTTGCGATCATGGTCGACGACATGATCGACACCGCCGGCACCATAACCGCCGGCGCCCAGAAGCTGATCGACATGGGCGCGCGCGAGGTGCACGTGGCGGCCACGCACGCGGTCCTTTCCGGCCCGGCCTACGAGCGGCTCGAGGAGTCGATCATCAAGGAAGTGGTGGTGACCGACACGCTGCCCTTGAATCCTGACAAAAAGACCAGCAAAATAAAGGTTCTGTCAATCGCCACGACCCTGGCCGACACGATCCAGAGCGTCTTCAGGGACGAGTCGGTGAGCAGATTGTTCGAGGGCAACGACCAGCTGTTCTAGCGGGCGGCTTTCGCAAAGGGCGCCTGATGCCCAAGATCCGGAAAAAAGATTTTTCAGCCAACGAGATGAAGTCTGGAGTGAATTAGAGATGAAGAAAGTTTCAGTAAAAGTAAAGGAGCGCGACAACTTCGGCAGCCCCGAGTCACGGCGCCTGCGCAACCAGGGCTGGATCCCCGGAGTGCTCTACGGCGGCGGCAGCGAGGGCACGCCTCTGTCGGTCGAGGCCAAGGCGCTCAAGCACGCGCTCGGCCGCGAGCGCGGCAACGTGCTCCTGGAGCTGACGTTTGAAGGGCAGGACAAGGCGCATTCGGCCATCCTCAAGGAACATCAGAACGACCCCCGCAGCGGCAGCCTGCTGCACGTGGACTTCCTGGAGGTCCGCATGGACCAGCCGATCGAATCCACGGTGCAAATCGAGCTGACCGGCACGGCGCAGGGCGTCCGCGACGGCGGCATCCTCGATCACGGCCTGCGTGAGCTGCACATCCGCTGCCTGCCCACGGTCATGCCTTCACAGGTCGAGGTCGACGTAGCCGCGCTCAACATCGGCGATTCGGTCAGGGTGAGCGACGTCACGGCCCCGGAAGGCGTCGAGATCCTTGACGATCCCGATGCGCACGTCGCCGGCGTCATGGCTCCGAAACTCGTGGTCGAGGAAGTGCCGGCTGAAGAGCTCGAGGAAGGCGCCGAGGCCGCAGCCGAGGGCGAGGCCGCTGCCGCCGGCGAAGAGAAAGCCGCCGAGGGCGAAGGCGGCGGCGAGGGATAAGACGCCGGCAGCAATGCCATCCGCGGAATCCGCTCGGAGGTTGTCCTGGCTCTGATACGGAGGGCATCCGGAGTCGATTACATGATCGCCGGCCTGGGCAATCCGGGCGACGAATACCGGCTATCGCGGCATAACGCCGGCTTCATGGCCGCCATGCGGCTGATCCACGACCACGGCCTGAAACGGCCGCGGCGGCGCTACGAGGGCCGCTGGGTCGAGGGCGAGATCGGCGGCAGCCAGGTCGGAATCCTGATGCCGCAGACCTATATGAACTCCTCGGGCGACGCCGTCGCCCTGGCCGCGAGGCGCAAACACATCCCCACCGAGCGCATCATCGTCATCCATGACGACATGGACTTCCCCTTCGGCACCGTGCGCGCCAAACAGGGCGGAGGCCACGGGGGCCACAACGGCGTGGGGAGCATCATCAAGCAGCTCGGCTCCGACGCCTTCTGCCGGGTGCGCATCGGCATCGGCCGGCCGCAGGACTCCGACGAAGATCCCCGCGAATGGGTGCTCACCCCCTTTGACGAACCGGAAGAAGACGTGTCCGCGATCATGGGCACCGCCGCCGCCTGCGCCGAGGCGATCATCGCCGGCGGCATCGAGGCGGCGATGAACCGGTTCAACAGAAGTGAAGCGGAAGGCGAGTAAGGAAGTATTCGGAAAATCATCCTCCAGAGACGAAAAAATACAACCAAAGTATGATTGACATCTATTGAAAGATTATGTTGACTAGATAGATTACCTCTGATAAATTCGTTCCACGGCGAAGAAAGAGTAGGTAGGCTCGCCGTTTCATAATTCTCTTCATAGACTCAGGAGGATTTGTGAGAGCATCTACTGCCGCAAATTATTGCTTCATTTCTGGCGGCGGCACTCGTCGCCTTTTGTTTTGCATGATTTCTCTTTTCGTTCTCATTTTTGTGAACTTGTATGGTGCTTATTCTGCGCTTGCCGAATCGATTCCCAATCCTGGCGACCAATGGGTCTTTGGCTCCGACAGTCCCGTTGCACTTTCAAATCCCGGTTCTGAATCATGGCCTGCTATCAGTCGAAATTTAGCAGTCTGGGAAGATACAAGACCAGACTCTCAAGGACATTCTTATTCACGGGTTTATTATAAGGACTTAACTCTGCCTAATTCTCCAGAGCAAGGACTTTTTGAAGGCCACGGCCAGAATATGCCCGATATCAGTGGCAATCTGGTCGTTTGGGAACAAGCTGAATATGACAGCAGCTGGGCCTATGTTTTTCGGATCCATTTCATGTATCTGGGAAACGGTTGCCCAGGGGCTCCTTCCTGTGACCAGATTCTGCCCATAAGCAACAACAATGGTTACGGAAATAGTCCGGATCCTAAAGTTTCAGGTAGCCGGATAGTCTGGACGAGCACCGTTCCGGGAAATGGCGGTATTCACATTTATGATCTTGCATCCGGATCAGACTCAATTGTTGCTAGTAGTCCCTTTTCAGATGAGCAGCCTGCCATAAGCGGTGATTGGGTGACATGGGTCGAGAACAAGTACTCCACACCGCAGACCAACGACCTTTTCCTCAAAAATGTCGTCACAGGTGAGACACGACAGATAACAAATGATGGCAGCTATCTATGGCAAGCGACTCCGTCAATAAGCGGCAGCAAGCTTGTATGGGCTGACACAGGTAATACGCAAAACAATCCGGGAGAAAGACTTTATGACATTGATGCACGGGTTGAGAGCATGATAAGTCCGGGTGATGTCGGCGCTCCAAAAATCGATGGTAACATTGTAGTCTGGCCTGCGAATACGCAGGTTAAAATGAAGGATCTTTCTACGGGTATAACTCAGCAGGTATCAAACAGCACCGCTTCATACGTGAACAGGCCGGCTGTTTCAGC
>JAJZQT010000019.1:0-8761 GCA_021803005.1 Actinomycetes bacterium
ATCTCCTCGGCGCCGTCGGCTTCGGGAAGCTTTGAGTTCTCGGTCATGAAGGCCGGAGTCGTCACCGGCGCCATCCACGAGCTGGCCGCGGGCGACCGCACCGCCGTGCGCGCGCCCATGGGCTGCGGCTTTCCCACCGGGGAATGGAAGGGAAAGAACATCGTGCTGGTAGCCGGCGGCATCGGCATGGCGCCGCTGCGGTCCCTGCTGTTTCACCTGCTCGATAACCGCGGCGATTACGGCGATCTGACCCTGGTCTACGGCGCCCGCACGCCCGCGGATCTCTGCTACGGGTCCGGCCGCGCCGACTGGCAGCAGCGCTCCGGCCTCGATTTCACCGCCACGATCGACAGCGCCTGCGAGGGCTGGGACGGCTGCGTCGGCCTGGTGCCCACCGTGCTCGAGGAGCGGGGGCCTTCCCCCGAAAACTCGGTCGCCGTCACTTGCGGCCCGCCAATAATGATCAGGTTCACGCTGCAGAGTTTGAGCAAAATGGGTTTCCGGGAAGAACAGATTTATACTACGCTTGAGCGGCGAATGAAATGCGGCATCGGCATCTGCGGCCGCTGCAACCTCGGCCCCAAATATGTCTGCACCGACGGGCCGGTGTTTTCATTGCAAGAGCTGCAGGAATTGCCCGACGAGCTTTAGAATTGCCCGGCGAGCTTTGGAGTTGCCAGACGAGCTTTAAGTTAGCCTGATGCGCTTTAGGAAGGGAACCCAATGAAGATCAAGTGGCTGGGACACAGCTGTTTTCTTGTAACCGCTGCTTCCGGCGCCAGCCTGCTGACCGATCCCTATGACTCCAGAGACTATCCCGGCAGGCTGCTGTACGCGCCGCTGGAAGAAACGCCGGGGCTGGCTCCGGACGTGGTCACCGTCAGCCACGGGCACGCCGACCACGGTAACGTCGAGGCGGTCCAGGGCTCGCCGATCATCCTGAGGGAAGCAACGGAGCAGGTGGAGGCGGCGGGTTTCAGCATCCGCGGGCTGCCGATGTTCCACGATTCCCAGGAAGGAAGCAGGCGCGGCAGCGACGTCGTCTTCATCATCGGGACGGACGGCCTTAGCATCTGTCATCTGGGCGACCTCGGGCACGAGCTTTCCGAAGAGCAGGCCAAAGCAATCGGTTCCATCGATGTGCTGCTCATCCCCGTCGGCGGTTTCTTTACTATTGACGCCGCGGCGGCGACGCGCATCTGGGAGCGGCTGGCGCCGCCGGTGACCCTGCCAATGCACTACCGCAATGACAAGTGCCTGTTTGAGATCGAAGGCGTCGGCAAATTCCTGGAGGGCAAGGCCGGCGTCGAGCATCCGGGGACCAGCGAGATCGGGCTCGAAAAGGAAAACCTCCCGGCCGGCCCGAAAATAGTCGTGCTGGAACACGCTAACTGAACCGCAGAAGGCGATGCAGAGCGGGCCCCGGCACGAATGCAGAGCAGGCCCCGGCACGAATGCAGAGCGGGCCCTGATCCGTATCTATATAATCTAGCGGAATCCCTATGCTTCCATTTCTAATAATACTGTTTGTCACCGGCGCCATCATCGGCAGCTTCCTCAACGTGGTCATCTACCGGCTGCCGCGCCAGTTGTCGATCGTCTCGCCGGGATCCCACTGCCCCAGATGTGAGCAACCTGTCAAGTGGTACGACAACATCCCGCTGGTGAGCTACATACTCCTGCACGGGCAGTGCCGCAACTGCGGACTGCCGATCGCGCCGCGCTACCCCACCGTCGAGCTGCTGACGGCGGTGCTGTGGGTTGTGGCGGGTATCCAGTTCGGCCTCGACTGGCCGCTGCTGCCGGCGCTCCTGCTGGTCTCGGCGCTGGTGGCGATCTTCTTCATCGACCTCGACCACTACATCATCCCCAATGTCATCGTGTTGCCGGTGGCCGTGATCGGCCTGGCCGCCAATATCGCCATCTCGCCGGGCGACTGGTGGGTGTTCCTCGTTTCCGGCCTGGGGGCCGCGGGCTTCTTCTTCGCCGTGGCAATGCTCTATCCCGGCGGCATGGGCATGGGGGACGTCAAGCTCGCCGGCATGCTGGGGTTCTTCCTGGGGACGGCGATCATGCCGGGGCTATTCCTGGGGTTCCTGATCGGCGCCGTCACGGGCATCTATCTGATGGCCTCGGGACAGCGCGGCCGCAAAAGCAAGGTTCCCTTCGGTCCCTTCCTGTCGATCGGCGCGATCATCGCCCTGTTCTATGGCGACAGGCTGCTGGAGCTGTGGCTTAATCTGGTGCAGGGATAACGCCAAGGATCGATGCCGCTTTTCCCGCAGAATAAGTTATAATATGAGCTGATTCTCCCCGGAGGTACGTTCTTGAAGTTCAAATCCTATTACTGGGCGATTATCGCGGCTGCCGTCGTGGTGCTGCTCGCGTTAGCGCTCCCCATATTTATCTTCCGCGGCAATGACAGCTCCGACCCTCACGCCGGCGTCGACACGACCGCCCGGCAGAGCGAGCCGGTCGATTACACTCCCCAGATCGAAGCCTTCCAGGACCTGATCAAGGCCAACCCCAGCGACACCGCGGCGCTGGCCGGGCTCGGCGACGTCTACATGCAGTCGGGCCGGTATGCGGACGCCAACGACATGTATCTGAAGGCCGTGGCCATCAACCCGAACGATTCCATTTTCTACGCGCGGCTGGGCGACTCCGAGTTTGCTCTGGGAATGGTGGATGTGGCCCTGCGCGATCTGCAGAAGGGGCTGGCGATCAATCCCAAGGATCAGGAGATCCTGCTTTACATCGGTTCGATCTATGCCCAGACCGGTAAGCCCGACGACGCCAAGAAGAACTGGCAGCAGGCATACGACATCGATCCCTCAACCAGATATGCCCACGTGGCCAAGCAGCTGATATCCGAGCAGGACAATCCTTCGTCGGCCGGCAACGCTCCGGCGCTTCCGTAGCTCGAAGCCGTTGGCGGCAAGCATCTAGCAGCCCAATAGCTCCGTCCGGATTTTCCCCACTTTTCACCCCCGGAATTATCCCTGATATTCAAGCGCTTTCAGGCGGCGCCCCCAATCCCGCAAATTAGGCGATTTTCGCAACTGGGCCGTATTTAGGCCCGTTCTGCAACGTAATCTGCGTAATCAAGTGATATTTATACAAAAATATAGGGGGAATCCCTAGGAAAAGTTGCATGAAAAGCTTGTTCCGTGGGGAAAAGTGGTATAAAGTGGGGAAAATTTATGTGGCAGTCAGGAAATTTATGGGGCGGTCATGCCGGAATACGATTTTTTAGGACAACATTCACATACATTAGATTCGAAGAACAGGGTCGCTATTCCTGCAAAGTTCCGTTCGCAGCTCGATGACGGCAAGGTGATCGTGACCAAGGGCTTCGATGGCTGCCTCGTCGTCTATCCCCTGGACGAATGGCAGAAGCTCAGGGAAGAGAAGATCTCGGCGCTGGATCCGATGGAGAGCCGCGCCGCCCGCGACAAGATGAGAAAGATTTTGAGCGGAGCGGCACATTGTGACATCGACAAGCAGGGACGCATCGGGCTCGGCGTCGCGCACCTGACCTGGGCGGAGATCGGCAAGGAGGTGGTCTTCACCGGAATGGGCAGCTGCTTCGAAGTCTGGTCCGTCAAGCAGTGGGAGCAGTACGAGGAAGATTCCAAAGAACGGGAAAGGGCGGGGCAGTAACAGGCCGCTTCGCCGCGCTTTCCCCCGTAAAGGGAGAAGGGGAGTATGCAGTTGAATGACAGCATACAGGGAATGCCATCAAACGGCGCCGCGCACATGCCGGTGCTGGCGGACGAGCTGGTCAACCTGCTCGCGCCGCAAGCGGATGACACCATCATCGATTGCACTTTCGGGGCCGGCGGCCACGCCCGCAAGGTTGCTCGCGAGCTGGGCCGGGACGCCGTCTTCATCGGCGTCGACCGTGATCCCGTCGCCAAGCGCTATTTCGACCTGTTCTCGCAGTACCAGCCGTTCCGCTGCCGCTTCATCCATGGAAATTTCGCCGACGCCCTCGAGGACCTGAACCAGAACGGCTTCGAGGCCGATCTTATCTATCTCGACCTGGGCGTCTCCTCGATGCAGCTGGACCGGCCGGAGCGCGGCTTCTCTTACAGTTACAACGCGCCGCTGGACATGCGCATGGATCCGGGGCGCGGTACCACGGCACGGCAGATGGTCAATGAGCTTCCCAACGCCGAGCTGGCTCGCATCTTCCAGACTTACGGCGAGGAACGCTACGCGCGGCAGATCGCCAGGCGCATCTGCAACGAGCGCGAGAAAAAACCTTTTGAGACCACCCTGCAACTGGTGGACGCGATCAAGGCCGCGATCCCGACGCCGGCCCGTTTCGGCGCCGGCCATCCGGCTCGGCGCGTGTTCCAGGCGCTCCGCATCGCCGTCAACGACGAGCTGGCCGCGCTCGAGCGCGGCCTCGAGAACGCCCTGTCGCTGCTGTCGCCGGGCGGCAGGCTCGCGGTCATCAGTTTCCACTCGCTGGAAGACCGCATCGTCAAGCAGTTCTTCGCCGCCCGCGTGGGCAAGTGCAAATGCCCGCCGGACCTGCCGCAGTGCGTCTGCAAGGCCCAGGCGGAGATTCGTGTCATCACCAAGCGGCCGATCGCGCCTTCGGAGGAAGAGATCGCCGACAATCCCCGCGCGCAGTCGGCAAAGCTGCGGGTGGCGGAAAAACTGGAGAGCTAGAGGGGTAAATGGCAAGAACAGCGGAAAAAGACTGGGGATTCACCGAGATAACGCGCAAGTTCGAGCGCGACTCGCGGCCGGCAAGGAGGCCGTCGACGCGAACGCACTCGAGCCGCGTGCACGTGCCCGAGGGCGGCGCCGCCCACGTGGGCATCTGGCTCACGGCTGTCGCCGTCTGCCTGCTCGGCCTGGTAGCGGTGCACGTGGGCATGCTCAAGAAAAACCTTGAATTCAACGACCTCATCGCCCAGAAGAACGAACTTTCATCACAAAACGCACAATTGTCAAGTGACATAGCGACCCTGCGCTCTCCCGAGCGTGTCGAGCAGATCGCTACCAAGACCCTGGGGATGGTGCCGGCCGGCAAGGTGCAGTACGTCTACATCAACCCCGACGGCGCACAGAAGAGCTATGCCGACCTCGACCCTCTGGGCGCGGGCAGCGCCGGGAGGGCAGCGCCCTAGGTGCCGGTGCTCGCCGATCCCAACAGGCGCATCCGCTTAACCCTCTTAATCTTTCTGCTCGTCTTCGCCGCCGTCATCGCCAAGACCGTCTTCCTGCAGACGGTCAGGGCCGACGAGCTCTCCGCCCAGGCCAGCGAGCAACAGGTCAAGGAATTTCAGTACCCCGCCCGCCGCGGCACCATCTTCGACCGTAACGGCCGCGAGCTGGCCGTCGGCGAGGAAGCCAAGACCATCACCGCCGATCCCTATTACATCGATGACCCGTTGAAGACGGCGCAGTTCCTGGCGCCGCTGCTCAAGGTCGATAGCTCGGCGATCCTGGAAAAAATATCAGACCGGTCGCAGTCGAGCTCGGTCATCCTGGCGCGCAAGATCGATCCCGCCGTGGCCCAGACCATCGACGACGCCAAGATCACCGGCCTCTGGATCAGCTCCGAAGAGAAGCGGGTCTATCCCCAGAAGCAGGTGGCGGCCCAGGTAGTGGGCTACGCCGGCGTCGACAATCAGGGCCTGGCGGGAATGGAGCTGCAGATGGACGGCGTCCTCTCCGGCACCGGCGGCAGCCAGAAGATCGTCTTCGATCCTTCCGGGAAGCAGATCGAGACGCTCAGTCTGGTGGAGGGCACGCGCGGCCAGGACGTGACCCTGACCATCGACCAGTCGCTGCAGTTCGAGGCGGAGAAAATCCTCACCGATACGGTCAAGCAATGGTCCGCCAAGGGTGCGGAGTGCATCATCATGGACCCCAAGACCGGTGAGATCTACGCCATGGCCGACGCGCCCACGGTCGACGCCAACAACTTCAGCCAGCTGAGCGACGAGCAGCGGCGCAATCGCGCGGTCACGGACAACTACGAGCCTGGTTCCGTGTTCAAATCGGTGACCGTGTCTGCGGGCCTGGAGGAGCACGCCGTGGCCCCCGGCCAGACCTATCATCTGCCGCCGGCGCTCGAGCTGGGCGGTTTCACTATCAAGGACGCGGTCGACCGCGGCCCCGTCGACTGGGATCTCGGCCAGATCCTGACGCACTCGAGCAACGTAGGCGCGGTCACCGTCGGCATGCGCACCGGCGACCAGAAACTTTACGACTGGATTTTGAGATTCGGCTTCGGCGCGCCCACGGGGATCGACTTCCCCGGAGAGGCGACCGGCATAGTCTCGTCGCCCAAGGACTGGTCGGATTCGACCATCGGCAACGTTCCCATCGGCCAGGGAATCTCGGTTACGGGTATCCAGATGGCCGAAGCCTACGCGACCATCGCCAACAACGGCGTGGCCGTGAAGCCGCACCTGGTCAAGGCCGTCGGCGGCCAGCCGGTGGGGCCGGCGGAAAGCCACCCGGTCACCAGCGAGAAGACGGCTCTGCAGCTCCGTACCTATCTGCAGCAGGTGGTCGAGGACGGCGGCGCGCCGCTGGCCCAGATCGACGGCTATCATGTCGCCGGCAAGACCGGAACGGCGCAGAAACCGCTTCCCGACGGTTCGGGATACTCCGAGGAAAATTACATCGGCACCTTCATCGGCATGGTGCCGGCGGCGGATCCGCAGCTGGTGGTCATGGTGATGGTCGACGAGCCGCACCCGTTCGGCGGCGGCTCGACCGTGGCGGCGCCGGCTTTCCAGAAAATAACCCAGTTTGCCCTGCAAAAATTGGAGATTGCGCCATGACGCCGGGCGCCCGCAACAGCTGTGGCGCCGCGTCTCCCCGGCGGACGGGAATGCCGGGGTGTTCAAAAAGCGCAATTTCTTATACAATGTTGTCCCGATGAAGGCGGAATTCTACTTCACCCTTCTCGACGGTCTGCTGGCCACCGCGGTCTATCATCCCCGAAAACATAATCCAGGCGCTCCGTTACGGACGCTATTTTTTTGGTCCGTCCCCTTAAGCGGCGCCACCGGGTCCGTTGAGAGCGGCGCCACCGGGTCCGCCGCGGGTTCCCTGAGCACGACCGTGACCCGTATCCCGCTTTCGGCCAAGCACGGCGCCGGCGCCGCCGAGCAGATGGGGATGAGGACGTCGGCCACGCCGGTCTGCGGTTATTGCCTGCCCTGACCGGGCAGGAGAAAATTCAGGATGAGCGCCGGTCTGGCGGGAAAAAGGCCGGCGCGGCCAGAGACCATACACTGATCACGGAGAGGATGTCGGGTTCCATTCCTGTACAAGTTGAAGAATTGATTACGCTCACGGCACAAGAGATCTGCGACGCCTGCGCCGGCGAACTTCTGGCCGGCGACGCCGACTCCGCGGTGGTTGATATTTCGACAGATACGCGGGCAGATCTGGCGGGCAAGCTGTTTGTGGCCCTGCGGGGCGAGAATTTTGACGGCGGCGAGTTTGTTGCCGAGGCGCTCGCCGGGGGCGCCAGCGGCGTGCTGGCGGCGCGGGAAGCGGCCGCGAGGGCCGCGGCGATGCTGGCCGCGAACGGCAACGGCAATGGCAGCGCCGCGAACGGCAACGGCGCCGGACTTTCACCCGTCGTCATCGCCGTGGACGACTCCGGCGAGGCCCTGAAAGGCGTCGCTTCACTGGTAGCCAGGCGCAGCGGCGCCACCGTGGTCGCCATCACCGGCAGCACCGGCAAGACTTCCACCAAGGACATGCTCTCGGGCCTGCTTTCGCCGAAGCTTGATTTCGTCGCCAGCCGCGCCAGTTTCAACAACGAGGTCGGCGTGCCGCTGACGCTGCTGTCGGCCGCCGAAGGCACCGAGGTCATCGTCGTGGAGATGGGCATGCAGTCCGCCGGCGACATCAGCGAGCTCTGCCGGATCGCCGCTCCCGATGTTGCCGTCATCACCAACGTCGGCCCGGCGCACCTCGAATATGCCGGCAGCCTGGAGAACATCGCCCGCGGCAAGGCCGAGATAGCCCAGGGGCTGCCTTCAGGCGGCGGGCTGGTCGTTCCCTTCGGGGAAGCGCTGCTGGCGCCGCATCTCGAGGGACTCGACCTGCGCCGGATAACTTTCGGTTTCGACGAGCTGGCGGACATCCATCCGGTCTTCCACGAGCACACCGGGGGCGGCCGGCTGCACGCGGTCATCTCCTGTTGCGGCAGTGAGGTCGAGCTCTGGTTTAATTTCGCGCCCCACCATCATCTTTTGAACGCCATGGCGGCCATCGGCGCCTACCATCTGCTGGGGCTGCCGCTCGAGGACATCCCCGGCGCGGTCGCGAACATCCACCTCGGCAGCCTCCGGGGCGAGCTCATCGAGCTGCCCGGCGAGGCGCTGCTTCTTAACGACTGCTACAACGCCAACCCGCTCTCGATGCGCTCGTCGCTGGAATTTCTCGCCAGCGTCGGCACCGGGCGGCGCACCGTGGCCGTCCTCGGTGACATGGGTGAGCTGGGGGCTGAATCCGGTAAATTTCACCGGGAAGTGGGCCGGCTCATTTCCGAGCTCGGCATCGACTGCCTGATCGCCATCGGCGAGGAGGCGGCCGGTTACGTCGAGGGCGTCCGCGAGGCGGGGGCCTGCGGCGGCTGCTGCTACCACTTTGCCGACCGGTCGAAAGCCCTGGCCGAGGCGCCCGGGCTGATAAAACCGGGGGACGTCGTGCTGGTCAAGGCTTCGCGCTTCCTGAAGCTGGAAGATCTGAGCGAAGCGCTCGCCGGCGA
>JAJZQT010000019.1:8861-13684 GCA_021803005.1 Actinomycetes bacterium
CCACAATTCATCAAGTTTGTCAAACGGAATGAATTCGGGCAGCAGGTCAGGGAAGAGGGCCCCGAGCAGCACTTGAAGACCAAGTCGGGCATCCCCACCCTCGGCGGCCTGCTCATCATCATTGGCATGCTGGTGCCGTTCTTCATCCTCTGGGAATGGAGCGCCAAGAGCCTCATCGTCATTGTCACGACTCTCGGTTGCGCCGCCATCGGCTTCGCCGACGACATCGCCAAGATCCGGATGAAGCGCTCGCTGGGCCTGCGCGCCCGCGGCAAGCTGCTGCTGCAGCTGCTGCTGGCGATCCTCGTGGGCGCGATCGCAGTCCGCTACGCTGGCCTCACCGAGAGCATCAAGATCCCCTTCAGCGGCCAGGTCATTGACGTCGGGCTCTTTTATTACATCATCATTTTCCTGTGGGTGGCGGGATTCTCCAACGCGGTCAACCTGACCGACGGGCTCGACGGGCTGGCCGCCGGCTCGGTCGCCGTGACCATGCTGACCTATATGACCATTGCCTTCCTGACCCAGCAGACAGACATGGGCATCATCGCCGCCTGCCTCGGCGGCGCCTGCGTCGGCTTCCTCTGGTTCAATTCCTTTCCGGCGGAGATCTTCATGGGCGACACCGGCTCGCTGGCCCTCGGCGGTGCCATCGCCGCCATGGCGTTCCTCACCCAGACTGAGCTGTTGCTGATCATCATCGGCGCGATTTTCGTGGCCGAGGCGGCTTCGGTGATCATCCAGGTGCTCAGCTTCAAGACTACCGGCAAACGGGTATTCCTGATGACGCCGATCCACCATCATTTCGAACTCATGGCCTGGTCGGAGACGAAGATCATCATGCGTTTCTGGATCATCGGCGCCATCTTCGCCTCCACCGGATTCACAATTTTTTACCTGTCACTGCCCGGACGTTGAGGCCTGAAGACTTCCGGGAGGAAGAAAGAGCGGAGCCGCCAGTGGGCATCGCCGTAGATCTCGAGGACATCGGGCATCTGCTGGTCTTGGGGATGGCCCGTTCCGGCATCGCCGCGGCCAGGACCGCGCGCCGGCTGCTGCCCGGAACCCGGGTGGTCCTGGCCGACCGCCAGTCCGAGCCGAAGGCCGCCGCCGAGGCCTCCGGTCTCGAGGCCGCGGGGATCCAGGTGGAGCTGGGCCGCGAGGACATGGCCCTGCTCGACGGCTGTGACCTGGTCGTCAAAAGCCCCGGCGTTCCCCAGGAAAATCCCCTGCTGCTCGAGGCGCGCGTGCGGGCGATTCCCGTCTGGGGCGAGGTCGAGTTCGCCAGCCGCTTCCTGTCCAACACGATCGTGGGCGTCACCGGCACCAACGGCAAGACGACCACGGTGGAACTGCTCGGGCATATCATCAACGCCAGCGGCAGGTCCTGCCGCGTGGCCGGCAACGTCGGTCTCGCCCTCTCCTCCCTGGCCGGGGACGTCACCGCTGAGGAAATTATCGTCGTCGAGCTTTCGAGCTTCCAGCTCGAGGACATCGTCGAGTTCCGTCCCGGCGCCGCTATCCTGCTGAACCTGACCGAAGATCATCTCGACCGCCATCCCGATCTCGAGGAATATTTCGCCGCCAAGATGAGGATCTTCGAGAACCAGCGGGCCGAGGACGTTTCCATCATCAACCTGGACGACCCCCGCTGCCGGCGCACGGTTCCGGGCCACGCCGCCCGGGTCTGGTTCAGCCGCCGGGCCGGTGACGACAAACGGGAGGCGGGCGAGACGGCCGAGCCGCTGGTCTTCATCCGCGACGGCGTCATCCGCGCCAACCTCCACGGGCTGGACACAGCCAGCGCCGGAGTGCGCGAGCGCCTGCCGCAGGCGTGGAAAAAGGCTTCTGCCGCTGCTTCCGGAAGGAATGGCAACTCCGGCGGCGAAGTCTCAGGGGAGACCGGTTCGCGCGAGATTCTTGACTGGCGGGAAGCCGGGCTCAAGGGAGAGCACAACCTGGACAACTGCCTGGCCGCCACGGCTGCCTGCCTCTGTCTGGGCCTTTCGCCGGAGGAAGTGGCCGCCGGGATCGGGAGCTTTCCGGGAGTCCCTCACCGGCTGCAGGAGGTGCGGGAGGTTAACGGGGTCACATATTACAACGACTCCAAGGCCACCAATGTGGACGCCACGCTGAAAGCGCTTACCGCTTTCCGGCGCGGTGTCCATCTGATTCTTGGAGGCCGGTCGAAGGGATGTGACTTCGACGGGCTGGCCAGGGAAGCCTCGTCGGCGAGCGTCAGCGAGGTCATCCTCATCGGCGAGGCGGCCAACGACATCGCCGCCAGTTTCGATTTGATAGGGGGGGAAGTCGTGATGGCGGGCGATCTGGGGAAGGCTGTGCGGATCGCCGCGGAAAACGCCGAGCCGGGCGACACGGTGCTGCTCAGCCCGGCCTGCGCCAGCTTCGACCAGTACGAAAATTACGAACAGCGCGGCGAACATTTCGTCGAGCTTGTCAACAAGATCAAGGCGCGGGGAACTTGAAACGGCGGCGCGCCCGCCCGAGCCACAGGAGAGTAAAGCGGCCCGACTGAAGAAAAAAGTAAAAGGGATCCGTTCCCGCCCGCGGGAGGGCGCCTACGAGTACATCTTCCTGGCGACGGTGACCATGATCGTGCTGGCGCTGGGAGTGGTCATGGTCTTTAGCGCCAGCCTCGCCAGCGCCTACTTCGACAACCAGGACAGCTATTACTTCCTCAAGCGCGAGCTGCTCTATGCCGGCATCGGCCTGGCGCTGATGTTCGCCCTGGCGCGGTACGATTTCACCCGCCTGCGCAAACTGGCGCCGGCGTTGATGGGCGTCTCGCTGGTGGGGCTGGTGCTGGTGTTTGTTCCCGGTCTCGGAGTTGCCGCCAAAGGCGCGCATCGCTGGCTTGGATTCGGCCTGGCGACCTTCCAGCCGTCGGAGTTCGCCAAGATCTCGGTGATACTGTTCGTGGCCGCGGTCATGAGTTTGCGGCCGCGCCTGCTCGGTTCCCTCAGGGACATGTTCGTGCCGGTGCTGCTGCTGCCGATCGGCGCCTGCGGCCTGGTCCTGGTGGAACCCGACCTGGGCACGACAATCACGATCGCGGTAACGGTGGCGGGCATGCTTGTCATCTCCGGAATCAACCTGCGGATGCTGGTGCCGCCGGCTCTGGGCGCCGGGGTGTTGATGTTGATCTCGATCTTGGTAAGCCCGCACCAGATGGACCGCATCACCGCTTTTCTCGATCCCTGGAAGGACGCGACCGGGACGGGCCACCAGATCATCCAGTCCTGGGTCGCCATCGGTTCCGGCGGGCTCTCGGGGGTCGGGCTCGGCAACAGCGTGCAGAAGTTCAACTACCTGCCGGAGCCGCACACCGACATGATCTTTTCCATCATCGGCGAGGAGATCGGCATACTCGGGGTGCTGCTGGTCGTCGGCGGTTTTGCCGCCTTCGCCTTCATGGGTTACCGCATCGCGCTCAAGTGCCGCAATCCTTTCGGGAAGTACGTCGCCGCCGGCATCACTTCGATGATGGTGGGGCAGGCGGCCATCAACCTCTGCGCCGTCACCGGCCTGATGCCGTTGACCGGCGTGCCGCTGCCGCTTATCAGCTATGGCGGCTCCAGCCTGGTGGTCATCCTCGCCAGCACTGGTATATTACTGAATATTGCCATCAACCCACGGGGTAAAATTGCCGCAGCTCCCCAGAGAAAACCCAAAGCCGCTAAAAGTGGTAATCGCGGCCGGGGGAACGGCCGGCCATCTGGTTCCGGCTCTGGCCCTCGCCGGCGCGCTCTCGGATAGGGGCGCCGAGGTCTCGTTCATCGGCGCCGGCAGGGGTCTGGAAACGGAGCTGGTGCCGGGCGCCGGTTACGAGCTCGATCTCGCCGAGCTGCGGGGGCTGCAGCGGCGGATCTCGCCCCAGATCTTCCTCTTCCTCTGGTCCGTCATCAAGGGCAGCGTCGACTGCGTGCGCATCCTCAGGGCGCGGCAGCCCGACGTCGTCGTCGGCGGCGGCGGTTACGTCAGCTGGGCGCCGGTGTTCACCGCCTTCCTCAGGCGCATCCCGACGCTGACGGTCGAGCTGGATTCCCACATGGGGCTCGCCAACCGGGCCCTGGTTCCCTTCTCCAGAAGCGTCTGCCTCAGTTTCGAAATCCGCAAGGGGAACAAATACATACTCACGGGCCGTCCCATGAGCCGTGAGCTGCTGGCGGCCACGCCCGGGGAAGGGTGGAGGCGCTTCGGCCTCAGGCCGGTCAGATCGGCCGAAGACCCGCCGGTGCTGCTGGTGACCGGCGGCAGCCTCGGCGCCCGCTCCATCAACGAGGCCTGCGTCGAGGCGTTCGGCAGCGGGCCGCTTCCCTTTCAGCTGGTGCATGTGAGCGGCCGGCGCGATTACGAGGCGGTGAAGCAGCAGCTGCAAGAGCGGGGCGCGGACCCCTCGAACTATCATTTGCTAGACTATACAGTTGATTTACCGCTGGCGACGGCGGCGGCCGACCTGGTGGTGAGCCGCTCGGGGGCTTCGATCCTCGAGTTGATGGCCCTGGGGAAGCCGGCGCTGCTGGTGCCTTATCCCTACGCAACAGCCGACCATCAGCGCACGAATGCCGAATGGATGGCGGGGCTCGGCGCGGCCGAGGTCATTCCCGACAACCGGCTCAACGGCGCGCTGCTCAAGGAAAAAGTGATGTCGCTGTTTGCCGACAGGGAAAAACTCGCGGCGATGTCGGCGGCCAGCGCCAGGCTGGGAACCTGCGACGGCGCCGAGCGCGTCGCGGCGGAGGTCTTTCGGATCGCCGGGCGGGCTGATGAAGGGAAAGAAACCGGGCCGAGCAATGTGTCCC
>JAJZQT010000019.1:13784-17410 GCA_021803005.1 Actinomycetes bacterium
AATTAAGTAATGTGTCCCCAGAATAAGAGAATTCATTTCATAGGCATAGGCGGCGCCGGCATGAGCGGCATCGCCCAGGTCTTCAATACGCTGGGATACGAGGTCAGCGGCTCCGACCTCAAGCGCTCGCGCTATACCCGCATGCTCGAAGAGGGCGGCATTCCCGTCGCTTTCGGGCACGACGCTGAAAACCTCGACCGGCCCGACGCGGTGGTCGTCTCCAGCGCCATTCCCGCGCACAACCCGGAGATGGTCGCCGCGGCCGAGCGCGGCATCCCCGTTTACCAGCGGGCGCAGATGCTCGCCGAGCTAATGGCCATGAAGCGCGGCATCGCCGTGGCCGGCACGCACGGCAAGACCACGACCACGTCGATGATCGCCAACTCCATGGAGCTGCTGGGGCTGGAGCCGTCCTTCGTCGTCGGCGGCGAGCTCAATGACGTCGGCAGCAACGCCCGCGCCGGCAAGGGCGAGTGGCTGGTCGCCGAGGCCGACGAGAGCGACGGCTCGCTGCTGCACCTGCATCCCGAGATCGCGGTTATCACAAATGTGGAGCTCGATCATCATTCCCATTACGTCTCGGTCGACGAGGTCATCGAAATCTTCAAGGAATTCGTCAGCGGCCTGCCCGAAGACGGAGCCCTGGTCATCTGGGATACGCCGCTGCTGCGCGAGATCGCCGCCTCCACCCGGGCCCGGGTCATCACCTATGGAACCGAAGAGAGCTCCGATTACCGCGCCGCGGATCTGGATTCAGACAGGGAAGGAACCTCGTTCGGGCTTACTTGTTCCAAAGGCGCGGTCGCTTCCGGTCCCGCCGGCTCAGACGCTTCCGGTTCCGCCGGCGAGTCATGCCGGGTCTCGCTGCGAGTGCGCGGCCTTCATAACGTCATGAACTCCCTGGCGGCCATCGCCGTGCTCGGCCTGATCGGCGTCAGGCCCGCGGATGCCGGCGAGGCGCTGTCGAAATTCAGCGGCGCCGCCCGGCGCTTCCAGATCAAAGGCGAAGCCGGCGGGGTAACAATCGTCGACGATTATGCCCACCATCCCACCGAGATCGCAGCGACCCTGGAGGCGGCGCGCTCCGGAGGCTGGACGCGGGTCATCGGCGCCTTCCAGCCGCATCTGTATTCACGCACCCGTTACCTGCACGACGAGTTCGGCCAGGCCATGGGCAACTGCGACCTCGCCATCGTCACCGACATCTTCGGCGCCCGCGAGGAGCCCGAGCCCGGCATCAGCGGCAAACTGGTGGTCGACTCGGCGCTTCGGTGGTCGCCTTCCGCCAACATCGCTTACATCCCCAAGCCGCGCGATATCGTGCCGCTGCTGCTGAAGGACCTCCGTCCGGGGGACCTGGTGCTCACCATCGGCGCCGGCGACATCTTCAAAGTCGGGGAGGATCTGCTCACTGCTCTACAGAGGCAGGAAAGCCTTGTTTGACGAGGCGGCCCGTTCTGATCTGGAGCAGGCCGCCGGCAAACCTGGAACCGCCAGGGCCGGGATGGCCCGGCTCACCACCATCGGTTGCGGCGGCGGCGCGGCCTTTCTTCTCGAAGCAGACTCCCCGGAACAACTCGCGGCCATCCTCGAAGTGGCGGCGCGCTTCAGCCTCGACCGGTTCGTCCTGGGGCTGGGATCCAATCTTCTCGTCGCCGATTCCGGCTGGGACGGGCTCGTCATCAAACTTTCAGGGAAGCTGAAGGACTGCCACGCATCGGTTCCCGGGGAAGTGAAGAACCGGCAGGAATCAAAGAAGCGGCAGGAATCAAAGAACCGGCAGGAGGCCGGGGGCGGACAGATTGAATGCGGCGGCGGCGCCTCGCTGCCGCGGGCCGCCACGACCGCGGTTGACGCCGGGCTTTCCGGCCTGGAGCCGCTGGCGGGGATTCCCGGGACCATCGGCGGCGCCGTGGCCATGAACGCCGGCGCCTGGGGAACCTCCATCGCCGAACTGATCCGGCGGGTCGAGATCAGCCTGCCAGGAGAGGTCCGGACCCTGGAGCGGGAACAGCTGAATTTTTCGTACCGCCAGGCAGAACTGCCGGAAGGATCGGTCGTGAGCAGGGTGGTGCTCGATCTGAATACGGGCGATCCGGAAGAAATCCGCGCGGCGGCGGCGGAAATCCGCCGCCGCCGCGCGGAAACACAGCCAACCGGCGAGCGCTCCTGCGGCAGCGTCTTCCGCAATCCCGAAACTGGTTCTTCCGCCGGCGAACTCCTGGACAGGGCGGGATGCAAGGGGCTTAAACACGGGGCCGCGGCCGTCTCACAGACACACGCCAACTTTATTATCAACGAGGGCGGCTGCAGCGCCGCCGACGTAATCCGGCTGATGGACGAATGCCGCCGCCGGGTCCATGAAAAATTTGGTGTCATCCTTGAACCCGAGGTCAAGTTCCTTGGCAACATCAGCCTCAAGCCTTTGACATAATGACAATTTTCCCGGACACCTACGACGCGAAGGCGGGATGATGGCAGCGGGCCGCGTATTTTCCTTCGTCTGGAAGATCTCCCTGGGATTGCTGGCCGTCGCCATCGCCGGCGCCGCCTTTTTCGTGTTGAGCCAGTCTTCGGTCCTTGCCATCAACGATATCGTTATCGATGGCAATCACGTGGTGACTAACGAGCAGATTATGCAGGCGGCCGGCCCCCTGCTGCGCGGGCAGAGCATCCTGCGCCCGCCTTTTGACGCGGTGAACTCCGAGCTTACGGCCCAACCATATATAGAAGGCGTGGACTTCGAGCGTGATTTCCCCAACACCATCATCATTCACGTCCGTGAATACCGTCCGCTGGTGATGCTCCGCGCGGACGGCGGCAAGAATTTCGTGCTCGCGCCAGACGGCAAGGTCCTCGCGGAGCAGGCGGCCGGTGGACCGGCGCTGCCGGTCATGGCGACCGCGAAGCCCTGCGCGGCGGAGATCGGCAAGATCGCCGATTGTGAAGAAGCGCAGACGGGAACGGAGTTCCTGGCAAACATCCCCGTCAGCTTTAATTACCAGTTTGCCGAGCTTTCCATAGCCGATGGCGACATCAGGGCAAAGACATCGACCGGTGTTAATATCCACTTCGGCTCGCTCGACGAATACGGGCTCAAGTTCGAGGTGATGCGGCAGCTGCTGGCGCGGGCATCCGTGGCGGGTGTTCCCATGACGATCGATGTTTCAGTGCCGGCGCGTCCGGTTACCAAAGATGACAGGCCGCCGGCGAGTACGGTTACGACCGCGGCTGCCGAAGAAGGTACGGCGACCGCCGCCGCGGCTACAGACGCCTCACAAACCGGCGCCGCTCCCGATGCAAGCGTTCCACCGGAACCGGGCCAGCCACCAGCCGGGCAATAACCGGCCAGATATATGACAGACGAAATGACCGGCGGCAAGCCGGACAATATGCAGGACGTTACGCAGGACAATACGCGGGACGAATCCATGCCTGACAGAGAGCCAAAAAAACAAAAAACAAAGAAGCGGGCGGCGAAGCAGCGGGACAAGAAGCCCGCGGACGCCGCTGACGGAGCGAAGCAGCGCAGCAAGAAGCGCCCGGTTCCGCCTGCCAAATCGAAGCGGCGCGGCAGCGAACCCGAGAGCGCGATCGAAGGAGCCGCCGAGCCAACCCGGGCACCC
>JAJZQT010000019.1:17510-19801 GCA_021803005.1 Actinomycetes bacterium
CTTTTCCCTCCCGTGGCCGCCCTGGACGTCGGCACCACCAAGATAGCCTGCCTCATCGGCGAGCTCGACGCGGAAGGCAACCTGGCGCGGCTGGCGGGGATGGGTCACGTCCCGGCCAAAGGCATGCACAAAGGCGTGGTCGTTGACCTGGAAGATGCATCCAAGTCAATCAAGGCTTCACTCGAGGAAGCTGAGCAGGCCGCCGGTTACAAAGTCCATGAAGTTTTCGTCGGCGTCGCCGGCGCCCACGTCGTTTCCATGAACCGCAAGGTTTCAATAACGAACCCCAACGAGGACCACCGCGTTACCAGGGCCGAGCGCGAGGCGCTGCTGAAGAAGCTCAAGCAGGTGCAGGTCTCGCGCGACCTGCAGCTCATCCATGCCCTTCCCCGCGAGTACACCCTCGACGGCCAGGACGGCATCCGCCGCCCTGTGGGGATGTGGGCCGAGAAGATCGAGATGTCCGGGCACCTCGTCTTTGGCGCCATCAATTCCATCCAGAACCTGGTCGAGGCCGTCGCGCAGGCGGGGCTGGCCACGGAGGACATCGTGCTCGAGCCGCTGGCTTCCAGTGAAGCCTGCCTCGACGACCAGGAGCTGAAGTCCGGCGTCATCCTCGTCGACATCGGCGGCGGCACCACCGACGTGGCCATGTTCGCCCACGGCCGCCTGGTCCATACCGCCGTGCTGCCCGTGGGCGGCAATCACATCACCAAAGACATTTCCGTCGGCCTCAAGGTCCCGCTGGAGTCCGCCGAGTACATCAAGCTCAAACACGGCCATGCCCAGAGCCATCTGGTCGAGGATATCGAGATGGCGAAGGTGCCGATCGCCGTTGCTGGCGGTTCCGAAGGCCGCACGGTCACCTTTTCCAAGAAGTTTCTCTCGCGCGTAATCGAAGCGCGCGTGGCTGAGATTTTCACCATGGTTCTCAAGCAGGCGCAGGACAGCGGATATCTCTCAAGTATTGCTGCAGGGATGGTCATTACAGGTGGGTCGAGCCAACTCGAGGGTATCTGCGGGCTGGCCACCGATGTGGCTAAACTTCCGGCCCGCCTGGGGGTCCCGCGCACCGGCTCGGGGGCTGTTGACATCCCCAGTAATCCTGTCTATGCTACCGCTGTAGGCTTGCTTTTGTATGGAGGCAGGCATATTTTTTTAAGGGGGCCAAGTCAGCCGCCTGAAGTCTCGACTCCAACTGTAGGGTTGTGGAGCGAGGTTCTGGCAAAGGTCAAGGGTTGGTTTGGAAAATCTGGAAAGGCCTAGACCTTGGAGGTTTCTATAACATGCTAGATCCCGGCAGCAGCTACCTAGCGGTAATACGGGTCGTGGGAGTGGGCGGCGGTGGCACCAACGCGGTAAACCGGATGGTTGACGCGGGGCTTAAAGGTGTTGAATTCATAGCCGTCAACACGGACGCGCAGGCACTGCTCATGTGTGACGCCGATGTGAAGTTGCATATCGGCGGCAAGATCACGCAGGGGCTGGGCGCCGGCGCCAATCCCGAAGTTGGTAGGGAAGCAGCCGAAGAAAGCCGCGACGAGATTCGCGAGGCGATCAAGGGATCGGACATGGTGTTCGTCACCGCCGGCAAGGGCGGCGGCACCGGCACCGGAGCCGCACCCGTCATCGCCGAGATCGCCAAGGAACTGGGTGCGCTCACCGTCGGTGTAGTCACCCGTCCGTTTTCCTTCGAAGGAAAACGGCGCAGCGACCAGGCCGAGGAAGGCATCCGGATGCTGCGCGAGAAAGTCGACACCGTCATCATCATCCCCAACGACCGGCTGCTTCAGGTCGTGGAAAAACGGACTTCCATCATCGACGCCTTCAAGGTCGCCGATGACGTGCTGAGGCAGGGCGTCCAGGGCATCACCGACCTGATTACCGTCCCCGGCCTCATCAATCTCGATTTCGCGGACGTCAAGGCCATCATGAAGGACGCCGGCTCGGCGCTCATGGGCATCGGCGTCGCCAGCGGCGAGAACCGCGCCTCGGAATCCGCCAAGGCCGCCATTTCGTCGCCGCTGCTCGAGGCTTCGGTCGAGGGCGCGACCGGCATTCTGCTCAACATCACCGGTGGGCCGGACCTGGGCCTGTTCGAGGTCAACGAGGCCGCCGAGGTCATCTCCAGCGCCGCCGATGCCAACTGCAACATCATTTTCGGCGCCGTCATCGATGATTCCATCAAGGACGAGGTCAAGGTGACGGTCATCGCCACCGGCTTCGACCGGCAGGCCACGGCCGGCCGCATCTCGCGCACGCGCGACACCACCATCATCACCAAGAGCCCG
>JAJZQT010000019.1:19901-23410 GCA_021803005.1 Actinomycetes bacterium
CGCGAATGCCGCGGAGAAGGAACCGGTGGTAGCGGTTTTGCACGCCGGCCGGAAAGGCCTTCTCGACGGCGTGCTGCAAAACGGCGTGGCACGGCTGAAAAACGATTATGGCATCAGCGCTTCGCATATCAGCGCCGCCATCGGTCCCGCTATCGGACCTTGTTGCTATGAAGTGGAAAAAGAAATCGGCCTCGGGTTCGAGCAGAAGTTCGGCGGCGGCGTAATCAAAAACAGGAAAGAGGACCGGGTGTTCCTGGATCTTCAGGAAGCCGCCGAGTCGGCGCTTGCCGGCTCGGGGGTGGCCAAGGAAAGAATCTGCATTCTGGATATCTGCACTTCGTGCAACCGGAGCTTTTTCTCCTACCGCCGCGACGGCGTCACCGGCCGCCACGGCGCCATCGCCTGGATCGAAGAATGAAGCGCGCCAGCCGCACACCAGAAACCCTCGACCCTGACCTCATAGGCGCCAACTTCTCTAAAGTGAAGGATGAGGTCGCCGCCGCCTGCGCCCGCTCCGGCCGCGAACCGGCCACCGTGGAGATCCTGGTCGCCACCAAATATATTTCCGTGGAGGGGATGGAACCGCTGGCCGCGGCCGGCATAAAACTCGTGGGCGAGAACCGCGCCCAGGACCTGGCCGCCAAGCAAGTCCTTTACGGCAGCCGCTTTACCTGGGATTTCATCGGCCACCTGCAGAGCAACAAGGTGCGGCAGGTGCTGCCGCTGGCGCGCCTGATCCACTCGGTGGAATCGCTCTCGACGGTCCGCGAGATCGACCGCCGCGCCGCCACGCCAACAGAAGTTCTCCTGGAGGTCAATGTTGGCGAAGAGGCGGGCAAGTATGGTATCATTCCCTCCGAAGTTGACCGCTTCCTTGAGGAGGCAGACAAATATTCAAAGGTGAGCTTCGCCGGCCTCATGACAATGCCGCCTCTGGCGGCCGACCCCGAAGCCGTCAGGCCCCACTTCGCGGCCCTGCGCCGACTTTCATCCGAACTCAATCAAAAATGGAAAGAAAAGCATGATTTCCGGCACCTTTCCATGGGGACCAGCCATGATTACGTGGCAGCGGTGGAGGAGGGGGCGACGATTATCCGGGTCGGCGGCGTGGTTTTCGGCCGGGGCTAGCAAAAGAGACGGCATTTTTCGGCTAGACCCTGAAGTGATACTGAAGGGATAGCGGGCCGGGCGCAGAAAAAATATACTCGACTCTCTACCATTACTGGAGGTGATTTCCATCAGCAGCAACATGTGGCACAAGACAATGGTTTATTTCGGGCTGGTCGAAGACGGCTACGATGAGAACGATGACTTCGACGAGGAAGAAGAGCATCTGGCCGCGCATCGCGAGCTGGAGGAGTCATATAAGGAACGTCCGAACGTCCGCAAGATAAGCCGCTCGGCCCGTAAGCGCCGCGTTGATTATGATGACATCTATCCCGAGGAGAATTCCTCCCGCAAGGTTTCGCGGGTGCGGCCGCTGAGGGCTGCCGCTTCTCCGGCCAACGTCAGTGTGCACCTGGTGCTGCCCAAGAATTTCAACGACGCGCAGCAGGTGGCGGACAAGTTCAAGGCCGACATCCCCGTGATCCTCAACATGCAGAACGCCGACACCGACCTGGCCAAGCGCCTGATCGATTTTTCCAGCGGGCTGACCTACGCCCTCGATGGCGGCATGCAGCGGGTGGCCGACAAGGTCTTCCTGCTGACTCCGAGGAACGTTGACGTCTCCGCCGAGGAGCGGGCGCGGCTGATGGAGAAGGGTTTCTTCAACCAGTCATGAGCACCCAGGGAATCGGCTTCAAGTCATGAGCACGCAGAAAATAGGCCTGATAGGCACGGGCAACATGGGCGCGGCCATGGTCAAGGGCTGGATCAGGGCCGATCCCGGCATGGCCGGCCGCATCACCGTTGCCGACGCCGTCTCATCCTCGGCCAGACGACTGGCCAAGGAGACCGGCGTTGCCATCGCCAGGTCCAACGTCGAACTGGTCAAGAAATCGGACCTGGTGCTGATCGCGGTCAAGCCCGCCGACATCGAATCGGCGCTGGAGGACACCCTCGAGCTGTTCGGCCGCGGCAAGATCCTGGTATCGGTGGCCGCCGGCCGCACCATCCTTTCCCTGGAAACCATCTTCCCCGTGGACGTCGCCGTCTTCCGCCTGATGCCAAATGTCGCCGTTGAAGTCAACGCCGGCACCATCTGCCTGGCTTCCGGAAACAACGTCGACGTGCAGACCGAGGAAGAAGTATCCGATCTTTTCAATCTGGTTGGCCGGGTCATCGTCCTGCCGGAAAACCTCTTCCCGGCGGCGACCGCCATCGGCGGCAGCGGCCCCGGTTTCCTGGCGCTGATCGCCGACGCTTTCATCGACGGCGGCATCATGGCGGGCCTGCCCGCACCCATGGCGCGCGAAATCACCACGTCGATGCTGCATGGCGCCTCCAAGCTGCTGATGGAACAGGCGCTGCTGCCCAGCGAGCTCAGGCACAGGGTGACTTCCCCCGCGGGAACAACGGCGTCGGGCATCGCCCACCTCGAGCGCGCCGGCGTCAGGTCGGCCATCATCGACGCCGTGCAGATGGCCGCCGGGCGATCCAGCGAACTGGGTAAATAAATGGCCAACTCCACCGTCGTCAGTTTCGTCAGCGCGCTCTTTTACGTCTATTACATCCTGATCTTCATTCGCGTGATCTTCAGCTGGATCGGGCTGCCCTCGCACGGCGCCTTCTACGAAATCTTCCGGTTCGTCTACAACGTGACCGAACCTTATCTGGGAATCTTCCGACGGTTCATACCGGTCGCGGGCGGCATCGACTTCAGCCCGTTCGTCGGCCTGCTGGTGCTGGGCATCATTCAGAGCGTGGTTGTCTCGCTCCTGCGCGGCTACTAGGATTCCGGCCTGTGGGGCACGGTAACAGGGAGTTGATGTGCGGTTGCGGCTTGACGATGGCGCCGGCGGTTAATTCCATATCCAGTTCGCTCTTTTAACCATAAATAATATATGGGGTTGATGATCGTTTGTGCGGGATTTGCGGCTTTAGCGGTTTCAAAGACGAGGATCTGTTAGACCGGATGTTGAAGGCTCTCGTTCACCGGGGTCCGGACGACGAGGGCAGGTTCAGCGAAGGCAATGTGTCCGTGGGGCACCGGCGCCTCTCCATCATCGACCTCGAGACCGGGCGTCAGCCCATCCACAACGAGGACGAGACCCTCTGGATCGTCTACAACGGCGAGGTCTACAACTTCCGCGAGCTGCGCGCCGAGCTCGAAGAGCTGGGCCACCGCTTCTACACCCGCACCGACACCGAGGTGCTGCTGCACGCCTACGAGCAGTACGGTGAGGATTGCGTCAGCCGCTTCAACGGCATGTTCGCCCTGGCCATCTTCGACCGCAGCCGCCGCAGCCTCTTCCTCGCCCGCGACCATTTCGGCATCAAGCCGCTCTATTATCATTACAGCGATGGCGGTGTGGGCGCCGGGGCGGGCGCCGATTCGCCGGGCGCCG
>JAJZQT010000019.1:23510-27931 GCA_021803005.1 Actinomycetes bacterium
CGGGCGCCGATTCGCCGGGCGCCGCACACAACGCCTCCTTCCTCTTCGCCTCCGAGATCAAGCCGCTGCTGGAGTGGAGCGGCCTCACCGCCGAGCCCGACGACGAGATCGTTTACGAATACCTCATGTACGGCTGGCACGAGCACCGGCCCGAGACTTTCTTCAAGGGGATAAAGAAGCTGCCCGCCGCCCACTATATGATCGTCGATGACTCAGGCATCCGGATCGAGCGTTACTGGGACATCACCCGCCCGGGCGACGCCCGCGGCCAGGCCGCCGGCGAGTTCCCCATGATGGCCAGGGAGTTCGGCGACCTGCTGGAGGATTCGGTGCAGCGCCGCCTCATCAGCGACGTGCCGGTGGGCTCGTGCCTCTCCGGCGGGCTTGATTCATCCGCCATCGTCTGTATCATGGACAGGCTCCTGAAAAAAAACGTGCCCGAATCCGGGGCGATCGGCGACCGGCTCAAGACCTTCTCGGCCGTCTACCCCGGCGAGCACCTCGACGAGCGCGAGTACATCGACGAAGTGCTCGAGGTCACCGACGCCGAGGGCAATTTCATCTACCCGGAGCACGACGAGTTCTTTGCCGAACTGGAAAAATTCGTCTTTTACCAGGAAGAGCCGCTGGTCAGCACCGGACCCTACGCCCAGTGGTGCGTCATGCGCGACGTGGCCCGAAAAGTGAAGGTGGTCATCGACGGCCAGGGAGCCGACGAGCTCATGGCCGGCTACACGCCCTATTTCTTTGTCTACTTCCGGCAGCTGAAGAAGGAATACCGCTACGTCAGCTTCCTGAAGGAACTGCTGGCCGCGCGCGACGTCACCTTTCCCTTCTTCCGGAATCACATCGGCGACCGCTTCAAGCCGGGCCGCAAGATCGAGGCCCGCTCGATGCTGGCAAACGGATTTTTCGAGGAGTTCCAGCCCGACCGCAGGCAGCGGCACGCGGCCAGGTCGCTGCGCGGGCGCCTCTACGAGGATGTCTTCGTGCACAGCCTGCCGGCGCTGCTGCGCTATGAGGACAAGAACTCGATGGCCTTTTCGGTCGAATCGCGGGTGCCGTTCCTCGATCCGCGTCTGGTAGAGTATATTTTCTCGCTGCCGCCGGAGGCGATCATCGCCGGCGGCTGGAACAAGCGGATCATGCGCGAAGCGCTCACCGGCATCCTGCCCGAGAAGATCCGCCGGCGCCGCTGGAAAGTGGGCTTCACCACGCCGGAGATGGCCTGGCTGATTGCCCGCCAGGACTACGTGAACGATGTCTTCAGCTCCGAGAGTTTCGGCTCGCGTCCGTATTTCGACGCCGCCGCCGTCCGCGACGCCTTCGAGCGCGTCTGCGCCGGCAAGGCCGAGGAGACGCTCGCCATCTGGCGGGTGCTTAACCTCGAGATCTGGCTGCGGGTATTCTTCGACAATCGCGACAAGGGAAGTCCGGGAAATGACTGAAGAGGAAAGAGACACTGCGTCCGAAGAAGCGGCCCCAGCGGCGCCAGCCTGGCAGTTCGGCAGCCCCAACCCGGGCAAGCAGCTAATAATCGACACGCCCGCGGGGCGCTTCGCGCGCTACCCGCTCTATTCGCACCTGGTGACCGGCGATGACGACATCGCCGCCGTCGTCCGCGAGCACGCCCAGCCCTACCTCGAGCCGGGCGACATCCTCGCCATCAGCGAGAAGATCGTGGCGATATGCGAAGGCCGCTCCTATCCGCTGGCGGAGATACATCCCACACGGCTGGCCAATATCATGTGCAAATTCGTGACCAGGACGCCGCACGGCATCGGCATCGGCAGCCCCTGGACCATGGAATTCGCCCTGCGCGAAGCCGGGGCGCCGCGCATCTTCGCGGCCGCCTGCGCCAGCGCCGTCACCAAGCCGTTTGGCGTCAAGGGCGTCTTCTACCGCGTCGCCGGCCCCAAAGTGGCCGCCATCGACGGCCCCACCGACGGCACCATACCTCCGTACAACCGATGTGTTACCCTTGGACCCAGCAACCCGCGGAAATCGGCGGCCGAAATCTCGGCGGCGCTTGGCGGCCGGGCGGTCGCCATCATCGACGCCAACGATCTCGGCGTCAAGGTGCTGGGGGCTTCCGGGGTCGACCCGGAGCTGGTGGCGCAGGCCTTTAAAGACAATCCGCTCGGCCAGGGCGAGGAGCAGACGCCCATGGCCGTACTCAGAAGGGTGGAGGGATAGCCGGCGGCGGCTTCCGCGTTCGCAGCGGCGGCACCAACGCCCCGGCGCCAAAACAACGCCGGTCCGGAAGGATTCCGGCGTCACAGGGAGAAGGGAGTAACATCGCTACACCAGGCAGGTAAATATGCGGAACCGGTCGGATCGCAGGTGACGCCGATCGATACCAAATGTAAGCACTCCTGTAAAATTACTCAAACAGGGAGGAAAAACAGATGAGACTTACACCCCTGGATATCAGGCACAAGGAATTCTCCCGCGCCATGCGCGGTTACAAGGACCTCGAAGTCGACGAATTCCTCGATGACATCGCCGACGAGTTCGAGCGCCTCTTCAACGAGAACATCGATTACAAGGACAGGCTCGAGTCCCTCGAGGAGAAGATCGAGCAGTACCGCAACATCGAGGACACGCTGAAAAAGACCCTGCTCTCCGCGCAGCAGCAGGCCGACGAACTCAAGCAGAACGCCCAGAAGGAAGGCGACCTCATTCTCCGTGACGCCGAGCTCAAGTCGCGCAGCATCATCAACGACTCCTACGCCGAGCGGCAGAAGATCCAGCGGTCGGTCGCGGCCCTCAAGCAGAAGCAGGAAGACCTCCGCTATCAGCTCAAGTCCGTGATCGAGACGTACACCAACATCCTCGAGCAGGACGAAGAGATCGGCCTCGACGCCGCCGCCGAAGCCGAGTTCGAATCCCTGTCGGAGACCGCCGAAGCCGCATCCGCCGAAGAGGTTCCCCCGAGTATCGACGAGGCCGTGTCGCGCGAGATTATGGGTGAGGAAACCATATCCGCGGCCTCGGCGTCAGCTAGTGAATTTTCGCCCGCACCCGCGACCGGCAGCGCATCTTCGGACGAGCTGTCCATGCCGGCGACGGATTTCTCCCTGTCGGAGAGAGTGCCGGGCGAGCCTTCCCTGGAAAAGGACGCGGTGCGCAGCAACCCGCCGCTGGAGCCGAAAGCCAAGAAGGCCGAAGAGGAAGACCCCTTCGCCGATGTCGAGATCGACACCGACGAGCACAAGTTCAAGTGGTAGAAAGCCAGGCTGAGCGCGGTCCGGAGTGCTGAAATGCTCACCGGTGCGCCGGACGGCACTCTGCTCCGGGTGCGTGTAACCCCCGGGGCCAGGAAGTCTGAAATCGCGGGGGAAGCCGGCGGGCGGCTCAGAGTCCGCCTGCAGGCTCCCCCCGTCGAAGGCAAGGCCAACCGCGAGCTGACGAAGTTCATCGCCAAAAACCTGGGACTCAAGAAAAACCGCGTCTCACTGGCGGGGGGCGAGAAATCCCGGGAAAAGACCCTGCTGCTCGAGGGCCTGGACCTGCCCGAAGCCCGTAAAAGGTTAAAATCCGCTCTTGATGAGGAATAATCCACGGGACCGGCAAACCCAGCGGAAAGCGTGAACCACATGCCTGCACCGGTATCAAAACAACAGATCGAGAAGCTCGAAGCCATCCGCGAAAAGCTGAAGCACGACCTTGTGCGGCTTGAGGAGGACGTGGAGACGGCCCAGCAGGAGCTGGCCCAGGAGGCCAACAAGGACGACCGCATCGCCGAGGTAGCGGCGATGGCGGTCGGCCGCGAGCTGGACATGTCCCTGGAATCGAACATCCGTCTGTTGCTGGAGCGGGTCGAGGATGCGCTGGAGGCGATCAAGGCGGGCAATTACGGCGTCTGCAAGTCCTGCGGGAAGAAGATTCCCGAGGAGAGGCTCGAAGCCCTTCCTTATGCCGCCATGTGCGTCGAGTGCCAACGCCGCCGCGAGACTCACTAAACCTCTTTTGCGCCGCGTCTCAACCAAGCTGCTGACGATCATCGTCGTTCTGCTGGCCGCCGACCAGATCTCCAAGCTGATCGTGCGGCGCTACCTCGACGTGCATGAACTGATCCAGGTGCTGCCCTTCCTGCAGCTTGAGCATGTGCAGAATAGTGGTATAGCCTTCGGCATGCTCGACGGCCACGAGGTCATCATCGTCGGTGTCAGCGTCTTCATCGTGGCAATGCTGGCCGTGGCGGCGCTGCTGGCGCGCAACGACGACCGGCTGGTGTGGCCGCTGGCCCTGCTGGTGGCGGGCAGCAGCGGCAACCTGCTGGACCGCGTCATCAACGGCAGCGTCACCGACTTCATGCGCTTCCCCCACTGGCCGGCCTTCAACCTGGCCGACAGCTGCATCGTCATCGGGGTCTTCCTGCTGATCCTGCGGCTGCTGTTCTGGTCGGATGTGAAAGA
>JAJZQT010000094.1 GCA_021803005.1 Actinomycetes bacterium
CCGCCCGCCTGCCGGTCGAACGCCTCATAAACCGCAGCGGTGGACAGGCTTGCCGCCGGCTTGACCAGCACCAGGGCATAATCAGGCAAGCCGGCAAGCGGCTCCAGCTCCTCGCCGATGCCGCCGGCCAGCTGCGGGCCCGGCGCCAGGAAAAAGGGGACATCGGCGCCCAGCGACAGCGCCAGCGCCGCCAGGCGTTCCGGCGGCACATCGAGATCGAGATGGAAGACCAGAAGTTTGAGGATGGCGGCGGCGTCGGAGCTGCCGCCTCCCAGCCCGGCGGCCACGGGGATTTCTTTCCTGAGCTCGATGCCGACGTCGAGCTTGCGGCCGGCCTCCCGCTCCAGCGCCCGGGCCGCGCGCATGACGATGTTCTCGCCGGAAGCAATCCCCAAGGGAAGGCCGGAGCCGGTCAGCCTGATACCGGTCCCTTCTGCTTCAGGCATCGTCTGCAGGGTGTCGAAGAGCTTGATCTTTTCCATCAGCGAACAGATGGGATGGAAGCCGTCATGGCGCCGCGGCCCGACGATCAGACAGAGGTTGATCTTGGCCGGCGCAAACACCTCGGCTATTTTGTTTGAGGATTCGTGCATCAGCTTGGGGACGTTGGTTGCCATTGTTGAATTACTTTCGGCACGTCAACGTTACTATTATTTTCGAGTAATTCAACAATGGCAACCAACGTCCCCGGCAACCAGCTCGGCCAGGTGCTCGAACTGCGCCGGCGCCAGCTCCTGGGCGCGCACGCCGCCGTCCAGCCCGGCCGCTTCCAGCAGGGCCCCCAGGCGGCGCTTGCGGCCGGCGAGCGGCTCGGCGGCGATCTCCGGCGGCAGGACCCCCGGCTCAGCATCCGCCAGGCTGTTTAGCAGCTTCTTGCGGCGATGGCTGAAGCAGGCATAGATGAAGGCCTTGACGGCGGGAATGTTGGCGGCGGCGTATCCGGTCCGCGGGCGCCGGCGGAAAACCAGCAGGCTCGACCGCACCCGCGGGCGCGGATAAAAAACCGTCGCCGGAACCGGCCGCGCCGCGATCTTTTCCGCCAGCAGCTGCGTCATTACCGAGATGCCCCCGTAGTTGGCGCTGCCAGGCGCCGAGAAAAGCCTGGCGGCGATCTCCTGCTGCACCATCAGGCACCAGAGCTCCAGCGTGGGCAGCTCAAAACTGATCATCACCAATGGCGCGGCGACATTATACGGCAGGTTGGCCACGAATTTTACCGGCGGCGGAGCCAGCGAGGCGAAATCGAACCTGACGGCGTCGCCCCGATGCAGGTGGAAGTTCGGGCGCGAGCCGAACTCGTCCCGCAGCAGTTTCCCCAGGCGGCGGTCCAGCTCGACGCAGTGCACGGCGCCGCAACGGTCGAGCAGCCTCTCGGTCAGCACTCCCAGACCCGGCCCGACCTCGAGCACGACGTCTTCCGCACCCAGCGACGCCATGCGCTCGATGACGCCGAGGATGTTGGGATCGATGAGGAAGTTCTGCCCCAGGCCGCGGTCGGGCGCGATGCCGCTGCGGCGAAGGCGTTCCAGGGGAGTCGGTTTAGGGGCCATGAAATGCGCTGGAGGCACCTGCCCGTTGCGGCCGCTGCCGGCCTACTGGATTTCCAGGTGCCGCACCGCGATCAGCCTGATGGTCTCGGCGCAGTCGGCGGCCCTGTCGGCGACCTCTTCCAGGCGCTCGATGATCGCCTTGAGATGATGGAAGGTCTTGAAGTCAGTGTCCATTTCGAAGAGGATGCCGTAGATCTTGACGTAGATGTCGTCGACCTCTCCCTCGATGCGGTCCACTTCCTCGGAAATTTCCTCGGCCTCCCTCATGTTGGGCCGCATGGTGAGGATGGCGTCGCGCAGCTTGCGCACCGCCCGCAGGTCGGCCTCGGCCATCTCCTCGAGCAGATGGTTGATCTCCGGCGGCAGGTCGAAGCGGCGCATGACGATGCGGTCGGCCGCGCCGGTGGCGAAGTTGGCGATCTTGTCGAGTCCCACGACCAGGCGGAAGAGATCGGCGCGGCTGATGGGGAAGAAACCCCCGGCGGTCAGGCCGCTCAAAATTTCGTGCTTCATGGTGTCGGCGTTGCTCTCCAGCGAATCCAGCTCGCCGGCGGCTTTTTCCATGGCCTGGCAGGCGTCGGCGCAATAGAATTTGACCACGTCGAGCAGCCGCTCGTTGATGGTCACGACCAGGTCGGCCATCTCGAGGATCTGCTCCAGCGTGCGCTGCTCGCTGGCCATGCCCAGATCTCTCACCGTGCCTTCGACCGAAGCCCCGGTGAGCGCCTCCTTCAATTTCCTCATGAATGCCATAGCTACCTACCTAGCCCGTAAAGGTTGACAGTATGTAATAGGAGGCCGCCGCCACACCCGCACAAAAAGGAAGTGTGATCAGCCAGGCCAAAATTATATCACGGAAGGTTCGCCATCCTACAGAGCCGAAACCGGACGCCATGCCGGTTCCGGTCACCGCGGAAGTGACGACGTGCGTGGTCGAGACCGGCATACCGAGGCGCGAGGCGGTGAAGATGACCAGCACCGCGCCGGTCTCCGCCGAGAAACCGTGCACCGGATGCAGCTGCGTGATGCCCTCGCCGAGCGTCCGCACCAGCCGCATGGACATGACACTCAGGTATGTTCCCACCGCCATGGCGCCGGCGCAGGCGAGTATCACCCAGACCGGCACGTAGATCTCGGTGTAGTGGTAATGGGTGGCCAGAAAGAGGGCGATGATGCCCATCACCTTGGTGGCGTCGTTGGAGCCGTGCGTGAAGGAAACAAAGCTGGAGGAGAAGATCTGCATCTTCTTGTAGAAGCCGTCGGCGCGCTCGATGTCGAGCCGCAGCGCGGCAAGGATCCGCTTGGAAATGGTCATCAGCAGCAGCCCCACCAGCATGCCGATTACGGGCGAGAAGATGAGCGCGGCCATGATCTCGGTCAGCTGCGTCCATTTGACCCCGTCGAAGCCGAGCGCCATGCCATGACGCCGGCGCCCAGCAGGCCGCCCACCAGCGCGTGCGAGGAGCTTACCGGCAACCCCCAGAGCCAGGTCAGCAGGTCCCAGAGCAGCGCGCCGATCATCGCCGCGACGACCAGCCTCGCCATCAGGTTGGAGTCGGCGTCGCCGAAATTGATGACGCCGCCGATGGTCTTGGCCACCTGCACGCCCAGGAAGGGGCCGACGAAATTAAAGGCCGCGGAAATGAAGATCGCGGTGTGCGGTTTGAGGGCCTTGGTATAGATAACGGTTGATACGGCATTACATCCGTCATGAAAACCGTTCATCAGGTCGAAGGCGATCGCGGCCACGACGACCAAGACGAGGAGAGAGGAGCTGCCCACGCGTTTTCTGTATCACCTGGACGGGCCTTCTGCAACCCGTCCGGAATCAGAATTCCGGGATTATCCGATCAGTTTCCAGAGCAGGACGCCGCCGCCCACGACCCAGCAGTAGAGGGCGAATATCCTGAGATTGTGCCGGCGCACGTAACCGAGCAGGAACCTGATGGCGGCAAAGCCGGAAACCACCGCGGCCAGGAAGCCGAAGATCAGCGTGCCGGCGGTCTCGCCGTTGCCACCCTCAAAACCGTGACGCAGCTTCAGGACGGCCGCGCCGGCGATGATGGGTATGCTCAGAAGGAAGGAATACCGCGCCGCCGCCTCGCGCGTGAGCCCCAGGAACAGGCCCGTGGAGATAGTCGCGCCCGAGCGCGAGATCCCCGGGGCGATAGCCACCGCCTGGGCCGCGCCGATGAGGACGGAATCCGTGACGCTCAGGTCTTTGATGTGACGGTTACGCCGCGCCACCGCCTCACTGGCAACCAGCAAAACGCCGGTGATGATCAGGAAGAGCGCCACCTCTGCCGGCTCGCTGAAGAGGTCCTCGAATTTCTTCTGGAAGAGAGCGCCAATCACCGCGGCGGGTATGGTGCCGATGATCAGGAGAATGCCCAGCCGCCGGCGCGCCAGCGCCGCCCTGTCCCTCTGAAAAAAGGAAGCCGCTATCTCGACGATGTCTCGCCAGAAATAAGCCACCACCGCAACCATCGTACCAAGATGAAGCATTATGTCAAACGAGGTGGAGGGAAGATCCCAGCCCAGAACGTCGGGAACAAGCACCAGGTGGGCCGAGCTGCTCACCGGCAGAAACTCTGTAAGTCCCTGGACGATGCCGAGGACGATCGCCTGCAAAATGTTCATGCGGAATTCTCCTGATCCGAGGGTGTGTTATTGACCCGGTTCTGCTTGGCGCCGGATGCCCCCGGCTGAATCCTGTCCTTCTTCATGTTGTTGATGTGCCGCCAGACATACCAGACGACAGCGGCCACGATGAGGATGCCGATGAGGATGTCCGCCTTGTGAAAATATCCTCCCAGCGTGTCCCAGTTCTCTCCCATCTTGAAGCCGACATAGGCGAGGAAGATCGACCAGGGAAGCGCCCCCAGGAAGGTATAGAGGCTGAAGGTGGACAGCTTCATGCGGCTGATGCCGGCAGGAAAGGATATAAAAGTGCGGATCACCGGCATCAACCTGGTAAAGAAGACGGTGCTCCTTCCATATTTGGCGAACCACCTGTCGGCCATGTCCAGGTCGTGGTGCGACAGCAGCACGTACTTGCCGTATCTCTCGATCAGCGGCCGGCCTCCGCGGGCGCCCACCCAGTAGGCCAGCAGGGACCCCGCGAGGTTGCCAAGCGCGCCGACGATGCCCACCAGCACCAGGTTGAATTCACCGGTGAAAACGAGGTAGCCGGAAAAGGGCATGATGATCTCGGACGGCAGCGGGATACATGCCGACTCGATGGCCATGGCCAGAAAAACTCCCGGGTACCCCAACGCCGAGATGATGTCCTTGATGAACGTTCCGAGGAACTCGATCAGCGAAGTAATCATTAAATCTAGCTTACAGACTGTGCCCGGCTATGTAAAACCGCGAAGCATTGC
>JAJZQT010000020.1:0-4883 GCA_021803005.1 Actinomycetes bacterium
CTGGTCCGCGGCTTCGATTACTACACGAGGACCACGTTTGAATATGAATGCGCCCGCCTCGGGGCGCAAAAGGGGATCGGCGGTGGCGGCCGCTATGATAATCTTGTCGAGGAGATCGGCGGGCAGCCGGCCGAAGCCTCCGGGTTCGGCACCGGACTGGAAAGGATCGTGCTGGCGCTGGAATCGGCCGGCATTACCGCGCCGGTCGCCGCAGCCGACGTGTTTTTTGTGTTGCTCACGGAGGAAGGAAGGCCCGATGCCCTGAAAGCGATGCACAGGTTGCGCGGCCAGGGCTTCGTCGCGGATACCGACTATGCGGGGCGCAAGATGAAGGGACAGATGAAGCAGGCCAACCGCCTGGGCGCCCGTTTTGCTGTTATCATCGGCGAGGACGAGATCGCCGCCGGCAAGGCCACCGTGCGCGACATGGAAAGCGGCGATCAGCAGCAGGTGCCGATCGCACAGCTGGACCGGCATTTGATCGAGGCACTGAAATAGCAAAAGGAATTTAATGCGCAGCGATTATTGCGGAAAACTGACCAGGGCAGATCTCGACCGCGAGGTCAGCCTCTGTGGCTGGGTCCACCGGCGCCGCGATCACGGCGGCCTCATCTTCATTGACCTTCGTGATGTCAGCGGCCTGGTGCAGATCGTCTTCGACCCCGAACGCTCCGGGGAGGTACACACGATCGGCCATTCGCTGCGTCCCGAGGACGTGCTGCGGATCGAGGGCAAAGTGGCCCCCCGGCCGCCGGAGACGGTCAATCCCGATCTGGCCACGGGTGAGATCGAGGTCAATGTCGCCGCGGTGGAAGTGCTCAACCGTTCGGAGACGCCGCCCTTCAGCGTCGAGGAACGCGGCGATGTCGATGAGAACCTGCGCCTCAAATACCGTTACATCGACCTGCGCCGCGAAGAGATGCTCGTCAATCTGCTGTTGCGCCATCAGGTTTCCCGGACCATCAGGAACTTCCTCGACTGCAGCGGTTTTACCGAGGTCGAGACCCCGGTGCTGACCAAGAGCACGCCCGAGGGAGCCCGGGACTTTCTGGTGCCTTCCCGGATGCAGCCGAAAAAATTCTATGCCCTGCCGCAATCGCCGCAACTTTTCAAGCAGCTGCTGATGGTCTCGGGGATCGACCGCTACTACCAGTTTGCCCATGCCTTCCGGGATGAGGACCTTCGCGCCGACCGCCAGCCGGAACACACCCAGGTGGACATGGAGGTGTCCTTCATGACCGCGGACGCCATCATGTCATTGCTCGAGGATCTGCTGGCCGGCCTGTTCAGGGAAGTCCTTGGCGCCGAACTGGCCAGGCCGTTTCCGAAGATGACTTACGGCGAGGCGATGCTCAAGTATGGCTCCGACAAGCCGGATCTGCGCTTCAATCTTCCCATCGTCGACGTCTCTAACATTTTCCGCTCTTCAGATTTCGCCGTCTTCGCCAGGGCGCTCGCCGACGGCGGCACCGTGAGGGCCATCCGGGCGCCAGGCGCCTCCCGTTTCTCGCGCCGCGAGATCGACGAACTCACCGACTTCGCTCTCTCTCGTGGGGCCAAAGGCCTGGCCTATCTGATCATCAGGGAAAAACTGGAGATGAAGTCGCCGATAGCAAAGTTCCTGGCTGCCGACGAAAAGACCCAGGTGCTGGAAGCCACGGGAGCCGATGAGGGCGACATCATATTTTTCGTGGCCGATGAAGTCTCGACCGCCGTCGAAGTCCTGGGGGCCTTGCGCCCGCGGCTCGCCGCCGGCCTGGAGCTGCCGCTCGAGGGCTGGAGCTTCCTCTGGGTGACTGACTTTCCCATGTTCAAGCTCGATAGCGACAGCGGCGAGATCGTCGCCGAGCATCATCCCTTCACCCTTCCCAGCCAGGAGACAATCGGTTTCCTGGATGACGAACCGCTGGCGGTGCGAGGTAGCCTTTACGACCTGGTCTTAAACGGGGTCGAGATCGCCAGCGGCGGCCTCAGGATACACAAGCCCGATCTGCAGCGGCGCATCCTTGCCATCCTGGGGCACGAGGACCATCAAATGGAGCGGGATTTTGGGTTCCTGCTGGAAGCCCTGAAATACGGGGCGCCGCCCCACGGCGGGCTGGCTTTCGGGCTCGACCGCCTGGTGATGCTGATGGCCGGGCTCCCGACAATTCGCGATGTGATAGCATTCCCCAAGACCCAGAGCGGCGGCTGTCCGCTCACGGGAGCGCCCGCAACGGTCAATCCGCGGCAGCTGAAAGAGCTCAAAATCCAGCAATAGCGGGCATTTTTCGGGGCGGCAAATATGGTTTTGACAAATAGTTGATTTCCCTATTTCAAAGGGTTTTTTTACCTATTGCCGAAGAAGAAAGCCGTGTGCTAGTATAAATCAAAGCTCGACCTTGTTTGTGATCTGTAACTTTATTGAGCCAACATATTATGTACGGGAGCTTGGTCTTTCCCACCTGCCTATGGGTAGCTGGGAAGCGGGCACCCACCTGCTGGAGCAGGTTCAATAAACTAGCAGACACGGCACGGTGGAGCTTTTATTTGCCAGAAGAAGGGGCAGGATGATAAAACTTTCGAGAATTGCAGCCACGGTGCTGACGTTGACGCTGGTGGCTTTTTTGTTGTCCGCCTGCGGCGGCGATGAGGCGGCGGCGCCGTCGGCCCAGACAGTAACCGCCAAGACTGCCAAGGCCGCTGCCAGCACGGGCAAATCCGAGGACCTGATCGGCCAGGTAATCACCCCCGGCAATCTTACCCCCGACAACTTCAAGAACTCGCTGTCGTCGCGCCGGCCGATAGTCGTGACCTTCTATATGAACGGACCCTACGATGACTCGCAGGTCAGATCCTCGGTCCAGTCGCTCGAGAGCAAGTACCGGGGCCAGGCGGATTTCTATGATTACGTATACAGCGACGGCCAGAGCTTCGGTGACCTGGCGATGATCCTGAAGGTCAGCACCACGCCGGCGGTTATTACCATCAACAAGCAATCAAAGGTGCAACGCGCCTGGTCCGGTTATGTCGACTCCAAGTCCATCGAGCAGGGGATCGTCGAAGCCATCAGCAACTGATCAGGCGTGATCGGCACCTGATCGGCACGCCCGCATTAAACCGCCGCCCCCAATATTTCCGCTACTTGCCACCGGCTTCTTGCCGAACTCTTCTTTTAGTCACCGCCCATCCCCGCTATCATCTAGTCCATGGACGATCCTTTACGGGAACATTTCAACCATCCACGAAACTCCGGTGAGCTCAGCGGCGCTGACGGCGCCGGGGAGGCCGGCGATAGTGGTTGCGGCGCCGTTATCAGACTCTTCCTGGGATTCGAGGGTGACATCATCGTCAAGACCACCTTCCTTGCTTCCGGTTCCAGCGCCGCCATCGCCGCCGGCAGCCTGCTGACTGAGCTGATCAGCGGCAAGAGCTGGCGACAGGCCGCGGCGCTGCCGGCTGCCTCACTTGAAACTGCGCTTCAGGGCGACGAGCCGCGTGCGCCCGGCACGTCTTCACGGGAAAATACCGGCCGCGCCGCCGCCATAAAAAACGCTGCTTTTTTCGCCATCGAGGCCCTGCACGCGGCCCTTGAAGACGCCATCGCCCGGGGCAATTTTCCGGCCCGGCCCCAGGCGGACAGCAATGCGGTCCTGGTGGCGATGAGCGGCGGCGTCGATAGCTCCGTCGCCTGCATGATCGAGAAGCAGGACGGGCGCGATGTTGTCGGCGTTACTCTCCGGCTCTGGAGCGATCCAGTCTGCTCAGGCGAAAACGCCGTCAATTGCTGCTCGCCCGAATCGATCCGGGACGCGCGTTCGATCTGCCACCGCCTGGGCATCCCTCACCTGACGGTTGATTGCACCGCGGATTTCAGAGCGGTGGTGGTTGATGACTTCGTGGCCGAATATCTGAAGGGCCGGACTCCCAATCCCTGCGCCCGTTGCAACGGAAGCTTCCGGTTTCCCAAGCTCGTGGACCTTGCCGCCATGATCGGGGCCGGCAGCGTCGCCAGCGGGCATTATGCGCGCGTCGTGCCAAGGAATGGGCGCCGGTTCATCGCCCGCGGCGCCGACCGCTCCAAGGATCAGTCCTATGTGCTCTGGGGGATTCCCCAGGCGTTACTTGGCCGGATCAGGTTTCCGCTCGGTGATCTCTCCAAGGAGGAAACGCGCCGGCTCGCGAAGGAGGCCGGGCTTCATGTGCACGACCGGCCCGAAAGCCAGGAGATCTGCTTCATCCCTGACAATGATTACCGCCGCTTTCTTCGCAGCCGCACCCGGGAACATCCAGGAGAGGGGGATATCCTGGACGGCGCCGGCACGCGGCTCGGCGTCCATTCCGGCTATACCGACTATACCGTGGGGCAGCGACACGGCCTGGGCGTCGGCGCGCCCGAGCCGCTGTTCGTCCTCGGCACCGTCCCGGAAAAAAACCAGGTCATCGTCGGCAGCCATGAAGAGCTGTCCATCAGGCAATTAACCATAGGTCAGGTCAACCTGTTCACGGACGCCGATGACGGCGCTCTGGCCGGCGGAAAGCTTGAAGTGCAGTTGCGGTATAATTCCGGACCGGTTCCGGGGAGACTGGAAATGGCGGGGGATATTACAGGCGGCGGCATGAAGATATTCCTTGACGAACAGGTTTATGGCGTGGCGCCGGGTCAGTCGGCGGTGATTTACTCCGGCGAGGCGATCGTCGCCGCCGGTGTCATAGAAGCAACTTCAGTCGTGGTTTAGCAACGTCTCCGGCGGGCTCGCGATCCAGCTCTCAACCCGGTTTCGACCGTTGGCCTTGGCCCGGTAGAGCGCGGTATCGGCCCGGGCGATCAGAATCTCCTCACTGGAGATGCCCTTGTCCCAAGTGGAGACGCCCAGGCTGACCGTGATGCCGGTGGTAGTCAT
>JAJZQT010000020.1:4983-26263 GCA_021803005.1 Actinomycetes bacterium
TCGAGCTTTTCGAGATGATTATCTCGCCGGTCTGTGCAGCCTGGCCGCAGAGGCAATCTCCGACACGCATGTTTTCATGCAGGCTCAGGAACAGGTCCGAATGGCTGCCGATGTGGCCGGCCAGCTTCATCCGGTCCCCTTCGATCAGGAAGATCCCCGCCTCCGGCCGCGCCTTGAACAAATACCTCAATTCTAAAACAGAGTCAAGCACCCGCGATATCAGTTCCTGGGTATCATGCACACCCGTGATTGCCTGGGATATCTCGTAAAGAGCCTTGAGCTCTGAATTCCTCTCGGCCAGCTCCTGGCTTTGACTGCTGATTTGCGATTCAATCAGTTTTCGTTTGCTGACGTTGCGGATGACGGCGATGATCGACTTCGCTTCGCTCCGGGCGTTCGGGGCCAGGGAGGCGTTTATCTCTCCCGGAAATATCGATCCGTCCTTTTTTAAATACCTGAACTCGCCGATGCGTTCGTCTCCGTCGCGGATCAATTCATCAAAAAAGGCGCGCGCACGTTCGCGGTCGCCGGGCGCGACCATATCAAAATAGTTGACCTTCAGCATCTCGGTGGTTGAGCGATAAAGGCAGGTTTCCGCGGACCTCCGGTTCAGGCGGACGAAATTTCCCTCAAGATCGATCACCGCCATGCAATCGGGAGACATGTCAAGCATAAGCTTGTCGAGGTTCCCGCCTTCGATGCCGGGTCCCTCGCCGTGCTTTTGAGGTTTGTCGGCGTCTGTTTCAGGCAAGTTTCTTCTTCTTTATTAAGGTTCTCCCGGCGAGCTTTCTGCCGATGATGCCGAGCAGGTATTCGCTGATAGCGGAGAAAGAACGTGACCAGGAGTTCGAATCTTCTTACCGCGTAGCTGGATGAGTTGGCATTATTCTTCCCAAAAGTGATAACAACTAATCTTGGGCCAATGCTGATTCATTATCAAGCTAATTTACAAGTAAAGCCGTTGGCAAAACGCCGCCAGCTTCACATAATACTGCCCCACCGCATCAAAATCATGCAAATTGCATCAGGGTTTTCCCACCCCGCCAAACGGGGGGGTTCCCCGATTCAGGGTAGTTTCCATATGCGGTATATTGGCAGCCCAGCCTCAAAAAGAGGTCGGGTTTTTCTTGGGGAGACCGGTCACAATGGGTGTTTTAACTGTGTTAAGATACAAGCGCCAAACCGTCAATACACGGGAGGAGCACCTCTATGGATTGGACAGCCGTTCTCGAAGGGTCGTTGAGTTTCTTTCTGGTGGTAACAGCGCTGGCGCTGGCGTTTCTGCTGATGAAAATGGGAGGCACCTTTTCACGGCTGAACATCTTCCTCAAGAGGCTCGATGAAGAAGTAATCCCGTTGCTGTCGAAGCTCCAGGTTACGCTCGACGAAGTGAACAGCCAGCTGGGGAAGCTGGATGATATGATGGGAACCCTGGTAGGGGTGACCGATCGGGTCGACCACACCACGAGGACGATCTCGTCGGCCATAGCATCGCCGGCGAAGAAGGTGGCAGGGCTTTCCGCGGGGGTTTCGGAGGCCATCACTTCTCTGGTCAACCAGAGAGGGAGGCATCAATGATGGGGAAGCTGGCGGCAAAACTGGGTTGGGCGGGGCTTTTAGCCGGAGCCGCCGTCCTCTTATACGCCCGCAACCGGGCGCAGCAGTCCGGCAGGGACATGGGCAGTGTCTTGTCCAATCTGCCCAACGAGCTCAAGGAGACCCGGGCCGAGCTCGAGCAGGAAGTGAAGGTAGCGGTGGATGCCGGCAGGAAGGCGGCCGCCGAGCGCGAGCAGGAGTTCGACAAGGAGCTTTCCGGTGATGACGCCGGGATCAGTCCGATGCCTGACTTCCTGGTATAGGAGCTGGTTTGAAGTGAGTGTGAGCGGGTAGGTCAAAAGTCCGGCTTTTAGAGAATCGCCGGGCGTGGCCTGGTCTTGGGGGGGTGGCCATCGAGTAAGTAAACGTGTCCTTCACTAGGGGCGCCGATCGATGGAGGTGGACCATGAGCACAGCGTGTCTTGCTACCAGGAACACGACTGGATCGTACCGCGGGCATCTCGACGAAGGGGAGTTGCTGGCAGCCTATTGCCGGCAGGGGGACACCCAGGCAAGGGATGAGCTGATCACGAGGTATCTGCCGCTGGTGTACGGCGTCTCCCGGCGCTATTGCCAGCGCGGCGAGCAGCTGGAAGACCTGGTGCAGGTCGGCTGCATCGGCCTCATCAAGGCCATAGACCGCTTCGACATCGACCGCGGCGTCGCCCTATCCACTTACGCCACACCCAACATCATCGGAGAGATCAAGCGCTACTTCCGTGACAAGGGCTGGGCGGTCAAGGTGCCGCGAGGCCTCCTGGAGCTGCATATGCGCCTCGAGAAGGTAACCGGCGATCTGGCCGGAAGCTACCGCCGGGCTCCCAGCATCCACGAGCTGGCCGATGCAGCCGAGTCCACTCCGGAAGAAGTCATGGAGGCCATGGAAGCCGGCAAGTCGCGCAACTCGCTCTCGCTCGACCATTCCTTAAGCCGCGGCGACGACGATGACGAGCGGCTGCCGCTCGACACCATCGGCAACATCGAGGACGGTTTTGACACTGCGGAAAAACGGCTGCTGCTGCAGCCGGGATTCGCCCGCCTGACCAAACGCGAGCGCAACATTCTGCACCAGAGATTCTTCGAGGGCTTGACTCAGTCGCAAATAGCGGCGAACATAGGCGTATCCCAGATGCACGTCTCCCGCCTGATACGGCGAGCGCTTGCAAAGGTGCGCGCCGGGATAGAGCTGCGGGAAGGAAAGGAGAGCTGACAGTCCTAGTTGAAGAGTCATGAGATTCGCTCCAGTTTTCGTGAGTTTTTCCTCGAGAACGGGCACGAAAGCCGTCCCAGCTCGTCGCTGGTTCCGGCCAAAGATCCCACGGTGCTGCTCACCACAGCCGGTATGCAGCAGTTCAAGCCCTATTTCCTGGGAATCCAGCCGGCGCCGCATCCGCGTTTAACCACCTGCCAGAAGTGTTTCCGCACGACCGACATCGACCGCGTCGGCAAAACCGCCAGGCATCTCACTTTCTTCGAGATGCTGGGAAATTTTTCGTTCGGTGATTACTTCAAGGAAGGCGCCATCGATCTCGCCTGGCGTTATTCCACCCAGGTACTGAAACTAGACACCAGCCGTATCTGGGTGAGTATCTTCCGCGGCGACGACCAGGTCGGCGCCGACGAGCAGGCCCGGACTGCCTGGAAGGCCGCCGGCATCGACGCCAGCCGCATTGTGCCGCTGCCAGCCGAGGACAATTTCTGGTCCGCCGGCCCCACGGGCCCCTGCGGACCCTGCACAGAGCTTTATTACGACCTGGGCGAGGCCGCCGGCTGCGGCGGTCCCGACTGCCGCCCGGGATGCGATTGCGACCGGTTCGTCGAGTTCTGGAACCTGGTCTTCATGCAGTTCGACCGCGATGAGGCGGGGCTGCTGACTCCCCTGCCGAAACAGAACGTCGACACCGGCATGGGCCTGGAGCGCATCACCGCGGTCATGGAAGGCCAACTGGCGGTGTTCGGCACCGACATGTTCCAGCCGCTGATCGAGCACATCTGCGATGCATCCGGCGCCAAATACGGCCGGGAAGCCAAAGCTGACCGGGCCATTCGGGTCCTGGCCGATCACAGCCGCGCCATGACCTTCCTCATCAGCGACGGGGTCTTCGCCGGCAACGAGGGCCGCGGCTATGTATTGCGCCGGGTCATGCGCCGCGCCATCCAGGCGGCATCGACCCTGGAGATCGGCGCGCCCTTTCTTTCCGTATTATGCGACCGTGTCATCGAGACCATGAAAGGCGCCTACCCTGAGCTCGAACAGCACCGCAAGATGATCGAAGAGGTTGCCACCGGGGAAGAGCGCCGCTTCGGCCTGACGCTGCAACAGGGCAACGCCATCCTCATGCAGTCAATCGGTGAGAGGAAAAGCGCCGGCGGGCATACTATTGAAGGCGACGTCGCCTTCCGCCTGCATGACACGTATGGATTTCCCTTCGACCTCACCCGCGAGATCATCGAGGATGAGGGCCTCGAGGTCGACGAAGAAGAATTTGACCGGCTGATGGAGGAGCAGCGCCAGCGCGCCCGCACCTCGATGAAGGAGGTCGGCACCAAGGAGCGTGAGGCGCTGGCGGAGCTGGGGCGCCAGGCCAAGGTGCGGACCGAGTTCGTGGGCTATCAGAAGAACGAGCTGCATACCTCGATCGGCGACCTGCGGGAACTCGGCGGCGGCCGCGTGGTGCTCAAGCTTCGCGAATCGCCGTTCTACGCCGAGTCGGGCGGCCAGATCTCCGATACCGGCTGGATCCACACTGAGAACGGCAAGGCCGACGTCATCGATGTCTATTCCCTCGACGGCGACCAGGTGATCCTGGCCGAGGTCGAGGAAGGCAGGCTCGAAGCGGGCGCGCGCGCCAAGGCCATGATCAACAGGGTCCGCCGCCACGCCACCGCCTGTAACCACACCGCCACCCATCTGCTGCAAAATGCGCTGCGCAGCCTGCTGGGCGAGCAGGTGCGGCAGGGCGGCTCTTCCGTGGGTCCCGACAAGCTGCGCTTCGACTTCACCCACACCAAGGCGCTCAGTGACGAGGAGCTATCAAGAATAGAAGATATAGTCAACCGCAAGATCATCGAGAACCATCCGGTCAAGGCTTTCACCACGACGAGGGATTACGCCAGGGACATGGGCGCCATCGCGCTCTTTGACGAGAAGTACGGAGAATTCGTGCGTGTCATCGAGGTGGGCGACTTCAGCCGCGAGCTCTGCGGCGGCACCCACGTGACCAGCACCGCCCAGATCGGCTGCCTGAAGATCGTCTCCGAAGCCAGCGTAGGCGCCAACCTGCGGCGCATCGAAGCCATCACCTCCAGGGCCGCCATCGACTATCTGCGCGGCCGCGACCGCCTGGTAAACTCGTTGGCCGCCCAGGTCAAAACCGACCCGGACCGCCTGGAAACCGCCGTCGCCTCCCTGGAAGACGAGCTCAGGGAGCTGCGCCTGCTGGCAAAGGAAGCTTCTTCCGGCAAAATGGCCGACCTCGGGCAGACGCTGTCTGCCCGCGCCGAGTCCGCCGGCAATTTCAAAATGCTGGTGGAAAAAGTCGACGTCGAGAGCACCGACCAGATGCTGGAGCTTTCCGACAAACTGCGGGAAGAGCTGGCACCCGCTGCCGTCTTCCTGGCTCTCGTGGACGGGGGTAGCGTCAACCTGGTAGCCAATTTTTCCGACGCCGTTGTCGGCAAGGGCGCCCGTGCCGGCGATCTGGTGAAGGAAATGGCGCCGCTGGTCGGCGGCAAGGGTGGGGGACGACCCACCATGGCCCGCGGCGGAGGCGGCAATGCGTCCGGGGTAGAAGAGGCGCTGGCTGCGGCCAGGATCTGGTTGTCCCGGAAACTCGCCTGAAAGGCCTGGCACATTGGTCTCGGCAAACTCTCATGCATAATGCGAATCATGGCCCTCGACTACGGGCGCGTCCACACCGGCGTCGCCCTAAGCGATCCCAGCGGCACCATCGTCCGGCCCCTTGACGCCGTCAGCGAGGCCGCTTCCCCCAAAGGATTGAAAGAACTAGGGAATCTGGTGGAAGCAGAAGGTGTTGACGAGGTAATTGTCGGGCTGCCGGTTTCACTTAGCGGTGAGCATGGAGCCCAGGCGCAGGAAACCGAGGCTTTCATCTCGCTGCTGAAGCAAGCGCTGGCAACGCCTGTCCTTTCCTGGGATGAGCGCTACACCAGCCGGATCGCCGCGGAAAAGGGCAGGCATTCGGAGAGAAATCCTCATTCGCTGGCCGCGTGCTGCCTGCTGGAAGACTATCTGGGCTCGGCGGCCTACAGGGATCGCAGCGGCGGGAAATAGCCGCCGGAATTACCCAGGTGCTATAGTATTCTCCAGGAATAGTGCCCCTTGATCATGCCCAGGCCCCGTTTACATTCCAGAAAGCCCATCCCGACCAGAGGCTGCGCCCGGTTTGCCGGGATCGCCGTCGTCATGGCCGCGATTGCGTCGTTCCTCTGGTTGTCCGGCTGTGGCAGTCCGCCCAGAACCGGCGAGGTCACCATCCGGGTCACCCCCGGGACCACCACGGCCGAAATCGCGCGCATGCTGGTGGACGAAAACGTGATCGACAGCGAGAGGGATTTTACCGGCAGAGCCAACGAAGACGGCATCGACCAGAAACTCAAGGCCGGCACCTACCGCTTCGAGCGCGGCGAGTCGATCGACAGCATCCTCAACAAGCTGGAGCAGGGCCTGCAGGCCCCCGAGGGCATGCTGACCGTGCCGGAGGGCTTCAGCCTCGACGATATCGCCAGCCTGGTAGCGACCAAAACGGCCATCACCAGGGACGCCTACATCGCCGCGGCGACGCCCCAAGGCAGAACCCTGCCGCTCGGCGGCGCCACGGACGCCACTGATCTCGAGGGGTTCCTTTTCCCCAGCACTTACAACCTCGACCCCGGCACCGATGCCGCCAGCCTCATCGCCGAACAGCTCGATTCCTTCAAAAGCGAGACCGCCTCACTCGACTGGGAGAGCGCGAAAAAAATGGGGCTGACCGAGTACCAGGTTCTAACCGTCGCCTCGATGGTCGAGCGCGAGGCCAAGGTGCCAGAGGAAAGGCCGCTGGTGGCGGCCGTCATCTATAACCGTCTCAACATGGGCATGAAGCTGGAGATCGACGCCACCGTCCAGTACGCCATCGGCTCCTGGAAGCGCGATCTCACCGTCGACGACCTGGCGACGCCGTCTCCTTACAATACGCGCCTCTACGCCGGGCTGCCGCCGGGCCCGATCTGCAATCCGGGCATCGAATCCATCAAGGCGGCGCTGCATCCGGCCCAGGTCGATTACATCTACTACGTGGCCACGGGCGATGACGCCGGGCACCACATCTTCACTAGCTCCTACGACGAGTTCCTCAAAGCTTCGGCCGCTAGCGGCAATTAACTATCACGGTTCCACTCTAAGGTCAGCCCCCAGATGAAAACGGCAGATCTCGCGGATCGCACGCCAAACCTCCCTGGACGTCTGCTCAACCATTGAGACTCCGGCGGCGCCGGAAAGGGGAAGCTCCAGTAGCAACCGCATCGTTTCGAGGGTCCCGGGCAGCACCAGGAACGATTCGCCGGCGCAATCCTCGCAGAGCGCCCCGCCGGCCTGCGCCGAGAAGCGGGGCAGGCCCTCGCCGGAGCCGCAAACGGCGCAATCGGCAAGATGGGGAAGGATGCCAGCCAGCAGCAAAAGCTTGAGCCCGGCAGCCAGCGTTATGCGTGTGAAGGTGGAGACGCCGCCATCGTCGCCGCCTGCGTTACGGCGCGCTGCGTCCATCTCATCCAGATAGTTGACCAGCAGGTTGAAAGTGCGGGGGTGTCGCTCGAAATCGGGAGTGGCCCGGTTGAGCATGTCGATGAAGGCCAGGCCGGCTTTGAGGGCCGAAGGAATATCCCTGATCACCGCGTGCGTTCTCACCGTATCGGCGCCGGTCAGCGTGTGCAGGTTGCGCCCCTCGTGCAGCTGCGCCTGAAGATGGGTGAAAGGCTCCAGCCTGCCGCCGAACCTCGACGTTACCTTGCGCACACCTTTGACCACTGTGGGCACCTTGCCGCGCGCCGCGGTGAAGAGCGTCACCACCCGGTCGGCGTCCCCGAGCTTGTGCGAGCCCATGACTACTGCTTCGGTGGAGTAGGTGCGGGCCAATGTACCCGAGCCCGGCGCTACTTGTAGCTTTTCAGCCGGTAAAAGGCCCTGGCTGTGGAGAATACGTCACTGCGCTCGTCCGGCTTGCTGATGATCTCGGCGGCGCGCCCGATCCCGGGGACGAACCAGGAGTAATCGATCATCGTCGTCGTTGCGCCTGCGGATCTGGAGCTGACTTTCGTCTGCAGCAGCCAGGCGTTGAAGGTCCCGGCCGGCACCGTCAGCTCGTTGAGGGCGATTACCCTGTTCTCGGCTGTCACGTCCGACAGGCTGCCGCCTTTGCGCTCGGTGTAGGTATCGACCCAGGCCGTTCCCACAGTCATGGGGAAGATCAGGGCGCGGGAGCGTGACGAGTAGGTCACGGAGGGACTTCCGCCGGCAAACGAGCGCCCGTAAGAGTACCAGGTGCTGTCATCGCGGGACTGGAAGTTATACTCGGAAGCCGCCGCGGAGTTCCAGGATGTCCCGGAAGACACGGAAGCGTCACCGAACTGACTCGCGTCAGGGGACTGGCCGGTGGCCATCAGCGTCACCGACAGGGTGGATTGAGCGGGAGTGCCGGTGAACTTCCAGGGGCCCTTGAGGTCGAAAGACACCGAAACGGCCGAACCGGGGCTATTGGAGTCGTAAACCACTTGATGCCCCGGAGTAATCGGAAGATCGACAGCGTTGAACGCTTCGGTTGCCGCTGCCGTTGTAGCTCCGCTGGTGTTGACCTGGGCGCCGGCCTGCGCCACCGTGGGGTCCTGCCCGGTGTCGCCGTGCCTGGATTCGCCGCAGCCGGCCGGCGCGATGGCGGCCGCCGGCAGCAACAGCATCGCCGCCGCCAGTGAAATGAATATCCTGATAAACTTCTTCATCAATTGTTAATAATATCACGGCGACGTCAGGGCCGCCTGACCAAATCCTTGTTAATTTTCCCTGCTTTCTATAGAATTACTCCCCGCCTTGGCTGACTTTCCCACGTTTCAGAATATTGTCCTGACCCTGCAGCAGTACTGGGCTTCGCAGGGTTGCCTGATCATGCAGCCATATCACACCGAAGTCGGAGCCGGAACCTTCAATCCCGCCACTTTTTTACGCTGCCTGGACGACAGACCCTGGCGCGCCGCCTACGTGGAGCCGTCCATCAGGCCGACAGACGGGCGTTACGGCGAGAACCCCTACCGGCTTTCCCACTACTATCAATTCCAGGTGATCCTCAAGCCGGCGCCGGAAGACGTCCAGGACATCTACCTGAATTCGCTGGTGGAGCTGGGAGTCGATCTGGCGGCGCACGATGTGCGCTTTGTCGAGGACGACTGGGAGGGGCCGACGCTGGGAGCCTGGGGGCTGGGCTGGGAGGTCTGGATCGACGGCATGGAAGCCACCCAGTTCACATATTTTCAGCAGGTAGGCGGCATCGATCTGAATCCGGTCTCGGTTGAGCTCACCTACGGCCTCGAGCGCATAGCCATGTACCTGCAGAAGAAGGACAGCGTCTTTGACCTGGTATGGTCCGGGGGCGTCACCTACGGAGACGTCTACCAGAAGAACGAGGCCCAGTGGTCGCGATACAACTTTGATGTCGCCGATACCGGGCTGCTGTTTTCCCACTTCGCCGATTACGAGCAGGAATGCGAGCGCTGCCTGGCCGCCGGCCTGCCGCTTCCGGCTTACGACTACGTGCTCAAATGCTCCCACGCCTTTAACCTGCTCGACTCCCGCGGCGTCATCAGCGTCACCGACCGCACCGGTTATATAGCCCGGGTACGCAACCTGGCCCGGCGCTGCGCCGAGATGTATCTGAAACAGCAACAGCCGGTGGAAGAATGACGGCCGCCGCATCCCACCGCGATTTCCTCTTCGAGATCGGCACCGAGGAGCTGCCGGCAGCGGCGGCGCGCTCGGCCGCGGCGCAGGCGGGACCGCTGGCGGCACAGGCGCTGGCAAAGCATCATCTCGACATGGATCGGGACAGCATCTCGATTTGGGTGACGCCCAGGCGCATAGCTGTATATATCAACAAGCTGCCGGTCATGCAGCAGTCACAGGAAATCACCGACCGCGGCCCGATCGCCTCCAAGGCCTTTGATGCCGACGGCAATCCCACCAGGGCCGCCGAGGGGTTCGCTCGCGCCAAGGGCGTCGGCGTCGATGAGCTCGAGGTTCGCGAGCACGACGGCCAGCAGTTCGTCTTCGCAGTCAGCCGCAAGGAGGGCCTGCCGGCCACCGCGATCCTCCACGAAGCCTGCCGCGAGATTCTGCTCGGCATAAATTTTCCCAAGACGATGCGCTGGCAGGGTGAGGGCATGCGGTTTTCGCGCCCGGTGCGCTGGCTGGCGGCCAAGTTCGGCAGCGAGACGATCGAATTTGAGATACACGGCATCGCCTGCGGTGGCGTCACCAGGGGCCACCGTTTTCTCGCAAACGGGCCCGTTCCTATCGAGTCTGCCGCTGAATATAAGGAATCGCTCCGCGCCGCGAAGGTCATCGTCGACCAGGAAGAGCGACGTGGCGCCATCCTCGAGGGCCTGGCGCTTGAGGCCGGCAAGCGGGGAGCTTCCTTCATCGACCCGGCTGGAGAGCTCGAAGAGGTTATGTACCTGGTGGAATTCCCCAGCGTCCAGGCCGGAGAATTCGCTGAGGAGCATCTGCGCCTGCCGGCGCGTGTTCTCACCACCTGCATGCAGTCGCACCAGCGTTATTTCCCGTTGACGGCCGAAGACGGCTCGATGATGGCGGGTTTCCTTTATGTAATGAACGGCGACCCTGCCAGCGCCCCGGAAATAACCAGTGGCAACGAGCGCGTGCTCGAGGGCAGGATCGAGGACGCTGAATTTTCTTTTGACAAGGATCTCGCTACCGGTGTCGAGGCCATGCGCGCCGGACTTGGCAACGTCGTCTTTCACCGGCGGCTGGGTTCGCTGGAGGAAAAGGCCGTGCGCCTGGAAGCCCTGGTCAAGGTCTTTGCGGACCTGGTAGACCTGTGCGGCCCGGACCTGAAAACGGCGATGGCCGCCGCCAGTCTGGCCAAGGCAGATCAGGTCAGCATCATGGTGCAGGAGTTCGCGGATCTGGAGGGATACATCGGCTCGGTATACGCCCGTCTCGAAGGCTACCCGTCCGACGTCAGCGACGCCATCAGCGAGCAGTATCTGCCCGATTCAGCCGGAGGCAACATTCCCGTGACTGTTCCCGGCGCCGTGCTCTCGATCGTCGACAAGGCCGACAATATCATGGCCGCCTTCGCCGTCGACGAGGTGCCCACCGGCTCGCGCGATCCCTACGGCATCCGGCGCGCCGCCGCCGGCATATCTGTCATCGCCACGCGCTTTGGCTTTGACTTCGATCTGGAGGCGCTGTTCACGGAAGCGCACCGCCTGTTCCTCGATCAGAAGGCTGACGTGAACAGGGATGCCGCCATCGCCGCCGCCGCCCGGGATTTTGTTTTCGACCGTATCCAGAACCGCCTGTCCGATGACGGCATGCCGGTCGAGGTGGCCGAGGCCGCCCGCGCCGCCGGGCTCGGCAGCATGCTGCGGCTCGAGATGCTGGCCTCAGCACTTGACGCCTTCCGGTCGCAGCCCGCTTTCGACGATCTGCACACCGCCTACTTCCGCTGCACCAAGATCGCCGCCAAGGCCGGCGCCGATCTGCAGGGAGCCACTGTTGACGAGTCGCTTTTCGAGGAAGAAACAGAGCGCGGCCTTTTCCGGACAGTCGCCGAAATTGAGCCGGAAGTAAACAGGCTGACAGACTCGCGCGATTACGCCGCCGCCCTCGCGGCCGCGGCCGGAATCCGCCCCGTAGTCGACCGTTTTTTCGATGACGTCATGGTCATGGCCGAGGACGAAAAGGTGAGGAATAACCGCCTGGCTCTGGTCCTGCGCGCCGCCGCCATGCTCCGGCGGCTGGGGGATCCCATGCGCGTGGCCGCGGCGCCGAAAAAGGAAACCTGATCTTCAGGCAATCCTTGCCATAAGCAAGGCCGTTCGACCCCTGCGGGGAAGCTTAAGGCCGCCCTATGGCCTAAATTAAATTCTTGCGATAAACTTTTGGCCCCGCTGTTTCGGGGACCTATTTAAAGGACCTATTTCAGGGACACATTACTTAAGTTGCACAAGGGACACATTACTTAATTCATAAACCGCTATCAGCACGACTGGGAGGAATTGCATGAGCAAGAAATACGTTTACGATTTCTCTGAAGGATCCAAGGACATGAAAGACCTCCTCGGAGGCAAGGGCGCCAATCTAGCCGAGATGACCAGCCTGGGCATTCCCGTGCCTGATGGCTTTACAATCACCACCGAAGCTTGCATCGCTTATGGCAAGCTCGGCAACAAATATCCTGAAGGCCTCAACGAGGAAGTCGAGCAGCATCTCGTCCGTCTCGAGCAATCAACCGGCAAGAAGCTCGGCGATCCGGATAACCCACTGCTCGTGAGCGTCCGTTCCGGCGCCAAGTTCAGCATGCCCGGCATGATGGACACGGTTCTTAACCTGGGTCTCAACGATGATTCCGTCAAGGGCCTCGCCAAAAACACCAGCGACGACCGTTTTGCCTATGACGCCTACCGCCGTTTCATCCAGATGTTTGGCAAGGTGGTCATGGAAGTGGACGGCCAGCTCTTCGAGGATGCGCTCACCGAGGCGCGCACCAGTGCGGGCGTGAAGTTCGACAACGAACTTTCCCCCGATCAGCTCAAGGAAGTGGTCGAGACCTTCAAGCAGATCCTCGAGAAAGCAACCGGCCGCTCATTCCCCAGCGAGCCGCGCGAACAGATGGAGCTGGCCATCCGGGCCGTATTCGGCAGCTGGGGCAACCCGCGCGCCGTCACCTACCGCCGCCATTACAATATCTCCGACGACCTTGGCACCGCCGTCAACGTGCAGCTGATGGTCTTCGGCAACATGGGCGACGACTCCGGCACCGGCGTGGCCTTCACCCGCAACCCTTCCACCGGTGACAAGGAGATCTTCGGCGACTACCTGACCAACGCCCAGGGCGAGGACGTCGTCGCCGGCATCCGCAAGACCAAGAAGCTCGCGGACATGGGCGGCGAGATGCCCGAGGTCTTCAGGGAACTTACCGGCGTGATGCAGAAGCTCGAGCAGCACTACCGCGAGATGGAAGACATCGAGTTCACCATCGAGAAGAACAAGCTCTTCATGTTGCAGACCCGCGACGGCAAGCGCACTGCCGCCGCCGCCGTAAAGATCGCCTCCGATCTCGTGGACGAGGGCCTCATCACCAAGGAAGAGGCCGTGGCCAAGGTGGACCCGGGCCAGCTCGACCAGCTGTTGCACCCCATGATCGATCCCACACAGTCTTATGAGGCCCTGACGCAGGGCCTCAACGCTTCTCCGGGGGCCGCCGTCGGCAAGGTCGTCTTCGACGCCGACACCGCCCAGGAGCGCGGCAAGGCCGGCGAAGCCGTCATCCTCGTCCGCTGGGAGACCAGCCCCGACGACATCCACGGCCTCATCAGCGCCCAGGGCGTGCTGACCTCCCATGGCGGCATGACCAGCCACGCGGCGGTCGTCGCCCGCGGCATGGGCAAGCCGGCGGTCTGCGGCGCCGACAAGATCGACATCTCCGAAAAGGATAAACAGTTCACCGTGGATGGAACCACGGTCAAGGAAGGCGATATCCTCACCATCGACGGCACCACGGGGAAGGTCATCCTGGGGGCCGTCGATCTGGTTCCGCCCCAGATCAACGAGAACTTCCAGGCCATCGTCGGCTGGGCCGACGAGATCCGCACCTTGGCAGTGCGCACCAACGCCGACACCCCGGAGGACGCAGTCAAGGCCCGCGAGTTCGGCGCCCAGGGAATCGGACTCTGCCGCACCGAGCACATGTTCATGGCAGAGGACCGGCTGCCGACCGTCCGCGACATGATCCTCGCCGAGGACAAGGAAGTCCGCGCCGCCGCCCTCGCCAAGCTCCTGCCGATGCAGCAGGGCGATTTCGAGGGAATCTTCGAGGCCATGCACGGCCTGCCGGTCACGATCAGGCTGCTTGATCCGCCACTGCACGAGTTCCTGCCCGACTACACCGACCTCATGGTCGAGCTCGAGCGGGCCAAGCTCACCGGCGCCTCCGATGCCGAGATTGCCGGGAAGGAAAGCCTGGCAACGCGCGTCCGCGCCCTCAAGGAAATGAACCCGATGCTCGGCACCCGCGGCTGCCGCCTCGGCATCCAGTGGCCCGAGATTTACGAGATGCAGGTTCGGGCCATCATGCAGGCCGCTGTGGCCGTCCAGAAGAAGATGGGCGACGCGCCCCTGGTGGAGATCATGATCCCGCTGGTCGGATACGCGGAAGAGCTGCGACTCATGCGGGAGCTCACGGTTAAGGCCTGCGATGACGTCCTGGCCCAGTCCGGGGCCGGCATCGACTACCTGGTAGGCACCATGATCGAGCTGCCCCGCGCTGCTCTCACCGCCGGTCACATCTCCGACTACGCCGATTTCTTCAGCTTCGGCACCAACGACCTGACACAGACGACCCTGGGATTCTCCCGCGACGACGCCGAAGGCAAATTCCTCACCTATTATCTGGAGGAAGGCATCATCAAGAACAATCCCTTCGAGACCATTGATATCAACGGCGTCGGCAAGCTGGTGGAGATCGCAGTCGGCGCCAGCCGCAGCAAGAAGCCGGACATCAAGCTGGGCGTCTGCGGCGAGCATGGCGGCGAGCCCAACAGCGTCAAATTCTGCCACCGCGCCGGCCTGAACTACGTCAGTTGCTCGCCTTACCGCGTCCCCCTGGCCAGGCTGGCGGCGGCACAGGCGGTTCTGGAAGAAAAACAGATGGCGTATACAACGGCCTGAGGCGGGAGCAGGGACGGGATGGTGGAGCAGGGGGAGACGATGAAATCGTGTCCCCGAATTCGGCTTTCCTCGCACCTATAAGTAAATACGCAGGCCGGGCTCTCCAGTCCGGCCTGTTCCATCCGGCGAGTGGGTTATAATTTTCAGGATGAGAGCCAACCCGAAAGCCAAATGAGCGCCAACCCGACATCCGCGTCGATCACTGAAAACTGGGAGGAAGATAACCTCTCGTGTTTCGCGGTCAAGTCCGCGGAGAGCCGGGGCCGTGCCCTGCCTGAAGCTTCCTGTTCGCTTCGCACCTGTTTCCAGCGTGACCGTGACCGCATAGTCCACAGCAAGAGCTTCCGCCGGCTAAAACACAAGACCCAGGTCTTTATCGCCCCGGAAGGCGACCATTACCGCACCCGGCTGACCCACACGCTGGAGGTCTCGGGAATCTCCCGTACGGCCGCCCGCGCTCTCCGCCTCAATGAGGACCTGGCCGAAGCGATCAGCCTCGGGCACGATCTGGGGCACACGCCCTTCGGGCACATCGGCGAGGATGCCCTCTGCCGGTCTCTGGAAGCGCGCACCGGCCGCCGCTTCGAGCACAACCATCAGAGCCTGAGGGTGGTGCGCCATCTGGAAAACGGGGGCCGCGGGCTCAACCTCTGCCGCGAGGTCGAGGACGGCATCCTCAACCATACCGGGCCAGACCTGCCGTCGACCCTTGAGGGCCGGATCGTGCGCATCGCCGACCGTGTCGCCTATATCAACCACGATATCGACGACGCCCTCCGGGCGGGAATCATCGATCCGGAAGACCTTCCCGAGCGGGAAATATCGCTGCTCGGCGGCACCGGAAGCCAGCGCATCGACGCCCTGGTCCACGATCTCGTCGATTCCAGCTGGGAGAAGGGGGACATCATCCAGAGTCCGCCCATGAAGGAAGCCACCGACAGCATGCGCGCCTTCCTTTACGAGCGCGTCTACATCGGCTCGGTCGCGAGCCGTGAAACCTCGCGCGTCAACGGCCTGGTCGAAAGCCTCTTCAGGCATTACTCAGATAATCCCGGCCTGCTGCCTGGCTATGTGGAAAATATTAAGGACGACCTGTCAACCAGCGTCGCCGATTACATCGCCGGCATGACCGACCGCTATGCCATCAGGGCCTTCAAGGATCTTTGCCTTCCCAGTGAGTGGGAGCTCTAATTTGGCTCTGATAAAACAGGCCAGCATTCAGGCGGTCCTCGACGCCTGCGACATGCTCGAAGTCGTCGCCCCTTATACCACACTGAAGAAAAGTGGTAGTAACTTCATGGGCAGGTGCCCTTTCCACGGAGAAAAGACTCCCTCGTTCTCCGTTGACCCGGCGCAGAAACTCTATTACTGCTTTGGCTGCGGCGAGGGCGGCAATGTTTTCTCATTCATCGAGAAGAAGGAAGGCTTCGATTTCGCCGACGCCGTGAAGATGCTTGCCGACAAGTACGGCGTCCGCCTTCAGTATGAGGAGAGCAGCCCCGAACTCGAGGAAAAGAGGCAGCGGCAAGAGCGGCTGCTGGCGGTTCTCGACCAGACCGCGTCATACTATTCCCGCTGCCTGCAGGAATCAGCCGCCGCGGCGGCGGCGCGCCGTTATCTTGCCGATCGCGGTTTTGGAGAAGAAGTGATCAAGGAATTCCGCCTGGGCTTTTCACCGCCGGGGGGGCAGTCGCTGATCAAGGCCGCGTCTGGCAAGGAATACACGGCCGCCGAGCTCTCCCGCGCCGGACTCGCCATCGAGCGGAACGGACGGGCTTACGACCGCTTCCGCAACCGGCTGATGTTCCCGTTCACCGATCATCGCGGCCGGGTGCTGGGATTCGGCGCCCGGGTGCTGGATGACAGCAAGCCCAAGTACCTAAATTCTCCAGACTCCGGTCTCTACCACAAAACCAACCTGGCTTTCGGGCTAGGCAACGCCAGGGCCGCGATCACCAGGGAAGACCGCGCCTACATCGTCGAAGGCTACACGGATGTGCTGGCTCTCAACCAGGCCGGTATCGTCAACGCCGTGGCTTCGATGGGAACGGCGCTCACCGAACAGCAATTGCGGGAGATATCACGGTTCACGCGCAACATCTTCCTTGCTTTCGATGCCGACGCAGCCGGACAGGCGGCGATGCTGAGAGCCCTGGAGCTGGCAAAAAAGTTGGGATTATCCGTGAGGGTTGTCCAGATGCCCCAGGGAAAAGACCCGGCCGATCTCATGCTGGACGATGGCGGGCCTGGCGCCTTCAAGGAACTTGCTGCTGCCGCGCCAACGTTGTTAGAATACCAGGTCCAGGTTGCACTCTCGGCCTCGGGAATCGACACCTCAGAGGGCAGGATCAAGGCCTTCTCGGCGCTCAAGCAGATTCTTGCCGGGGCGGCGAACTCCATCGAGCGGGACGAACAGCTGAGAATTATCGCCGATCGACTCCGCCTTAGTCCGGAAAATGTGGCATACTTAATGGTATCGGCACCCCTGAACGATAACAGTGGAGACGGGGGGACCAGACGGCGGGTTTTATCTCACGAGGAAATTGCTGAGAGAAGCTTTCTCAGCCTGTGCCTGGAAAATCCAGGGGAGGCAAGAAGGTACTTGCAGCTGATGACCGACGCTCACTTCACTACCGAGTCTCACAGGGCCGCATTCAACTGGGTCAGGGAAAGGCTTGAAGAAAAGAATGACGGGTCCGGGATCGATCACGCGCGCATGCCCCTGGACAGCAAGGCACGCGAAGTCCTGCCCGAACTCATGATCCGCTCACGCACCGAGTCATCCTCACCCGAAGCACTCCCCGAATTTTATTTCAGACTTTGCGAAGCCGAGCTATCCCGGCGTATTAGCGCCATCAAGGCCAGGGTTGCCGGAGGAAGCGAAAATGGGTCCGAGTTGAAAGAGCTGTATCGTCTTGAAGCGCGCCGCCGCGACATCCTCCAGCTGATACAAGCCGGCACTTACGAGACCGTATGAGCCATTCCGAGGACACCAGTATGAGCCATACAGAGGAAATCACCATCGACGAAGTGCGTGAACTCATCCTCGAGGGAAGGGAACAGGGTTACCTTTCATCAGACCGCGTGGCTGATGTGCTGCAGGATATCGAACTCTCCACCGAGCAGATCGAGAACATCTATGGCGTCTTTCTCGATATGGGCATCGACGTGGTGGAGGAAGACGAAGACCTGATGATGGCCGCGGCTGAGGAGGCCAAGCAGAACGAACAGGAAATCATCAACCGTCTCGACCTCACCGTCAAGACTCCCACCAGCGATCCCGTACGCCTTTATCTCAAGGAGATCGGCAGGGTGCCGCTGCTCACCGCCGAGGAAGAAGTAACGCTGGCCAAGCGCATCGAGCGCCAGGACATGGAGGCCAAGCGTAAGCTGATCCAGGCCAACCTGCGCCTGGTGGTGAGCATCGCCAAACGCTATGTGGGCAGGGGAATGCTTTTCCTCGATCTTATCCAGGAAGGGAACCTCGGCCTTATACGGGCCGTCGAAAAATTTGACTATCGCAAAGGGTACAAGTTCTCGACCTACGCCACCTGGTGGATCCGCCAGGCAATAACCAGGGCCATCGCCGACCAGGCGCGAACTATCCGCATTCCCGTGCACATGGTCGAGACAATCAACAAACTCATTCGCGTGCAGCGCCAGTTGCTGCAGGACAAGGGCCGTGAGCCCACCCCGTTCGAGATCGCAAAGGAAATGGACACTACGCCGGAGAAGGTCAGGGAGATTCTCAAGATCTCGCAGGAACCGGTGTCCCTGGAAACACCCATCGGCGAAGAAGAAGACAGCCAGCTAGGCGATTTCATCGAGGATAACGACGCTGTGGCGCCCGTGGACGCGGTCTCCGATATCATGCAGAAGGAAGACCTGGCAGAGGTGCTCGGCAGCCTCACCCATCGCGAGCGCAAGGTGATCGAGCTGCGTTTCGGGCTCAAGGGCGAGCATCCGCGCACTCTCGAGGAAGTGGGCCAGAAATTTGGCGTAACCAGGGAGCGCATCAGGCAGATTGAAGCCAAAACCCTGGTGAAGCTCAAGAGTTACCGCGAATCGCAAAAGTTAAAAGAATTCCTCGAATAACTCTTCGTTGCAAATCCTCGCAATAGAACCAGACTGGTTGACAATAGACTTGAACTCTGTCTGGCCGGTGATATACTTGCATTCCCGAAAGGATAATTAATCCTGATTCACTCCGGCGGCAAGCCGTTGCAAAGGAGGGTAGCGAGCGCAGTGAATGAGAAAGATGAAGCGCTCAAGTGTTGGCAGCTCAGGCCCAACTGCATGATGCGGCATCAAAGCCGGCAGAAGGCCAGCTGTCCGGCCTTCCGCGAGAGCAAGGGCTGCTGGGAAATAGACTGGAAGAGCATCGTCGCCCGCCTTGATGCCAGCCAGCGTACCTACTGGCTCTCCTTCCTCAATAATTGCGAGAACTGCATCGCTTACAAGAACCATACCGAGGAAATGCAGGCCCGGATCGACGCTGTCAAGTCTTTGGTCTACGACGACTGATAGCAACCTTTCTTGAAAAGGCTCTTCCGGCCCCTCTATAATGCAATTACTCCAGTGGCGCTCCTCGGTAGCTCAATGGTAGAGCATCCGGCTGTTAACCGGATTGTTGCAGGTTCGAGTCCTGCCCGAGGAGCCAAATCCCCAGGAACCTCCCCCGAACTGGCTTGGTCTTCACGGATTGAGCATACCTGATGCCCCTAATCAGAAGCCCTGACGGCACTTTCAGGGTTATCCCCGATGCCCGTATTGCGCGGATAAAACTATACTAAAACACATGGATTCCCTTGCTTGCCCATACTGCGGTCAGGAAAAACACAATGAGGCTGTCGGATTTGCAAGCTGTCATATCTGTGGTTTCAAATCGGCGATGGTTTCATCCAACGATGGCAATCTGTTGATAGTTGACCGGCGGATGCCTTACCTGAAACGCCGCTGCCATGAGATTGCCGACATGAACCCCGCGTTAACGGTCATAGTCGACAGAAGAATTAACCAGGATCCCCACGAAGAGCCCGATCGCAGAATAGCAGCCAGCGCCGAGATGCTGTCTGGTTCAGAGAAGGATGCACGTTAGACGGCTGAGCGGAACCTTTCCGAACGCGGATAACAACGTCTCCGGAATGTAGCCCTAGGCGGATTCCGCCAGCTTCCTTCCGGATTCGAAAGCATCTTCAAGAGCGTCTTTCCTGGCCTCGATCTCTCCCTTGTCATCAACTCCCCGAACCAGCACATAGAGATCCTCTCGAGGTTTTGCCTCAATTGCATCAAAGAAATACTTCAGGGTTTTCATGGCGCCGTCAAACAGGTTTTCACCATGGGTGCCGCCGACACCGATGAATGACCCCTGACGCGAAGGTGCATTTTCCTCTCGAGGAAACTTCTCTTTCAGGATGTACTTCAGCGCCCAGTAACACTGGCAGCGATCGATGATGGCTTTCATCTGTGATGTGAGCCCCATGAAGAAGATGGGGGAGGCGATGACGATGCGGTCAGCGCGCTCTATAGCTTCGTAGATGGCGTCCATATCGTCGCCGATCGTGCAAGTCCCGGATTCAAAGCAGTCGTTACACTCGATGCATCCGGAGATCTCGTAATCGCACAAAACAAATTTCTCGACATTTGCGCCGGCCGCTTCAGCCCCAGCCAGGGCACGGTCAAGCAGAGTTTCAGTATTACCGTCGCGGCGGGGGCTTCCGGAAATGCCGATCACAATCATGGCTGGTAATGTCTTACTTTTGTGCTGGCGGGAATCCTGCCGGGAGTAGGAGGGGTTCCCGCGGCATAGCCGAGGCAGACCAGAGCTAAAAGGTTTTTATCTGGATCGACGTTGAGGAATCGCGAGACCAGTTCGTTGTCAAAGAAAGTAAACCAGAGGCTTGCGAGCCCCAACGCCTGAGCCGCCAGCAACATATTTTGTATCGCGGCGGCGCAGGCGTATTTATAGCCATCCTGCACGCGGCCCGGACCAACCGGTTTGATAGGTGGATTCGGATCGCCTACGACGGCGATGATGACTGGGACTTTCTTCAGGAAGGAGACGGAATAGCGATTGACGGAATTTTCAAATGATTCACCAGGCTGTGCCTGGGGAATGGGTCGCACGTAAGAAAATCCATGCAGCTCGATATTGCCAGTCTTGCGGGCTTCCTCGGAAAGATCGACCAGATGTTCCCTGGAATTCGGATCTGAAATGATTATGAATTCCCAGGGTTGACCATTTGCCGGCGACGGCGCCCAATGCGCCGCCTCCAGTATCCGATCGATTTTTTCCGGTTCCACGGGGTCACTCTTGTATGCCCTGTGGCTTCGCCTGGTCTCGATGGCCTCAAATACGTCCATTATCACCACCTACAGGCGTATATCCCGTGGGCCGGTCCAGTAAACGTTTTTCTGGAAACGCTACTTCTTTTTCCGGGTCGCGGTCTTCTTCTTCGTGGCCGCTTTACGGGTGGTTTTCTTGGCTGCAGATTTCCTGGCCGGCTTACGAGCGGTCTTCTTGGCCGCCGCTTTGCGTGCTGTCTTCTTCTTGGCTGTGGTCTTCTTCGCGGCTGGTTTGCGTGCTACCTTCTTCTTGGCGGTCTTCTTCTTCGTGGCCGCTTTACGGGTGGTTTTCTTGGCTGCAGATTTCCTGGCCGGCTTACGAGCGGTCTTCTTGGCCGCCGCTTTGCGTGCTGTCTTCTTCTTGGCTGTGGTCTTCTTGGC
>JAJZQT010000021.1:0-3442 GCA_021803005.1 Actinomycetes bacterium
GCGGGCGCCGAAGGCGCCCGCGCCCCCTTGGTTATTTTTCCAGAACGCAGTTACTCAGCTGACAATGCTTACAGGATGGACAGGTACCGGTCCATTTCCCACTGGGTCAGCTGCACGCGGTAGTCGTTCCATTCCTTCTTCTTGATCTCGATGAAGCGATTGAAGATGTGGTCGCCGAGGGCCTTCTTCAGGAGCTCGCTGTTCTCGGCTTCCTTGATCGCCGCGCCCAGGCTGTCGGGCAGAGTCTTTATTCCCATCTCATCACGCTCGGCGTCGGAGAGGTCGTATAGGTTCATCTCCATGGGATCCTCGATCTCGTAGCCATTCTCGATGCCGTCGAGGCCGGCCTGCAGCATGACCGCGAAGGTCAGATACGGATTGCAGGCGGGGTCGGGGCTGCGGAATTCGCAACGGGTGGCCTTTTCCTGGCCGGGATGGTACATGGGCACGCGGATGAGCGCCGAGCGGTTGCGCCGTGACCAGGCCTTGTAGACCGGAGCTTCATAACCAGGCACCAGGCGCTTGTAGGAGTTGACCCACTGGGCGAAGACGGCGCTGATCTCGCTGGCGTGCTTGAGCAGGCCGGCGATGTATCCCTTGGCTTCCTTGCTGAGGAAGTATTGATCGTCGCCGTCGAAGAAGGCGTTGTCGTCACCGCGGAAAAGCGACTGGTGCGTATGCATGCCGCTGCCGTTCTCGCCGAAGATCGGCTTGGGCATGAAAGTGGCGTAGACACCGTAGAGCTCGGCCACCTCCTTGACCACCAAGCGGTAGGTCATGGCGTCGTCGGCGATCTTGAGGGCATCGCCAAACTTGATGTCGATCTCGTGCTGGCTAGGACCGACCTCATGGTGGCTGTACTCCACCTTGATGCCCATCTGCTCGAGGGCCATGACCGTGTCACGCCTCAAGTCGCTGGCGACGTCAAGCGGAGTCAGATCGAAATAACCGCCCTTGTCGAGGACCTCTGTGCCTTCGGAGTTTTTGAAATAGAAGAACTCCAGCTCGGGCCCGACGTAGAAATGGTCGAAACCCATTTCTTCCGCTCTCTTGAGCGCGCGCTTGAGCTGGTAGCGGGGGTCTCCCTCGTAGGGTGTGCCGTCGGGATTGAGCACATCGCAGATCATGCGGCCGACTTTGTGCTCCTCGCCGCGCCACGGCAGGATCTTGAAAGTCGAGGGGTCGGGCATAGCGATCATGTCGCTCTCCTCGATGTCCTGATAACCGGTGATCGACGAACCGTCAAAACCCATGCCGCTGTTGAGCCCTTCCTCAAGCTCGGCTGCCGTAACCGCAAAACTCTTGAGGGTCCCCACGACATCGGTGAACCAGAAACGTATGAACTTAACGTCCTGTTCCTGAACTAGCTGCATTACCTGATCCTTGTTCATCTTCTTCTCATCCTCCTTGGGGGTTAATAAGCACGCAAAGAATATATGACCCTGAGCTTATGATAAATATGGCCCATTGTATAAATCGCGAAACCGCAATTGATTATCCCGGTGGATATAATTTTGCTGGTTTTGTTGTACGGATGAACAATCAGGGGGACACATTACTTAATTGGCAATTTTGGGGACACATTACTTATCTAAGAAAAGGAGGCCCATGAATAAGTCCCAATAATGAGTAATTAAGTAATGTGTCCCTTGTACCACTAATTAAGTAATGTGTCCCCCTGGTTGTCCCCTGGTTGGGGTTAGATCGCCTGCTTGCCGCGCTCGCCGGTCCGGACGCGGATGACGTCGCCGACGGGCAGCAGGAAGATCTTGCCGTCGCCGATGTCCCCGGTGCGCGCCGCCTTGAGCAGCGACTCGACTATGATCTCGACTTCATCGCCGGGTACGACAATCTCCAGCATCAGCTTGGGCAGCAGGTTCACCTTGGTCTCCAGGCCGCGGTAATGCTCGATGTGCCCCATCTGCCGGCCGTGGCCTTTGACTTCCCAGATGGTCATGCCCACGATGTCGATGTCTTCCATGGCCTTCTGCACGTCAAAGAGGCGCTCCCCTTTGAACACGCACTGGATCATGGTGTACGCGGATGAGGATTCCATTTATATCAGCTCCTCGGGATAGGCCTTGCCGGCATGGATCGAGAGGTCGGAGCCGAGCAGCTCTTCCTGCGGCGACAACCTGATGCCGATCGTTTTTTTGATGAGGAAATAAGTGACGGTTGAGATTGACAGCGCGATGACGATGCAGGCAGCCGTGCCGGCCAGCTGCGAGAAGAAGCTGATGCCGCCGGAGTCGACGCCGCCGGTGCCTCCGAGAGACTGGTATCCGAAGATGCCGGCGGCGATTCCACCCCAGGTTCCGCAGAGGCCGTGCAGCGGCCAGACGCCGAGCACGTCGTCGATGCGCAGACGCTCGTTGGCCCAGAGAAATCCCTTAACGAAGATGAGCCCGGCAACCGCGCCCACCACCAGCGCCGCCAGCGGATGCATGAGGTCGGAGCCGGCGCAGACCGCAACCAGCCCGGCCAGGGCGCCGTTGTAGACGAAAACGCTGTCCCGCTTGGAGACGAGCACCGCGGCCAGCAGGCCGCCGCCCATCGCCAGCAGCGAGTTGGCCGCCACCAGGCCGGATATCTTGGGCAGCGCCCCCGCCGAGGCCACGTTGAATCCGAACCAGCCCACCATCAGCAGCCAGCTGCCCAGCGCGACGAAGGGCACACTGTGGATCTGGAGGGGACGGCTGTCTCCGTTGACATACCGTCCCATGCGTGGGCCGAGCAGCAATATTGCAGGAAGGGCCAGCCAGCCGCCCATGGCGTGCACCACCACCGAGCCGGCGTAATCATGAAAGCCGGCGCCAAAGGCGCTGGCCAGCCAGCCGTCGGACGATCCCAAAACATTGAAATGGCCCCATACCAGGCCCTCGAACAGCGGATAGGCCAGAGCCACGAATATGGCGCCGGCAAGAACCTGCGGGCCGAACTTCATGCGCTCGGCGACGCCGCCGCTGATAATCGCGGGAATGACGGCCGCGAAGCATAGCAGGAAGAAAAAGTGCGCCAGGTTGAATCCTGAGTTGTCCCCCAGCAGGTTGGTGGCGTTGCCGAGAAAAGTGATTCCATAAGCAATGGGGAAGCCGATGAGGAAATAGATGACGGTGGAAACAGCCCAGTCGGTGGGAATCTTGGTCAGGGCATTGACAATATTCTTTTTTCTGACACTGCCGGCTTCCAGGAAGGCAAAACCCGCATGCATGGAAAATATCAGCACCGCTCCCCACAAGAGGAAAAAAACGTTGCCGGCGCTGACTAGGTCGGTTAGCCCGGTGGGGGCATTCATGAGCCGCTCCTTCAGTGGTCCGGCGCCGGTATACCTCTTTTCGGTTCAAAAGTACAAAGAGCCGGCGCGTTTGTTGCTCCAAAAGTATGAGGCCCATTGTACAAACAGCGGTCGCATGAGTGATTAGCCATTTGGCCATAATGATGG
>JAJZQT010000021.1:3542-8889 GCA_021803005.1 Actinomycetes bacterium
GCCGCCCAGGGCTCGACGTAACCGGAGCCAGCGGTTATGGCGACCAGCGCCGCGATGGCGCCGTTGGCGGTCATGCCGATGTCGGGTTTGCCCATTATCGCCCAGGCGGTGATCATGGCCGCCAGTACGCCGGCGACCGCCGCCATGTTCGTGACCAGGGCGATATCGGCGAAGCTCAGGTCCATGGCGTTGAGCGTGCTGCCGGGGTTAAAGCCGAACCAGCCCAGCCAGAGGATGACCACGCCCAGGAGCGCCAGCGGCATACTATGGCCCGGGATGGGTTTTGGCTTGCCGTCCCTGCCATACTTGCCAATTCTCGGGCCCAGGGCCACGGCGCCAACGAGCGCTGAAGTAGCACCAAGCAGATGGACCACGGTCGAACCGGCGAAGTCCTGCATGCCGAGCTGCGAAAGCCAGCCGCCGCCCCAGATCCAGTGGCCCACCACGGGATAGATGAAGCCGGTAAAGACTACTCCGAAGACAAAGTAAACGATCATTTTCGTGCGTTCCAGCAACGCGCCCCAGACGATCGCGAGCGATACCGCCGCGAAGGCGAACTCGAACAGGAACTTGGCGGAGATGGGGACATTGCTGAAAGCCAGCGAGGCGAAGACGCTGTTGGTGTTTTCGGGGGTGACGTTCAGAAACCAGCCGCTGGAGCCGGCAAAGCCGGAGCCGCTGCCGAAGGCGATGGCGAAGCCAACCGCCCAGAAGACCATCCCCGAGATGGCCATGTTGACCAGGATCTTCCAGGCGATGTGCCCGGCATTCTTGGCCCGCGAGAAACCGACTTCCAGCGTGAAGAAACCGGCCTGCATGAAGAAGACCAGAAATGTTGCCAGCATCACCCAGACCGTGTCGACCGCTACCGATTCCGGCGTCGGAGTGCCACCCTGCGCCATCGCCAGCGCCGGCAGCGTCAGCGAAACCAGCATGGCCGCAACGGCAAAGGCCGCGAACCGCGACAGCTTGCGGTGACGCGCAAACCTTGTTGATAATTTATGGATAAACTTCACTGATATCCCTCCTGATAAATTCCTTAAAAGGAAACCGGGGCCCTCCATCCCGCATGACCCGTTTTTCAATCTCAAAAATGCGGACTTTTACAGAACCTCCGGGCCGGTCTCGCCGGTCCTTATCCTCATGGCGAACTCGACCGGGGTAACGAACACCTTGCCGTCGCCGATGTCTCCCGTACGCGCAGCCTCTCCCAATGTCTGGACGACCCTGTCGACGGCGCCGTCATCGACTACCGTTTCCACTTTGACCTTGGGCCGCAGATGGATGGTGACCTTGGCGCCGCGGTAAGTCTCGGTGTAGCCCTTCTGGCGGCCGAAGCCCTTGATCTCGGTGAAACTCATGCCTTCAATGCCGATCGACGCGAGCGCGTCGCGGACTTCCTCGACTTTCTCGTGGCGGATAAACGCCTCTACTTTTTTCATCTAAATTACCTCCGATGCTCAAAGCTGTAAGACCGTTACCAGTCCGGTTTTGACTTCCCTGGTTGCCGCCGGGACAAATCCAGCGCTGCGGCATTTGTCCCCCTGGCCTTGTACACTTTGGAGTCTAGCCCGAGGGACCAAAAACTGCGTTAGCCACAGGGAGTAAGTTTGCGTTTGATATTTATACAGAGATGATTGTCCGGAGGGCCAAGAGAAATTCCGGGGATTTGTACATCTGAACAGGCTGCCCTTGTGTGACACGCTTATCAGCGGCGGCGCCTGCGTATACGAGCCGGCTCGCCAGCCGCCGCCCGCGGCTAAGAGTAGTAGCGCAGCCAGACGTATGCGGTACAGATCAGCATTGATTCCAGCATCAAAGGCAGACCGTAGAGGGTGAAGCGTTTGAAACTGATGGGGAACCCATGCTTCTCGCCGATGCCGGAGGCGATGACGTTGGCGCTGGCGCCGATAAGGGTGCCGTTGCCGCCCAGGCATGCCCCCAACGCCAAAGACCACCAGATGGGCATCAGCCCGGCCTGGTGGAGCAGAGCAGTACCGCTCTGCTCCGGCCACATGCCTTGAGCCATGTTTACAACCATCGAATTCATGGTCGCTACATAGGGAATGTTGTCAATAATCGCCGAGGCAAAGGCCGAAAACCACAGCGTGAACATCGACGTTGCAAAGAGATTGCCCTCGGTAAGGTTCAAAGTCGCATGCGAGAGCTTCTCGATCACGCCTGTCCTGGCCAAAGATCCCACCATAATAAAAAGACCGACGAAGAAAAGAATCGTGGGCCACTCCACCTGCCGCAGTATCTCCCAGGGATCCTGGCGGGCCCAGAGAGTCAACAGCGCCGCGGCCGACAGCGCAATCACCGCCGGCTTAATCTCCAGGTAGCCGTGGAAAATGAATCCCAGGACGGTCAGGGCTAGGACCAGCAGACACTTGCGCAGCAGAGGCTTATCCGTGATCAGGCCCTCGTGCTCCATCTTCATCACCCGCTCGCGGACCTCGGTGGAATGGGAAAAGTTCCGCCGGAAGATGATCCGGATGCTGATCAGGTAGACAGCCATAATCAACAAGATAACGGGCAGCAGGTTGTAGATGAAGTCCATGAAGGTCAACTCGGCCCGGCTGGCTATCATGATGTTGGGAGGATCGCCGATCAGCGTCGCGGCGCCGCCGATATTGGAAGCAACCGCCTCCGTGATCAGGAAAGGGATCGCGTCCGTTTTAAGGGTCTTGGCAATGACGATCGTCACGGGCGCGATCAGAAGGATCGTGGTCACGTTGTCCAGCAGGGCCGAAAGGGCCGCCGTGATCACCGTAAGCACCAGCATGATCCTCAGCGGATGACCTTTTGCAATTTTGGCTGCTTTCACGGCCAGCCACTCGAAGAGCCCGGTCTTCATAGAAATATTGACGATGACCATCATCCCGATCAGCAGGAAGATGACATTGAAGTCGATGCCCACGTCCTGGGAGAAGAAGGCCGCCTTCTGATCGATGAATCCCATCACGAGCAAAATGGCCGCGGCGGCAAGCGCCACGACCGTCTTGTGCACCTTTTCTGTGGCGATGACCACAAAGGCGCCTATGAAGATTCCTGAAACAATGATCGCCTGCATATCGTACCGGCTCCTGCTTCTAGACTTTAAGGCCCCGCCGCGGGAGAACGGCGGGGCCTGTCGGAGGGAAATCGAAACCGCTTGCCACGGCGTTCGTTGCCACCGCAGCAAAGCCCCTTCAGCGCTGGCTACAGCGCCTCGTCGCCGCTGGCGCCGGTCCGTATGGCAATGGCGTCATCGATGGTGGAGACGAAGATCTTGCCGTCGCCGATTTCGCCGGTCTGGGCGCTTTCCCGGATGGCTTCCACTACCCCGGGTGCCATCTCGTCGGGGACAACTATCTTCAGGAGCAGCTTGGGATTAAGGAATATCTCCCGCTTGCTGCCGCGCCAGGTCTCGGTGTAACCCTTCTGTTTGCCGGAGCCCTTGGCTTCCAGCACCGTGATGCCGCGGACGCCGGTCTCGTCGAGCTTGGCCTTGACGTCATCCAGCTTGATGTGCCTGATTACCGCTTCTATCTTCTTCATTCCGTCACCACCTCCGGCCTGGGGGCCACCGTGCTACTGCTAACGGAGGCAAAACCCTGGCTTACGGGGTTGGAGGTATCGAAGTCCGGGTAGGCCAGCACGCCGATCTCCGGTATGTCGAGGCCCTGGATCTCCGCTTCGGGCGAAACGCGGATTCCAATCGTCTTATCGAGCACCTTGAAGAAGGCGTAGCCGATACCGAACGCCACCGCGATGACCGCGGCAACACCCATCATCTGGGAAGCCAGCTGGTCGCCGCCACCGTAGAGCAGGCCGGTGACACCCCCGGTGACGCCGTTGAAGCCATCCCCATAGGTGCCGTCAGCGAAGATGCCCAGGGAGATGACACCCCAGAGGCCGCAGGCGCCGTGAACCGAGACCGCGCCCACTGGATCGTCGACCTTCATCACACGCTCGACGAAGAAGACGCTGCCGACGACCAGGAAACCGCCGATGACGCCGATGACCAGCGCCGCCCAGGGCGCCACGAAGGCGCAGGGGGCCGTAATGGCGACCAGGCCGGCCAGCGTGCCGTTGGCGGTCATGGAGATATCCGGCTTGCCGAAGACCTTCCACATCGTGAACATGGCCGTCAGTCCGCCAGCCGCCGCCGCCAGGAAGGTGTTGGCGATAATCACGGATAGCCGCAGGTCGCCACCCGACAGGGTGCTGGCGCCGTTAAAGCCGATCCAGCCGAATGCCAGGATGAGTGTGCCCAGAACGGCCATGGGGATATGATGGCCGGGGATGGCGTTGGGGCTGCCGTTCTTGTTGAACTTGCCGATGCGCGGTCCCAGCACTATGGCGCCCGCGAGCGCCACCAGGCCGCCCATCGCGTGGACTACGGAAGAACCGGCGAAATCAAGATAGCCGTGACCCCAGCCCAGGTTGTTCCCAAGCTGTGACAGCCAGCCGCCGCCCCAGACCCAGTTGCCGAACAACGGGTAGAGGAACATTGAGATAAAGAAACCGAAGATGATGAAGGAGGAGAACTTCCACCTCTCCGCCATCGAGCCGGTAGGGATAGTGGCGGCAGTGTCCATGAATACCATCTGGAAGAGGAAAAACGCCAGGATGCCAGCGTCGTAGAGACCGTTGCCGAAAAGTCCGTGGGTGCCGATGATGCCCCAGCCTTTCGCTACCTCGACCATCCCGTCAAGGTTGCCGATCGCGCCCAAAGTGGGCAGGTGGCCGAGGCCGCCGAACATGAGCGGGAATCCCATAAAGAAGAATCCGATAACGCCAATCAGGAAGACGACGAAGTTCATCGACATCGTGTGCGCGGCGTTCTTGGCCCGGGTGAAACCCGTCTCCACCAGCGCGAAGCCGGCCTGCATGAAGAAGACGAGAGCGAACCCGAGCATCAACCACACGAAATTGATGGATATCTTGTTGTGACCTACCTCTTCGGCGAGGCTTTCGACAGTCGGTTGCTCTCCGGCGGTCGCTGATGCGAGGTCGGCTGATGTGCCAGTGGCAGCGCCGCTGGGATCGGTCGCGGGGGCTACCGCGGCGGTGTCATCAAGCGCCGCGGACTGAGCCTGTGCCAAAGCGGCGCTGCCCAGCGTCAGCAAGATCAACGAAATCATCACCACCATGAGAAATATTTTTATAACCCTACTGGTAAACATAACTCCTCCTTATCATTCCCCGGGGACATGATTCTTCGTATCTCCGGACCGTCTTCCAAAGAACATGATTATTCATGTCCCGAAACCATATTACTGCCACTTATCAACCTTCATTCACCTCCTTGCCTGTCAATGCATCCATGATGGAATGATAGCCAGCGGGCTAACTGCAAACG
>JAJZQT010000021.1:8989-22787 GCA_021803005.1 Actinomycetes bacterium
ATGAAGAAAGGTGTGCATGGCATCAGCTGCGTGGAGTCCGGCGGTCCCGAGCCCGGTGTCGGCTGCGCCGGCCGCGGCATCATCACTTCCATCAACATGCTGGAGAACCTGGGCGCCTACGAAGAAGATCTCGACTATGTTTTTTATGACGTGCTCGGCGACGTGGTCTGCGGCGGCTTCGCCATGCCCATCCGCGAAGGCAAGGCGCAGGAGATCTATATCGTGGCTTCCGGCGAACTCATGGCAATGTACGCCGCCAACAATATCTGCAAGGGCATCAAGAAGTACGCTGACTCGGGCGGCGCCCGCCTGGCGGGCGTCATCTGCAACAGCCGCAACGTCGACGGCGAGCTCGAGCTGCTTACGGCTTTTGCCACCCGCCTGGGTAGCCAGCTGATTCACTTCGTTCCCCGGGACAACGTCGTGCAGCGGGCGGAGATCAACAAGAAGACCGTCATCGTCTACGAACCGGAATGCTCCCAGGCCGGCGAGTACCGCACCCTGGCCGGCAAGATTGACGGCAACGACATGTTCGTCGTCCCCAACACCATGACCCAGGACGAGCTCGAGAAGATGATGATGGAGTTCGGCATCCTCGAAGCAGCTTGATTATGTCACTGGGACACGCTTCATCGTGTCCCCCGGGAGTAGACAGGAGGTATCGCCATGGAAATGGTAAGGGCCGTCTTGAGGCCCAACAGCATCGACCGCGTCGTCTGCGCGCTGGAAGAGGCGGGTTTCTTCTCAATGACCAAGATCAATGTCTTCGGCCGCGGCAAACAGAAGGGCATCAAGGTCGGCGATGTGCAGTATGACGAACTGCCCAAGACCATGCTGATGTTCGTCGTCAACGGCCGCGATACGCAGAGGCTCATCGACACCATCACCAAGGTCGCTGGCACCGGCAATTTCGGCGACGGCAAGATCTTCATCTCGCCGGTGGACGCTGTTTACACGATTCGCACCGGCGAGTCGGGCCTTTAGGAGAACCAACATGAAAGAGATCACGGCAATTATCAGGAGCAACAAGATCCAGCGGACAAAGGACGCGCTGGTCGAGGCCGGTTACCCGGCGATGATGGCCAATGAGGCCCTGGGCCGCGGCAAACAGCGTGGCCTGCAACACGAATTCTGCCATGACCTGCCGGAGCCGGAAGGCGATGACGAGGATGTGCAGCCGCAGGTCAGCTTCATCCCCAAGCGCCTGCTGACCCTGATCGTGGAAGACGAATGCGTTGACGCGCTGGTTGAACTGATCATAGAAGTGAACCAGACCGGCAATGTCGGCGACGGAAAGATAGTCGTTTCGCCCGTCACGGAAACTGTGCGCGTAAGGACGCGGGAAACCGGCAAACTGGCGCTGAGCTGAGGAGATTCAAAATGGCTGAACCCGGCAAGACAATCGAGGAACTGTGTGAAATCAAGGAAAAGATCGTGGCCTCTTACCCGGACAAGGTCGGCAAGAACCGGGACAAGCATATCCAGGTGAAAGGCTGCACCGATGCGCCATCCATCGACGCCAACGCCAAGACCATCCCCGGAATCATCACGACCAGGGGTTGCGCTTTCGCCGGCGCCAAGGGTGTCGTCCTCGGTCCCATCAAGGACGCGGTCAATCTCGTGCACGGTCCGGTGGGCTGCTCTTATTACTCATGGCTCACACGGCGCAACCTGGCCCGGCCCGCAGAGGGCGGCCAGAGCTTTCTGCAGTACTGTTGCACTACCGACATGCAGGAGGGCGACATCGTTTTCGGCGGCGAGAAAAAGCTGATGCAGGCCATACGCGAGGTGCACGAGATCCTGGCCCCGGAAGCCATCATCGTTTCCGCGACCTGTCCGGTCGGGCTGATCGGCGACGATATCGCCAGCGTTTCCAGGCAGGCCGAGGAGGAACTGGGCGTCAAGGTCTTTTCGGCCAACTGTGAGGGTTACAAGGGCGTCAGCCAATCAGTGGGCCATCATATTGCCTGCAACGCACTTATGGAGCATGTTGTCGGCACGGAAGAGCTCGGCGACCCGACGCCACTGGACATCAACATCTTCGGGGAATACAACATCGGCGGCGATCTGTGGAGCATCGAGCCGGTTCTGGAGCGGATCGGCTACCGGATCGTCTCGACTTACACCGGTGACGCATCTGTGCACGATCTGGCCCGCGCCCCCCACGCCAAGCTCAACATCCTCATGTGCCACCGGTCCATAAATTACGCCACCAAAATGTTCAACGACCGCTATGGCCTGCCCTGGCTCAAGATCAACTACGTCGGTATCGAGGAGACGGCTCGCTCGCTGAGGGAAATGGCCTGCTTTTTCGGCGACGAGGAGCTAATGGAAAAGACCGAGGCCGTGATTGGCGAGGAGATGGCAAGGATCGCCCCCGAAATGGAGCGCTACCGACAGAGGCTCGAAGGCAAGAAGATAATGCTGTTCGTGGGCGGCTCGCGCGCCCATCATTTCCAGCGCCTGTCAGAGGAACTGGGCATGAACGTGGTCATGGCTGGCTATGAATTTGCCCATCGGGACGATTACGAGGGCCGCCAGATCCTCTCACAGATCAGGAAAAAAGGCATGAGCAAAGTGGTCCAGGACATCCAGTACGAACTGGAGCCGGGGTTCAAACCTCCTTTAAGCGAAGCGGAGCTGGAGGAAAAGAACAGGCAGCTGGGCGGCCACCTGCTCGATTATGAGGGCATGATATCTCACATGAAAGAGGGTGCCCTGATCATGAATGACCTCAACCATCATGAGACCGAGCTCATCATCCGCGAGTTGGAACCAGACGTTTTCTGCTCCGGAATCAAGGACAAGTATGTGGTGGAGAAGATGGGTGTTCCTTCGCGGCAGCTGCATTCTTATGATTACAGCGGCCCTTACACCGGTTTTGACGGGGCGCTCACTTTTGCCAGGGACATCGATATGGCAGTGAGCACCCCGACCATCCGTTTCATCACTCCCCCCTGGAAAGACACGGAGGCTGACTGCGATGCTTGATTCAACTCCCGGTCCGATCGTCGAAAGAAAAGCATTAAAGATCAACCCCGCCAACATCTGTCAGCCTATCGGTGCGGCCGCGGCTGCGACCGGCATCAGAAACTGCATGCCCCACAGCCACGGTTCCCAGGGATGCTCTTCCTACCTGCGGACTCAGCTGACGCGCCATTACCGCGAGCCGGTAATGGGAACCAGCAGCTCCTTCTCCGAGGACACCGCCGTTTTCGGCGGCGGCGGCAATCTCAAGCAGGCGATCCGCAACATCATCGCCATCTACAAGCCCGAAGTCATCGCCATCCATACCACCTGCGTGGCTGAGACGATTGGCGACGACGTTAAAAGCATCATCGAGAACATGGAACGTGAAGGCGAGATTCCCGCGGATGTCCGCGTGATCGCAGCCAGCACCCCGAGCTACGTGGGCACGCACATCCTGGGCTACGCGCGCATGGTCGAGTCCATGGTCAACGGTTTCGCCAGAAGGAAGGATGGAGCGCAACGCTCCCGCATCAATATCATCCCCGGCTTCAACGCCGAGCCCGGCGATATCCGCGAGATAAAACGGATTTTGAAGCTGATGGACATCGACTTCAATGTTTTCCCCGATATTACCGGCGTCTTTGACGCTCCCATGACCGGTGAAACCCGGCTCTATCCGCGTGGCGGCACGACCGTCGCCGATCTGGAGGACGCCGCCAATTCGCTGGCGACTTTTGTGCTCTGCAGGGAATCGGGAGAGCTGGCGGCGGCGGCACTGGAAAAGGACCATGACGTGCCGGCGGTTCTGCTGCCGACGCCGATCGGCATCGGCAATGTCGACCGCTTCGTCATGAATCTCGCCGAGGCGTCCGGCCGGACGATTCCCATCGAGCTGGAGGAAGAGCGCGGGCGGCTCGTGGACATGATGCACGACGCCCACCCGCACTTTCACGGCAAGCGGGTAGCGATCGCCGGCGACCCGGATATCGTTGCCGGGCTCACCAGCCTGGTCGTCGGCCTGGGCATGGAGCCGGTGCACATCCTCTCCGGCACCAGGAGCGCCGCCTTTGAAAAGGAAGTCCGCGGCATCCTGGCGGCAAACTTCCCCGGCGCCAACGTAATCAACGGCGGCGACCTTTTCAGCTTTCATCAACTGATCAAGAACCAGCCGGTCGATCTGCTCATGGGCAATTCCCATGTGAAATACATCGCCAGGGCTGAGGACGTGCCGCTCGTCCGGGTCGGTTTTCCGATTTCCGACCGGGCCAACCTGCATCATTTCCCGGTGATGGGCTATGCCGGCGCTGCCCGCATGGTGGAGCGGATCGGCAACACCCTGCTCGACCGTCTGGACCGTGATGCGCCTGAAGAGCGCTTCGAACTGCTTCTCTAGAAAACAGAGCCGCAAAAGGATTGATGTAATGGCGGAGTTCAATCAAAACCACATAGGCATCGACGTAATCTCCGGCCGGGAGGACCATATCTGCCGCAAGGCAAATGCTCCCGGTAAGAGCGCGTGCGGCTCCGGCCCCGCTGATGGAGCAGCTATCTCCTGTGACACCGAGAGCGTTGCCGGCGCCGTCAGCCAGAGAGCCTGTGTCTTTTGCGGCGCCCGCGTCGTCATCAACCCCATCGCCGACGCCTTGCACCTGATCCACGGGCCCATCGGCTGTTCGGCCTATACCTGGGACATCCGCGGCAGCCTTTCATCGGGACCCGAGCTGCATCGGCTGAGTTTCTCCACGGATCTGCAGGAGAGAGATGTGATCTTCGGTGGGGAGAAAAAACTGGAAGCGGCGCTCCTCGAGCTTATTGCTGAACATGAGCCCCGCGGCGCCTTCGTCTACTCGACCTGTATAGTGGGCGTCATCGGCGATGATCTCAAGGCAGTTTGCGCGCGTGTGGAAAAAGAAACCGGGATTCCGGTGATACCTGTACAGTCCGAGGGCTTCCGCGGCAACAAGAACGCCGGCTACAAAGCCGCCTGCGAAGCTATTTTCAAGCTGATTGGCACAGACCGGGACGCCACCACGGTTCCCCTTTCCATCAATATCCTGGGGGATTTCAACCTGGCGGGCGAAGTCTGGATCATCCGCGATTATCTGAAGCGCATGGGCATCAGGGTCGTAGCAAATATCAGCGGCGACTCGCGCGTTGCTGATATTGCCCGCGCCCACACGGCTTCCCTGAACGCGGTCCAGTGCTCCGGCTCCATGACCCACCTGGCAAAAATGATGCAGGCCGGTTACGGCATTCCCTTCATCAGGGTTTCCTGGCTGGGCGCGGATGACATGAGCCGGAGCCTTAAGCAAATCGCATCGTTTTTTGCTGATCCTGTGATCTCGGCCAGAACGGAGAAGCTGATCGCGCAGGAGCTGGTGGCGGTCGCACCCCAGCTGGAATTATATCGCCGGCGCCTCTCGGGGAAAAAAGCGGCCGTGTACGTCGGCGGCGCTTTCAAAGCGGTGTCACTGATCAAGTCATTCCGAGCAATCGGCATGACCGTTGTGGTCGTAGGCTCCCAGACCGGCAAGCGTGATGATTATGAAGAAATCAGGCGCGAGGCGGATCCGGGCACGGTGATCATTGATGACGCCAATCCTCTGGAGCTGGCTCAACTCATGGAAACCCTGGGAATTGACATCTTCGTAGGCGGTGTCAAGGAGCGGCCGGTAGCCTACAAGCTGGGTGTCGCCTTCTGCGACCACAACCACGAACGCAAGCAGCCCCTGGAGGGATTCACGGGCATGCTCAACTTTGCCCGCGAAGTATACGGCTCTATCGCCAGCCCGGTCTGGCAATGGATGCCGCGCCGGAAAATTTCCTCAGAGACCGGTGCCGGCAATGGCTAAGAGTTCAGTCTCGACAACCAACGCCTGTAAACTCTGCCGGCCCCTGGGTGCCTGCCTGGCTTTTCGGGGCATCGAGGGTTCCATGGTGCTTCTGCATGGTTCCCAGGGTTGCAGCACCTACATGAGGCGCTATATCTCCGGCCATTTCCGTGAACCCGTTGATATCGCCTCTTCCGCCCTTAGCGAGACGCAAGCGGTCTACGGTGGGGCGGAAAACCTTAAACAGGGCATCAGAAACGTTGTGGCCAAGTATGCCCCTGCCGTTCTGGGAGTGGCGACCACCTGCCTGGCGGAAACGATCGGCGACGACGTTGGTATGGCTATTGCCGAGCTCCTTGAAGAAGATCCGGAAATGCGCGCAATCGAGATTATCCCGGTTTCGACGCCGAGTTATAGTGGCGGCTACATGGACGGTTTCCGGGACTCCTGTGTCGCTATCCTCGAAAAGATGGCATCGGCCGAGCAAAGTCGGGCTGATCAAGGTTCCGGCCGCATCGGACGCCTCAACCTCTTTCCCGGCTTTCTCTCTCCCGCTGACATCAGATACCTGAAACTCGTCATGGCCGGTTTCGGCCTCGAATCCATGATCGTGCCCGATATCTCCGAAACCCTGGACGCAGGCATCGGACCTGTCTTTAGCAGGATCCCGGCCGGCGGCGCCTCTGTGAAAGACATCAGGCTGGCCGGCTCGGCCACTGCCTCCATCGAACTCGGGCTGTTAAATCCGGCGGGACAATCGGCTGCTCTCCTCCTGGAACGCAGCCTGGGCGTGCCGGCGCGGCGCTTGCCGATCCCAATGGGGATCCGCTACAGCGACCTTTTATTTGAAGCAATTTGCAGTGTTACCGGAACGCCCCTGCCGGAAAAGTATCAACAGGAAAGAGGCCGGCTCGTCGACGCCATGGTCGACGCCCATAAATATCTGTTCGGCAAGCGCGCGGTCGTCTACGGCGAGCCGGATTTCGTTGCCGCTCTGACCTGCTTCCTCGCCGATGTCGGCGTCCAGCCGGTCGTCTGCGCCAGCGGCGGTGACGGACCTGAATTCAGGAAAACGCTCGAAGTTCTGACCCGTGACCTGGATGAAACCCCGGAAATACTGGTAGAAACCGACTTCAGCGATATCCGCTTTCATTCGCGAGCCGCTGCCGCCGACCTGCTGATCGGCAGCAGCAAGGGCAACCACATCGCCCGCGACCTTGACATCCCCCTGGTCCGCCTGGGCTACCCGATCCACGACCGCATCGGCGGCCAGCGTATTTTGCACGTCGGCTACGCGGGTGCACTGAATCTCCTCGACATTCTGACCAACACGCTGATCGCCAAGGAACAGGAACACTTAGGCTATGGCTACAGCTATATGTAACGGGAGCAGTACGATGAAAAAGACATTGCAGATCTCAGATCACCCTTGTTTTAACCGTGCAGCGAGTCGAAAATTCGGCCGCGTACATCTGGCTGTCGCCCCTTCCTGTAATATCCATTGCAATTACTGCAACCGCCTGTTCGACTGTCCCAATGAAGGCAGGCCCGGCGTCACCAGCCGTTTGCTGCATCCGGAGGAAGCGCTGGCGCATCTCGGCGATGTCATGGCGGGAGCGGTCCCCATCTCGGTCGTGGGCATCGCGGGGCCTGGTGACCCTCTGGCCAACCCCGAAAGCACCTTCCGCACGCTAGAGCTAGTAAAGAGTAAATATCCCCGACTGCTAGTTTGTATTTCCACAAATGGCTTGGCGGCCGCACCTTTACTCAAGGAGGTAGCCAAAACCACCAGCCACGTCACCATTACTGTTAACGCACTGGACGCAATGGTCGGGGCAAGCATCTATGAATGGATCAGGCTCGACGACAGGATTTACACCGGTGTCGAGGCAGCCGGCATTTTAATCGAGCGCCAGTTGCAAATCATCCAGCTGCTGAAGCGCGCCGGACTAATTGTAAAAGTGAACACGGTCGTTATCCCGGGTGTCAACGACCACCACGTGATTGACATAGCTAGAAAAATGAAAGAGTTAACAGTGGATATTTATAACGCCATGCCGGTTTATCCGGTTAAGGGAACGCCGTTTGCGAGTGTGAAGGAGCCACGCGGACGTGAAATGAGGGCTATACGGGACCAGGCACGGGCGTTTCTACCACAGATGACCCACTGCGCACGCTGCCGCGCTGACGCCGCCGGCTTGATCGGTCATGGCGCCATGTGCGCAGAGCATCCGGCCCGGGCGAGCGCGGGCCTGGGGTCAAGGTCCCGATGAGGAGTATCAGGTTTAACACGGCGGAACTAGCGGGCTCTCTCGGTGACCTTGGTATATTCCTGCCAATCGCGGCAGCTCTCATTGTCACAAATCACTTAAACGCCACATCGGTTCTGGTGGCCGCCGGTTTGCTATACATATTTAGCGGACTCTATTTCCGTGTGCCCGTGCCGGTTCAGCCGCTTAAAGCGACTGCAGCCATCGCTCTGGCTACCGGAGCCTCTGCGTCTTCAATTTCGGCTGCGGCGATTGTGATGGGAGCTATAATGATGTTCCTAGCGTTCACGGGCGCAGGCAAACTGATTGCCAGATGTTTTAACATTCCGGTAGTCAGGGGCATCCAGCTTTCTCTTGGAATTGTGCTGTTACAAAACGGCTGGCAACGCGTGGTGGACCCGAAGTTGTTTACCGGAGACGCAGCCAGCATTCTTTCAATTGGCGGTTTAAATATTCCGGTTGGAATTTTGCTCGCGGCTATCTCAGGGCTCATCCTGCTGGCATTGTACCGGTCCCGGAAGATTCCGGCTTCAGTAGCAGTCTTGCTCTTCGGGGTAGCGGCAGGTGCCCTGTTTGGGTCATTGGGCAGGTTGCATGACCTTTCCTGGGGCCCTTCGCTGGGTTTCTCATTGCCGACCGCCGAGGATTTTCGCTTTGCACTGCTCGTCCTGGTATTGCCCCAAATTCCTCTAACCTTCGGCAACTCGATACTGGCCACCGCCGATGTTGCCAAGAAATATTTTGGTGGGGAGGCCGAACGCGTCAGGCCGGCAAGCCTTTGCGCGTCGCTGGGACTCGCCAATCTTCTCGGAGGACTTGCCGGCGCCATGCCCATGTGCCACGGTTCAGGAGGATTGACGGCTCACTACCGTTTTGGAGCCAGGACGGGTGGGGCCACCATCTTCCTGGGAGGCGTGCTATTGGTGCTGGCTTTAACTTTAGGAAGCAGCGCTACAGCCGTGCTGGGGCTCATTCCGCTGCCGGTCCTTGGCTTGATGTTGCTTTTCGTCGGCGCCCAGCATACCTGGTTGATCAGCGATCTCTGGCCGCGCAAGAGCGGCCTGGCCTTGGCCCTTGCCGTTGCAATAACATCGACCGTGACCGGCACCCTCATATGGGGCCTTTTGCTCGGACTATTAATCGGATCTATCAAAGCGCTGATCTCGCGTATTGCTGCTATAAAAGGAAGAACCTCTGAAAAGGAACAACTAGAGACTGTTGATATTTGATTCCCGAGCCTTGGTTCTGCCTTCAGATCCCTAAATCTCAGTCGAAGGCCGCCGGGCGGCATTCGTCGTCGAGGTGGGCCCGGACCTCGGCGAGATGCTTCTCGTTGGTGCGCTGCCAGGAGAGCGGCGGCAGCTCGTCGAAGCTGAAAAAATCCACGCCCATGGTCTCGTCGCTGACGCGGGGCTCGCCGGCGATGATATCGCAGAGGAAAATGATCTTGTAGGCGTGGAAGAATTCGAGCGGCCGCCCGCCGCGGTTGGCGTCGTAGACGGCGATGACCTTCCGGGGCTCAACCTCGAAACCGCTCTCTTCCCAGACCTCGCGGGCCACCATCTCCGAGGGGATGTCCCCCACGTCGGCCCAGCCGCCCGGCATGCACCAGTGCTGGTCGCGGCGCTCCTGCACCAGCAGGATCTTGCCGCCGCGCACGACGGCGCCGCGCACATCGATCTTGGCGGTCGCGTAACCTGGCTGGGCCGAAAATCCCTTTACCAGCTCTTCCCGTTCCTCGTTCGTCTGGCTGGCGACGATCTCGGCAGCGATCTCGCTCAGCCGCGTATACCTCCGGGTCTCGTAGTCAGTAGAAGCAAAAGCCAGGCCGGTCTGGCAGAGTCCCTGTATCTCCCGGGCCCATTCCAGCCAGCGGGGCATGTCGTTACTGTCCGGCATCGTTCATCCTTTCATGGCGGCTGTCGTCGCGGCGGCGTTCGGCAGCACTCTCACATTTTCACGGCGGTGATGATTATCGTGCGCCAGTTGAGCGCCAGCTCCCCTTCGATCTCCGAGGAATGGAATCCGCCCAGATCGTCATCAAGATTTTCTTTCAGGAGCCTGACTATCTCATCGCGGTCCTGGCAGTCCTCGACCCGGTTCAGTTTCAAAATGAAGTCAACCACGACGCCTTCGGTGTAAGGCTCGGTTTCGCCGGTCACGCGAAAGCCGGCTTCACCCAGCAGCGCGCGCAGCTCCGCCGGCGAGTACGCCAGCACGTGCGACGGATCAAACAGTTTCTCCAGGCGCTCGCGCTTCTCCCGAACAGCCGGGTCATCGGAGCCGAAAACGTCTTCCATGACGAACCGCCCGCCCGGCTTGAGCACCCGGTTTATCTCCGCGAGCGCCGCGGCGGGATCGGGAAAGTGATGAAACGCCAGCCTGCAGACGACCAGGTCGAAGAAATCATCCGCAAAAGGTAGCGCCGGCACCGCCGCCTCGACGATGCTGATGCTGTCCGCGCCGCCGGCGTCGAACCGCTCGCGGGCCATGGCCAGCATCTCGGGGGTGGCGTCGGCGGCAACCACTTTCGCCTCCGCCCTCGCGAGCATCAGCGACAGCAGGCCGGTTCCCGCGGCCAGGTCGAGGGCCTTTTCGCCGCTGGCGGGCGCGGCCATGTCGAACAGGGGCCGGTAGAACTTCTCCTCCGAGAAGACATCGATCCCGGCATAGCGGTCGGCCCGCTCGCCGAAGACTTCGCGGGCGGATCTTGCACCGGACTCCGTCCCTGGCGCCGTCCCTGGATCCGGGCCCTCTGCCGCCTCTTCCTTTTCCTCAAAATCAGACATGAGCTCATAATATCCTACAATATGGGGAAGCGCCCCAAGGGGGGCGTGAGCAGGCGCCCGAATCAGGCGTGAGCAATAGCCAAAGGAGACTGGTTTGCAAGAAGCGCGTCCATCGACTGTCGCCGTGGTCAAGTGCCCCGGGTACGAGGAGGAGCTCGTGCGGCGGGCGGTGTCCGCCGCCCTCGAAGACATCGGCGGCCTGGTCGGCATCATCCGTCCCGGGGACAAGGTCCTGCTGAAGGCCAACCTGCTGGCGCCAGCCGATCCCGGCGAAGCGGTCACGACGCACCCGGCGGTGGTCCGGGCCGTGATCGAAGCGGTGAAGGAGGCCGGCGGCGTGCCGGTCGTGGGCGACTCGCCCGGTTATTTCACCAGGGCCGCCGGCGGCAAATGCCCGGCTCTCAGCAAGTGCGGCCTCAAGCAGGTCGCCGACGATCTGGGCATCGAGTCGTTCCAGTTCGAGGCGATGGAGGACAGCTTCATCGAGACCGGCGTCCCCGGCGGCGTCTACCTCGACAGGATCTACGCAGCCCGCCTGGCGCTCGAGGCCGACGTCATTGTGACCCTGCCGAAACTGAAGACGCATTCGAACACCTGGTATACGGGCGCGGTCAAGAACATGTTCGGCGCCGTCGCCACCCGGACCAGAAAAGAAGCGCACAAGCTGGCGACATTAGAGCGCTTCAGCGGCTCGATTGTTGACATCTATTCCGTCTTTAAGCCGCAACTGGCGATCATGGACGCCGTGATTGGCATGGAAGGTGAAGGCCCGCGGCATGGCAAGCCGAAGCCGGCGGGCCTGATCCTCGCCGCCAGGGATCCGGTCGCGCTCGACGCCGTGGCTTCGAAGATCATCGGTTTTGATCCCATGGAAATCCTTACCACGCGGCAGGCCGCCGCCCGCGGTCTCGGCACCGGCGATCTCAGCGCGATCGAGATCGTGGGCGAGCGGATCGAGGACGCCGCCGTGAGTTTCAAAAAACCGAGCGGCAGGATGGTCAACATCCCCCCGTTTGTGATGAGGATCGCCGACCGCCTGCTCAAGGTGCAACCCGAATGCGTAAATGAAGACTGTGACCGCTGCCGGATCTGCCAGAAAAGCTGCCCCGTCGACGCTATCACCATGACCCCCTACCCCGAGATCGACCGGGACAGGTGCATCGAATGCTACTGCTGCAACGAGATGTGCCCCACCGGCGCCATGCAGATCAAAAGGAGCTGGCTGGCCGCGCGCGTTTCCCGCGATGTTTGATTTCGTCTCCGCCGGGAACGTTTGATTTCCCTTCCCCCGGGAACGAATCAGGCATGGCGGTTCCCAAAAGAAAACTGGGCCGCGCCCGCAAGGTGGCGGCACAGCAGATCGACCAGAGCCTCGAGCGCCTGAAAGTCGACTATATCGACCTGATGCAGCTTCACGAGGTGATCCGCTGGGACGACCCCGACCGCGCCTTCGCCCCCGGCGGCGCCATCGAAGCGCTGGTGCAGGCCCGCGACCGGGGCAAGATCCGCTATATCGGGTTCACCGGACACAAGGATCCGGGTATTCATCTGAAGATGCTCGACCAGGGGTTTGCCTGGGACGCCGTGCAGATGCCGGTCAATATCCTCGACGCCGGCTACAACAGTTTCCAGGAGCGGGTCCTGCCGGTTTTGCTCGAGCGCGGCATCGGCGTGCTGGCGATGAAGCCGCTGGCCGGCGGCGGGATCTTCCAGACCAGGGCAATCAGCGGCATCGAGGCGTTCCGCTATGTCATGAGCCTTCCCGTCGACGTTGTCATCACGGGAATGTCATCGATCAAGGATCTGGACCAGGCGGTCCAGGCAGCGTCAAGCTTCAAACCGATGAGCGACCTGGAAGTCGGCGGCCTCAAGGCAAGGATGTCGCCGTTCTCACGAGACGGGGGCCTGGAAGGATACAAGACCAGCCACGATTACGACGGCACCTACTGGCACCCCGAATGGCTGGAGCAGGCGCGTGTCTGAATCGCGGAAGGGCGCCTGAAGAGCGGAAGCCGCGCTTGGAAAGTTAACTACCTGACCACCCGCAGAACCATCACCGACAAGGCCACGCCGATGGCCACGAAGACCGCGCCCATGACGCGCTCTGCCCGTTTGCTCATGCCGGGTAGCAGCACGGCCATCGCCGCCGGGGCCATCGCCGCCGGGGCAAACACGGGTTCCGGCGCGGCATTCGCAGGCTTCCTTCTGGAAGAACCGACCTTGATCGTCTGAGGCGGGCTCGAATAAACGGCGATCAGAACCAGGAGGAATACAAATATCGAAAGCAGCGCGAAGACAGAGATAACCGGATGGTTGCGGAGGAAGGAAAAAATATTCATATTTTTGCGGATAGCAGGCATAAAAGTAGGTTCGAAAGCCTGCTTTAAAGATACCAGTTATTTGTAGTTAGTCAATACCCTTCACGGTATCGGGAAGGGATGACCGCCAGCCCCCATCGTTCCGGGAGGGCGCGGACCTTTGGCGTCAGGTTTCCCTGGCGGCATACCTGGGCCGCATCCGGCCCAGCAAAAAGACGCCGCCGATGCCGGTGCCCAGGCTTGCCAGGAAGGCAATCGCGAAGTAGCCCAGAACTGCGAACTTGTTGGTCATATTACCGTCGGGTGCGAAAATCGCCACGAACACATACATGGCCGCGGCTGCCCCCGCGAAGGCGCAGATCACGAAGACGACGATGCTAAGCAGCTTCACCGGGCGCTTGGCCTGGGAAAGATACATGATGGCCACGGCCGTGTAAAAGGCAACAAACGGCAGGAAGAAGATCAGTCCGGCTGGATTGAATTCTTCCGGGGTCTGGCCGTCCTGGGCGAGGGTAAAATAAATCCTGGCGATTACGTTGATGGCTAACTCCCTTCCTGAAAGGAATTATACCATCACGTCCTGATGAGAATTATCGGGGCCCCGGTTTTCCTCAGAAGCT
>JAJZQT010000021.1:22887-25685 GCA_021803005.1 Actinomycetes bacterium
GAGTCAACCACTTCTCCGGGAATCTGGTGGAGGACGAAATCGCTGACCTGAAGCTCGCCTATTTTTAGCTCGTCCATGAGTTCCGGCAGAGGCACCGGTGTCCCGGTCACGTAAACGATATGAAGCACCTCGTTCATGACGGCCGCCATGGCCTGCGCCGCACCCAGCGCCCGCGCCGCCGTCGACGAACCGTCAAGCGGTACTATTATGCCTCGCTTTCCTTCCAACTCCCGCCTCGCTTTCCATCAATGAAAAAACACGCCAGGCGCCGTCAGCCCAGAGCGAAATATATGTTCCCGGGGCCTCGAGTTCCTGCGCGGGGGCACCGAATATCCCAGTTTGAATCTTCCCCGATCCCTCGAGTATCAACCGGATCTGGCCGCCGTTTTTGATGTCGAAAACCAGGCCGAATCCGCGCCAGGCCAGCCTGAACCGCAGACGGCGCCATCCGTCCGGAAGCCGGGGATTCACGAACAGGCAGCTGCCATCGAGCCTGACGCCGGCAAAGCCCATGATCACTTCCTGCCAGAGTCCGCCCATGGCGGCAATGTGCACGCCACCGGCGGCGTTGCCCATGTTGTTGGCCAGATCGATCGTTGCCGCCTGCCGGAAATATGCGAGCGCCTGGTCGAGCAGGCCGAGCCGCGCCGCCACCAGGCCGTAGATGGCCGGGCTCAGCGAACTGCCATGCGCCGTGCGGCGGTCGTAATACTCGAAGTTGGCCCGGATGATTTCAGGGTCGAGCTTTTTTTCCAGCAGGTACAGGGCCATGACCACATCCGCCTGCTTCACGACCTGCGAAGCATTGGCGCGGTCGCGGCCGAGGATCACGGCCATCGGCGCGGTTCGCGGCCGGAAATCGTTGACGTCGATGTCCTCGAGTTCGAAATAGCCGGCGAATTCCTCGATCAGGGCGCCACCGGACATATCGAGGTACATGTGGCCGGCGACTTTGGACCACCCGGTCAGTTCCTGGTTCTTCAGGCCGATGCGGCCGCGAAGGTCCGCCCACCGGGCGGGATACGATTCCTGCATGAAACGGGCGACTTCGAGCGCGTGCTCGATGTTCCAGACCGCCATGGCGTTGGTGTAATAGTTGTCATCGACTCCCTCGTCGTGGTATTCATCGGGTCCTTCGACGTTGAGGATGTGATAAACGCCGCCCTTATTCTCGGAACGGCTCACCCAGAAGCGTGCGGTCTCGAGAATCAGCTCGGCGCCTGCCTCGACCAGGAATTCGTCGTCCCCGGTGGCGTTCCAGTAGCGCCAGACGCCATAGGCGATATCCGAGATGATGTGATCCTCGAGGTCGCCGGAAGTGACGGGAATGACCTCGCCGCTTATGGAGAGCACGGCCCGCGGCGTCATCTCCTCGCCCGATTGGGCCGATTCCCAGGCGAACATGGCGCCACGAAAGCCGGCCGTGGTGGCATTGTTGCGCGCGGTCGGCAGCGTATGATAGCGGTACATCAGCGCCGCCCGGGCCGCGGACGGGTACGTGAATATGAAAAATGGAATGGTGAAGATTTCGGCGTCCCAGAATATATGCCCGCGGTAGATGGTGCCGGTCAGCGCCCTGGCGCTCACCGAGACGCGGTCATCATTGGGATTGCCGGCGCTGATGAGGTGGTAGATGGAAAAATTGAGCCAGTGCAGCGCTTGGGCATCGCCCTCGAGATGGATGCCGGACAGCTCCCAGCGTTCTTCCCACCTGCCGATGTGCTCCAGGAGCAGCCGCGTCACGCCTTGCCCGGCGATCTCGCCGGCATGTGCTTCGGCGGCGGCGGCGGGCTCGTCCGCCTCCCTGGAGGTAAAGACGGAGACGAACTTCTGCAGCGTCAGGCTGCGCCCCATCTCCGCGTGCCAGTTGATTTCCTCATAGACGCCCGCGTCTGTTTCGCCGCCGTCGACGACACGTTCCTTGCGGGAAACGCCGCGGTAATCCTCGTGCACACGGGTCGACTGCGCCATGGAAACGGTGATGCCGCTGCGGCTGGTGCCGATCAGCAGGTTGAGCGGGCCCTCCCTGATATTGCCGTCTCGCTTCTTGCCCCCTCCCGGCTTGATTCCACCCACTGGCTCGAGCGGATTGTGGCAGTTGTCGCAGACCCTGATGCCGGTCTCGATCCGTGCCGCGCCGCTGTAGTTTTCCGGCGTGACCGAAACCGTCAGGACGAGAGCATGGGGATCGTCCATGGAAACAAAACGCATGAACTCGACCGCAGTGATCCTGCCGTGGCGGTCGCGGTGGCGCCAGCGCCGGCGGTATACCCCCTTTTTCAGATCGAGGATCCGCTGATGCTCCACGATGGTATCCATATCAAGCGTCAACTGTTTGCCAAAAACGTATACGCGCGTGAAAAGCCAGTCGGGCGCCGTCGCCAGTTCTTCCAGTGCGTCGTTTTCGCCGATGTCGTAAACTCCGGCGATCAGCGTGGCTGCCCCCGAAGACGGCCCCTGCTCCTCGAGCGACGCCCTCGTGCCCAGGTAACCGTTGCTCACGGATGCCAGCGATTCGACTTCCCTTTCCCGGAGGGGATTGAAACCGTCCTCGACCAGAAGGAATGACTCGTCAGTGGTGAGCGCCAGCCGCCGGTGGAGGTCGACCTGCCGCTCGATCAGTTCCCGGAAGCGCCGCGGACCGCCGCCCAGCTGAATCACACCCGCAGGGACGCCGTTGGGCTCCTTGCCCACGGACAGATAGGTTATGGCTTCATGGCCGGGCAGCACCATGTGGAAGTCGCTGCCTTCGAAGCCGGCGATGGGGCCGAACTCGTCGCCCAGCATCAGGATGTTTT
>JAJZQT010000022.1 GCA_021803005.1 Actinomycetes bacterium
CCGGAATGAAAGACATATGATTCGTCGGGCGCATTAGGGGGATAAGGCTGCGGGCCCGTCCAGTAGTAGTTCATGAACCTCGCCGGCTGTGTCGTCAGCTCGATTTCGTTCTGGAAAGTAATCTGGTTGCTCCCGCTGACGATCTGTCCGTACAGCCTCATGTAGTACGCTTGCGATGACGGGATCAGCAGCGAGGAATAGTAATCGGAGCCAACCTGGGTCCAGACCAGGTTTCGACTGACGTAACCGGTTCCGGGCGGTGAGGCATTCCTGAAGTAATTGTATAGGTAAAGATAACCGGTGCCACCGCTGAACCGCGTGGTATGCACCCTTACATATACTGTGGACCCGGGTGCGAAGGTCACGGTGTCCTGATTGCCGGCGCCGCTGCACTGGTTGGTGGTGCAGAATTCGATGACGTCGCCGTTGCTGAAGTTGTACAGACCGGCGGAAGTTTCGCCATATGCCTGCGCCCGTTCCACCCTGAGGCCTAGAATCGCAATGGCGGCAACAACCAGTGCGGCAAACAGCACTGATGAAGGGATAAGCAGCGCCAAATACTTGCGCGCGCCGGTAAGGTCGACGAATCCTTTTGCAGGATTCTTCATATTGAGATACCCGCCTCCCTGTGGCATTCATGAACAGCGCGAAATGCGTTTGAACAGCGGGAAAACGCCCTTTATTTTCCCGCCTTGCCACGTTGCGCCTTGACCGTTTCTCGCCCATTCGGCGCCAAAACCTTAGCGATTATGGGCTGAAAACGCGCGCCCGTGGCAGCCGTCGCCGCCATGAGCGCCAGCATCAGGGAGAGTTTCCAGGGAAATATTATGAAGAATGCCGTGGCTTTGACCGGAGTGCCGACTCCCGATCCCAGCCCCAGGACCCCCCGCTGCACGGAAAAAAGCGGCGCCTCATCCCAGAGAGCCCTGACAGTGGCGGTCTGGCCGACCGGCAGCGGATCGCTGGCGCCGGCGAGGTTGGTGTCCCTGCCGGTAAGTCCAGTCAGATCAACCTTTTCTTCCAGCCGGGTGGTGAAATTACCAGAATTGCGCCCCGAAGCATCGAAAACTACTTCTTCGGAGGAATCGATAATGTGCGGAAACGACCAGCGGACTTCCGCCACCGGATGGATGACGTTGAGATCCAGCTCCATGCCGACCCTGCCGACGATTGCAACGTCGTTCCCGGAGGAGGACGCCGCGTCAAACAGTATCGTCTGTTGCCGGCGGCCCGCCGGGGCATTTTCCGGAACATTAATAGTGATGTAAACCACGGCCGACTCCCCCGGCTTGAGCGATACCTGTTCCCGGTCGAGGCTGATCGTCGCGCCCGGATCGCCGGATGGTCCTATCTGGGAATTGACAATAATTTGATATGCGGATGAATTTTGAAGAGTTACGGCTTCCCGGGTTTCGTCACCGACGGCGATCGTGGGATTGACGTAAGTGGGGCTGACGCGGAAGCCAAGCCCCGAGGCGGCGGCCGCCCTTGAAGCGGGCATCAGAAAACCGGCCAGCGACAGAACTATGTCAAGCAACGGCACTATAGCAAGCAACAGGAACGTTGCCAGGCAGATACGCTCGGATATGCGGGCTTTTGACACAATAGAATGTCTTCGCCACTGATATCCTTTTTCCCTGTAAACCGGGGGTATTCTCTATGAGCGGAGCACCGGGAGCAGAGCCTTGCCGGTCTCAGAACGCCGCTTCCTGACCAGCTCTTCGGGCGTGCCGGTGGCGATGACGTAGCCGCCTTCGTCCCCGCCTTCGGGACCGAGATCGATGATATGGTCGGCGCATTTGATGACGTCAAGATTGTGTTCGATAACAACAACGGTATTGCCGGTATCAACCAGCCGCTGCAGCACCTCGAGCAATTTCTCGATGTCGGCGAAGTGCAACCCGGTTGTGGGCTCATCCAGGATGTAAAGCGTATTGCCGGTAGCCACCTTGTTGAGCTCCGACGCGAGTTTTACCCGCTGGGCCTCGCCGCCGGAAAGTGTGGTGGCGGGCTGGCCCAGACGGATGTATCCCAGGCCGACGTCCACCATCGTCTGCATCCGCCGCGCGATCCGGGGAATGGCCTCGAAGAATTCCAGCGCCGCGGCGGCGCTCATGTCCAGCACCTCGGCGATGTTCTTCCCCTTGAAGCGGACCTCAAGGGTCTCGCGGTCATAGCGCCGGCCCTTGCACACCTCGCATGGCACGTAAATGTCCGGCAGGAAGTGCATCTCTATCTTGATGGTGCCTTCACCCCGGCAGGCCTCGCAACGGCCGCCGCGCACGTTGAAGCTGAAACGGCCGGGCTTGTAGCCGCGCACGCGGGCTTCCGGCGTGACGGCGAAGAGATTGCGGATGTGATCGAAGACTCCGGTATAGGTCGCGGGGTTGGAACGCGGCGTGCGGCCGATGGGCGACTGGTCGATGTTGATGATCTTGTCGAGCTGCTCGGTTCCGTCAATGCCGTCATGAGCGCCGGGCACCGCCTTGGCGCGATAGATCGAACCCGCCAGGGAACGGTATAGCACGTCGTTGATCAGCGTCGATTTTCCAGAACCCGAGACCCCGGTGACACACACGAACCTGCCCAGGGGTATCTCGACATCGATGGTCTTGAGATTGTGTTCGCGGGCGCCGCGGATGATTATGCTGCCGTTGCCGCCCGTACGGCGTTCAGGAATGTCGATAAAACGTTTGCCGTTCAGGAACGCCGCGGTTAGGCTGTTTTTGGACTTGAGGATCTTCTCCGGCGGCCCTTCGGCAACGATCTCGCCACCGCGCTCGCCGGCTCCGGGCCCCATGTCGACGATGTAATCCGCCTCGCGCATGGTCTCTTCGTCGTGCTCGACCACGATAACGGTGTTGCCGAGATCGCGCAGGCGGTGCAGGGTGTCGATCAGTTTACGGTTGTCGCGCTGGTGCAGCCCGATGCTGGGCTCGTCGAGGATGTAGAGGACGCCGACTAGACTGGAGCCGATCTGGGTGGCCAGGCGGATGCGCTGCCCTTCGCCACCGGAAAGCGTGCCCGCCATCCTTTGCAGGGTCAGGTAGCCGACGCCGACGTTGTCGAGGAAACGCAGCCGCTCCTGGATTTCCTTGATCACGCGGCCGCCGATGAGCTGCTCGGTTTCGGTGAGCTCGAGGCCCTCAAGGAATTTTTCCGCGTTCTTGATGGGCAGGCTCGACAGATCGTAGATATTTTTCTCCCCTACCGTCACCGCCAGACTTTCGGCTTTAAGCCTGGCCCCGTGGCAGACGGGGCAGGGATGGATGGCCATCAGTTGCGAGATGCGCTCGCGCATGAACGACGATTCCGTCTCCCGGTAGCGCCGTTCGAGGTTGGGGATGATCCCGGTAAGGACCCGGCTGGAGCGGCGCCGGCCGCGGCTCTTCTTTTTCGTCTCCTCGTCGGGGCCGAAGAGGATGAGCCGTTGATCGTGCTTCGACAATTTCTTGAAGGGCACATCGAGGCTGACATCGTAGTAGCGTGACATCCAGCGGATGACGTGGCGGAAACCGCTGCTCCAGGGAAGAATGTTGGCTTCCCGCAGGGTCTTGCTCTGGTCGGGAATGAGCAGGTCGATGTCGATCTCCTCCTGGAAGCCGAGGCCCGTGCAGTGCTCGCAGGCCCCGTAAGGGCTGTTGAAAGAGAAGATGCGCGGCGCCAGCTCGGCGAGGCTGACACCGCAATCCGGGCAGGAGAACTGCTCGGAGAAAGTGGTGACTTCACCGCCGGTCTCGATATTGACTAGTCCGCCGGATAACGCGGCGGCGGTCTCGACGGAATCCGCCAGCCGGTGGCGGATGTCCTCCTTGAGGACGAGCCGGTCCACGACCACGGAAATATCATGACGGATGTTCTTGTCCAGGCGGATATCCTCTTCCAGAAGTTTGACATCACCGTCGATCTTGACGCGGGTAAAACCGTCACGCCGTGTCTGTTCCAGAAGATCGCGGTACTCACCCTTGCGTCCGCGGATGAGCGGCGCGACGACCATGAAGCGCGTGCCGGCTTCCATCTCGAGAATGCGGTCGACTATCTGCTGCTGTGACTGCGCCGAGATCAGCTTGCCGCAGCTGGGGCAGTGGGGCTTGCCGATCCGGGCGTAAAGCAGCCGCAGGTAATCGTAGATCTCGGTGACGGTGCCCACGGTGGAGCGCGGGTTCTTGCTGATGGCGCGCTGGTCTATGGATATCGCCGGCGACAGGCCCTCGATGCTGTCAATGTCGGGCTTTTGCATCTGCCCCAGGAACTGACGGGCGTAGGCCGAGAGTGATTCCACGTAACGCCGCTGGCCCTCGGCGTAGATCGTGTCGAATGCCAGCGAGCTCTTGCCCGAGCCCGAAAGACCGGTGATGACGATCATCTGGTCGCGCGGAAGTCTGAGCGAGATGTTCTTGAGGTTGTGCTCGCGGGCGCCGGAAATGACTATTTCGTTGGGCATGGGTTAATTATAGGGGATTGGGTGCGGTGGGAGGATGTGGAAGGGCTATTGTATTCGGATTCTTCGTCTGCCGGGAGCCTGCCCTGTGATGCCCAGCTCGAAAGAGCCCTCGGCTTGATTGGCGGCCACAAATGACACTAATTTGTGTTATTTCTGTTATTTTTGTATTATTGTCGCATGACCCATGATACAAAACTGATCTACGCGGATCACGCGGGGCGCTTTTATGCCCGGCAATACGGGTTTCCGCCCATGGCCGGCCGGCTTTTCGGCTACCTCACTGTCTGCGAGCCGGAACAGCAAACAATCGCCGAACTTGCCGATACGCTGATGGCCAGCCGCAGCGCTGTCACCGGGGCTATCAAATCCCTGGAAATATTTCACCTTGTAAGGCGAACTCGCGCTGCAGGAGAACGCATTGATCGGGTCAGTCTCGATCTCGATGGCATCGAAGGCAATGGCTTCGATGCCAAGGTCTACGCTGACCAGGCTGTTATCGCACAGGAAGGACTGGAGGTTTTGGAGAAGGCAGAACCGGGTCGCCGCGCCTGGCTGGAGGAAATGGCCGCTCTCTCGGACTTCCTGTCTGAAAGGATGCCCGATCTGCAAAAAGAGTGGCACAAACGCCGCGACGCTATTCGCACGGCCAGAAAGAAAAAGTAGCGATGCAAGCTCTAGCAATAAGCGTAGCCGGCCTGCAAAAGTCATTCGGCAAGAACACCGTCCTGGACGGCATCGATCTTGAGGTCCCACGGGGCTCTGTCTTCTGCCTGCTCGGGCCGAACGGAGCTGGCAAAACCACAACCATCAATATTCTGGCCACCCTGCTCAAGGCCGATGGCGGCACCGCCACGGTGAACGGCTTCGATGTTGCCAGACAGGCTCACAAGGTTCGCGCACAGATCAGCCTTACGGGACAGTTCGCAGCTATCGACGACATGCTCACCGCGCGCGAAAATCTCATTTTGATTGCGGCGTTGCGCCACGAGGAAGACCCGGCCAGCACTGCGGAGGCCCTGCTTAAGAGATTCGGCCTTGAGGATGCCGCCGACCGCCGCGCCGGCATGTTCTCTGGAGGTATGCGCCGACGGCTCGATATCGCCATGAGCCTGATAGGCGATGCGCCGGTCCTCTTCCTCGACGAGCCCACGACCGGCCTCGACCCGCACACCCGCAACATGATGTGGAAAATGATAGAAGCACTCGCCCGGGACGGCCGCACCGTGTTCCTCACGACACAGAATCTGGAGGAAGCCGACCGGCTATCCGACCAGATCGCCATCCTTAGCCAGGGCGCGATCATCAGCGGGGGAACAGCCGGTGAACTCAAGAAACTGCTTCCACAGGGAGAGTTCGAGCTCGTCTTCCCTGACAAGGGGCAAATGGCCGCCGCAGTCAGGCTCTTGCAGTCCCATAACGCGACGCCCGATGAAGAGGCCCTTTCCCTTACGATTACGACTGACGGCAGCGTGGCGCAGATAACCGGGATATTGAACCAGATCCAGGACGCGCAGATCCAGGTTTCGCGGTTCTCTCAGAGGACGCCGACGCTGGATGAGGCGTTCCTCAAGATCATCAGCGACCACGAGGGGGAAAGCTGATGCATGCCGCGCGCGATACACTCGTGATGACGAAGCGGAGCCTGCGCCATACCGTGCGCAGCATGGACACGATCATCACCGTGGCGGCGATGCCGGTCGCCCTGATGCTGTTCTTCGTGTACGTATTCGGCGACGCACTGCAGGCGAGTTCGGGTGCGGTGAAGTACATCGATTTCATCACGCCTGGAATCGTGATCTTGTGCGTGGTGAGCGGCATCGCCTACGCGGCGCTACGCATAAACAATGATATGACCAGCGGCATCATCAACCGCTTCCGCTCTATGCCCGTGGCGCCTTCGTCGATCCTGGGCGGTCATGCCGTGTCATCGGTGCTTTCGAATCTGTTCTCGGTGCTTCTGGTGATTCTGGTCGCGTTCCTGATCGGTTTCCGTCCGGCCGGCGGCGCCGCGGAGTGGCTGATCTTCGGCGTTATCCTGCTACTGTTCATTCTGGCCACGACGTGGCTGGCTATCGTCTTCGGCCTGCTGGCCAAAAGCGCCGAAGGCGCAGGCGCATTCAGCTACGTGCTGATGATACTGATCTTCGTAAGCTCGGCTTTCATCCCGGCAAGCTCGATGGGCTCGACCGTGCAGGCCTTTGCCGAATACCAGCCGATGACACCGATCGTCCAGACCATACGTTCTCTTCTTATCGATGGGAATGCCGGACCGCAGTTCTGGACGGCGATAGCGTGGTGCATCGCCTTGCTGGTTGCCTCTTATCTGCTGGCGCTGAGGATCTACAGGAGTAAGGCGAAATAGGCTGAACGAAGCCTTTTCTGAGGGGGCGCAGATTCAGCTCGAAGCCGTTATCGATAAAGTGAAGAGTGCCTAAATTGGCGACGCGAGAAATGAGAGGCAAACTCAGACGCTTTTACGCTTCGCAATCAGATCCCGGATCGAAGAAACCAGATCCGTTGGAACTTCAATAAACGTCTGTCCCTGGGCCCTCATAAGCAGCTTCATCTTCAGCTACAGCTTCCTCTTCCGTTTGTTCCTCATAATGAGCTAGAACTCGCTTAACGCGATCCTCAGCCCATCCGGCCCGGAATTCATCCTGTTTCATTAAAGCTATCTAGCTATTCTCAGCTTCGCTATCAACAGAAGGAGCTACAGATTCTCCTTTTGAAGTAGCGATGACCGGTCGTTGATATGAGTCCGGATCTAACGTGTTATCAGTATGTAACACAGGCAGGTTCCTTACAGGTAACTCCCCCAATGGTGCCTCCTGCTCCTTGACTTCTTGAGTTGCTGGCTCCTCCAGAGTCTCCCGAATCTCATCTTCAACTTTCGGCGCCGAAGGTACCCATGCCTTCAGATACTGTCCGATTTCCTTGTAGAAGTTTGGCACAGCAGGCACGACATACTCGACGAATTTACTTGCCCCTCTGAAGTTGCCGGCCAAGTCTATTACTCTCATAAACTCAAATGCCTTGGGCATTAAACCAGGGTGATCATTAATAATTAGTTTGCCATCCTCTCTCAATTGCCCTAACAAAACACCCGTATCACCCGTTCGACCAGGCCAGATGGCCCGGATTAACAGCAGTTCGTCTTCGCATTTTGCGACTTGACGCAGCGCCCATGTAACGAGCGCGCTAGCTCGCGATTTGTCTGATGGTGCTTTTAACCCCATTGAAACATATACTGCACGGCTTTTGATGTCGGCGACTAATTTAATATTTGCCGCAGCGTGAGGAATCTTGAATATCGCTTCTAGGCGATTACTATTTATTAAAAGAGACAGGTCGTCTTGGAGTCTTCTATTGGGATCGTTCTCTTGCGCGCGACTCATGACGACTGGAACATTTTGTCCGACCCTTTGGCTCATCTTTATCGAAATGAACCTTACCAATTGATGCCAATCCTTGACGGAATCAATTACAGATTGGTTATTCTTTGAAAGAGCTACATCCTGCTGCACGGCGGCGCAGACCTCTTTCCACCCTGCACCCATTCTCGAAAAAGAAGCCACCTTCGAGCTGTCATGTTGCAGGTAGCGAATCAGTTCATTGAGGATATACGCCTGGTCGGGATCGGAAACCCCTTTATGGTCAGCAAGCATGATTGCCTGGGCTACTATTGACGTCCATGACCAATGATACAGCGACACGTATCTAAGTTTTTGTTTGGAAACGGCTACTGGGTGATGTGTTGGCAGAGACGAAAATTGATTCGAGATAGTGATTACGGCGTTAACCCCGTGAAGTCGTGCTAAGTCAAGATATGCTTCGATTTGCTGTTGATTAAGCTGAGCGCCCCCGATCTTGGCCTCAACAATTGCAGTCCAAACATTTGCACCCGACCTAACAATGATGAGTCCATCTGGCCTAAACTTTTGTTGCTCCTCCGCAACCTTCTTGAAAACCACCTCTGTAAAGCATGTAACCTTTGCTGTCTTGGTTGCCGGTGCACCGACGAGTTTGAGCATCTCCCGACCAAATTCTTCTACGGACATGAAACCCGCCATCACAGCTGATGTTATTCTCTGCTCTCTAGATGTGTCCGCAACGACTGGAACGAGGCGAGCGTGAGTTCCAAGCTCCAGATATTCAGGCAGATCAACCTTATCTCGGACAATCATGGCAACTCCTCTAGAGGTCATTTGTTTAAGTCAACTGAAACTATACGCCTCGCTTTCTATTTTGTCATCGATGAAGAGATAAATTCACATACGGGAAAAGTTTTCAAAAGGCTCAACTACGCTATTTCAGAGAGGTAGATATGTGGTGGTCCTTACCGGGTTCGAACACTAGTATCAATCTGAACCGCGTATTCCTCAGACTTACTATAAGACATCAAAGCTTTCCTGCTTCCCATTAATCACTTCGACGCCTTCTGCCTGACGAGCTCCTTGACCTGATCCCGCAGCTTGGCGGCGTATTCAAAACGAAGCTCCTCGGCGGCCGCGAACATCTCCTCCTCGAGCAGGGTGATGGCCTCATCGATCTCCTTCTGGCTCATCTTCCTGGCGGCGTGGCGGACGCGGGTCGCGGCATAGGGCACCGGCTGCTCACCGAGCATGGCGGCCATGTCGGAGACTCCCTTGACGATGGTGCGGGGAGTGATGTCGTGCTCCTGGTTGTACGCCGTCTGCAGACTGCGGCGGCGATTGGTCTCCTCGATGGCGCGGGTCATGGCTTTGGTCATCTTGTCCGCGTACATGATCACCTTGCCGCGGACGTTGCGGGCGGCGCGGCCTATGGTCTGTATCAAAGCGATCTCGCCGCGCAGAAAACCTTCCTTGTCGGCGTCCATGATGGCCACCAGGGTGACCTCGGGCAGATCGAGTCCCTCACGCAGGAGATTCACGCCCACCAGCACGTCAAATTCCCCCAGGCGCAGGTCGCGAACGATCTCGATCCGTTGCAGCGTATCGATGTCCGAGTGCAGGTAGCGCACCTTGAAACCCATCTCGAGCAGGTAGTCGGTGAGATCCTCGGCCATCTTTTTCGTCAGCGTGGTGACGAGCACGCGCTCGCTGGCTTCAACGCGCTTGCGAACCTCGTTCATGAGGTTGTCCACCTGATGCTCGGTCGGGCGCACCTCGACCTCCGGGTCGATCAGGCCGGTGGGCCGGATCACCTGCTCCACCACCTGTGAGCTGTGGTTTAGTTCCCACGGCCCCGGCGTGGCGCTGACAAAGATGATCTGCGGCACCCGGTCGAGGAATTCCTCGAATCGGAGGGGGCGGTTGTCCAGAGCCGATGGCAGGCGGAACCCGTAATCGATCAGCGTCTGCTTGCGGGAGCGGTCGCCCTTATACATGCCGCCGATCTGTGGCACGGTATTGTGCGACTCGTCAATAAAGCAAAGAAAGTCATCGGGAAAGAAATCAAGCAGCGTGTGGGGCGGCTCGCCGGCGGCGCGCCCGTCAAGGATGCGCGAGTAATTCTCGATGCCGGAGCAGAAACCGGTCTCGCGCAGCATCTCCATGTCATAGCGCGTGCGCATCAGCAGGCGATGGGCTTCGAGCTCCTTGCCTTCCTGCTTGAGCTCCGCCAGACGCTGGTTGAGTTCCGCCTGGATGTCCCGGAGAGCGCGCTCGATGGCGCCGGGACTGGTGACGAAATGCGTGGCGGGATAGATGCCGACGTGTTTCATTTCCTCGAAAATCTCGCCGGTCATGGCGTCGATCCTCTGGATGCGTTCCACCTCATCCCCGTAAAAACTGATTTTCAGGACCGTGTCTTCGTAAGCCGGATGCACCTCGAGTATGTCGCCGCGCAGCCGGAACTGGCCGCGGCCGAAGTCGAAGTCGCCACGGCTGTACTGGATGTCCACCAGGCGGCGGGTGACCGGCTCGAGGCCGGGCTCGTCGCCAACCTTTAGCAGCACCATCTTCGCCAGATATTCTTCGGGGGAGCCCAGGCCGTAGATGCAGGAGACGCTGGCGACGATAACGACGTCGCGCCGTGAGAGCAGGGCCGCCGTGGCCGAGTGGCGCAGGCGGTCGATCTCCTGGTTGATGGCGCTGTCTTTTTCAATGTAGGTGTCACTGGCAGGCAGATAGGCTTCGGGCTGGTAATAATCATAGTAGCTGACGAAGTATTCGACGGCGTTGTCGGGCAGGAATTCCTTGAACTCGTTGCAAAGCTGGGCGGCGAGGGTCTTGTTATGGGCCATGATCAGCGCCGGCTTCCCGGCCTGCGCGATCACCTGGGCCATGGTGAAGGTCTTGCCGGAGCCGGTCACGCCCAGGAGCGTCTGATAGCGGTCGCCGCGGCCGATCCCCCCGGAAAGGGCCTTGATTGCCTCGGGCTGATCGCCGGTGGGCTGATAGGTTGAGTTGATCTCGAAAATGGACATGCCGTTCTCTGGCCTCTACGGGCCCAACTCGGACGAGTAGGCGCCGGCATAGACTTCCCTGGTATGGTCGACCCTGGCGACGTATTCCCTGGTTTCGGCCCAGGGGATGTCCCGGACCGAACTGAAAGGCCGGTTTTCACTTCTTGCGTCCGCCAGCCAGCGATCGACGTTCTCGGTGCCGCCGTTGTAAGCGGCCAGGGCGACCTCGGCGTTGCCGTAACGCTCCATCAGGTAGCCAAGGTACCAGCAGCCGTAGGCGATGTTGACGTCCGGATCCTTCAGGTCGGTCATCACAAAATCCGCGCCGCCGGTCTTGGCGGCGATCCAGGTGGCGGTGGCCGGCATCAGCTGCATGAGCCCGATAGCGCCGGCGTTGGAACGGGAACCATCCTCAAAGCCGCTCTCCTCGAAGATAACCGCCGCCACCAGCGCCGGATCGAGGTGGTTCTGACTGGCGGAGCGGTTGATGAGATCGGCATGGTCGAGCGGGTACCACAAGCGGGCATACCATCCCGGCATCGTCATCTGCACCGCAGTGAATCCCGCCGCGATCAGCACCAACAGGATGACGAGCACCAGTATGATTTTTTTCAGCAACGCTCAGCGGTCCTTCCTGGAGACAGAAGCCTCATCGGCGATCGCGGCGACGGTAGCCGCTACGAATTCATCAAGCTCTTCCGGGGAACGGATATTGTCATAAACATAATCGCTGCGGCTCCGCTTCCAGGACTCGGGAAGCTGGCGGGAGGCGCGGCGCTCGAAATCGGCGAGGCCCACGCGTCCCTCGTGCCGGGTCATGCGAACCTCCTCCGGCGCCGTAACCAGCACAATACGGTCGAAGTCGGCTCCCATGCCGGCCTCGAAGAGCATCGGCAGCTCGACTACCGCCATCGGCGCGGATCTCACCTCATCGGTGGCCAGCCAGGAATCGATTGCTTCCCTGACCAGCGGAAAGAGGATGTGCTCAAGCCGCTTCAGCTGCTCGTCCCTGGCGAAAACGACCTCGCCGATCAGCCGGCGGCCTTCTGCCCCGGGAGGAATGGCGTCCATGCCCAGCCCTTGTGCGACCCGGGCGCGAACCTCGGGGCGCTCGAGCAGATCATGGACAACCCGGTCGGAATTTAGCACCGCGGCTCCCCGCGCTGCGAACATGAGCAGCGCCGTACTCTTCCCGGAGCCGATACCCCCGGTAAGGGCGACGCGAACCGGTTTTGATGTATGAGAATCTGTGCTCATGAAATGGTAAGGTTCCCCGGATTAGATCCGGAATAATTTGTTCGATTTGGTAAGGTATTCCAAGATCAGTAAAGCAACAATTTCAACCAACGTCCCCGAATAAAAAAAGCGCCCCGCCGAAGGCGGGGCGCGTCATCGCTTGGGCTAATGAAAAAGCTTACGCCTTTTCAGCTCCACCGCCTTCGGTATTCTCTTCCGCCGGTGCTTCCGCTTCAGCTGGAGCTTCAGCTGGAGCTTCGGTTTCAGCCGTTGTCTCGGCTTCAGCTTCGGGCGTGGCTTCAGCTTCTTCCGTATCAGCGGCCGTTTCTTGTTCCTCATCTACAGTATCTTTCAGTTCCGGCGCAGCGGCAAGTTCCATCTCGGAATCCGCTTCCGGCAGACCTTCGACAAGCGAGGTCGCTTCGGTGGCTATTTCCTCGGCGGGCGGCTCGTAGCCGGGCCTGTCCGGGAAAACTTCGTCGCTCAGGCCCAGGCTGGAAGCCTCGTCGAACTGCTCTGCTTCCTCAGAAGCGGCTGCTTCGTCTGCTTCCGGGGCTGCCGCGGCTTCTGTCTCCGCGCCGGTTTCCCCTTCTTCCTCGGCCCCTTCCTCCTCATGGAGGCGCTTGATGCTCAGCGAGAGGCGGCGGCGCTGCGCGTCGATCTCGATCACCTTGACCTCGATCTCGTCACCGACGGCGACAACCTCCTCGGGCTTCTCGACGTGATGGCTGGCCAGCTCGGAGATATGGACCAGGCCCTCGATGCCCTCGCTGATCTGCACAAAAGCTCCAAAGCTCACCAGCTTGGTGACGGCGCCGGTCATGATGTCGCCGACCTGATGGGCGTCGACCAGGCTCTTCCAGGGATCTTCCTGCGTCTGCTTCAGACCCAGGGAGACGCGCTGGCGATCGCGGTCGATGTCCAGAACCTTGACGTTGACCTTCTGGCCGACGGTTAGTACCTCGGACGGATGGTTGACGTGGCCCCATGAAAGTTCTGAGATATGGATTAGACCGTCGATGCCTTCCAGATCGACGAAGGCGCCGAAGTCGACGATGTTGGAGATGATGCCCTCGACGACGTCTCCCGGCTGGAGTTTGCCCAGGATCTGTTCCCGGACTTCCTTGCGTTCCTCTTCGAGGACGGCGCGGCGGGAGAGGACGACGTTGTTGCGGCTGCGGTTGAGTTCGATCACCTTGCAGGTGAGGACGCGGCCCATGTATTCGTCGAGATTCTGGATGCGCCGGATGTCAACCAGTGACGCCGGCAGGAATCCGCGGACACCGAGGTCCAGGATGAGGCCGCCCTTGACGACCTCGATGACGGTGCCGTCGATGGTGCCGCCCCTCTGCTCGACCTCTTCGATCTTCTTCCAGGCCTGCTCGAAACGGGCGCGTTTCTTGGAGAGGATGAGACGCCCCTCGGCGTCTTCCTTCTGCATTACCAGCGCGTCGATCCTGTCGCCGACGCTCACCTCATCTTCGGTGCTTACGGATTTGCGGATCGACAGCTCGCTCGCCGGGATCACGCCTTCCGACTTGTAGCCTATATCAACCAGGATCTCGTCCTTGTCGATCCGGACAACCTCGCCGGTGACAATGTCGCCTTCCTGGAAAATATTGATTGTGACATCGTAGTTGGGTTCTTCCTTCCCATCCACGATCTTGAGCAGTCCCCCACTCCCTTCAACCAGAGTGATCTCTTCTTCTTCGTTTGTTTTTTGCATTTAGTTGTTGGTTTCCTTTCACAAAAATTTGGCGCGCAGGCGCAGCAGCGCTTTGCGTGCCAAGGGTAATTATACATAAGCGAAGAAGGGTATGGAAGCTGATGCGGCTACTTTGCCTCCACCCAGGTGTCGCCGATGCCGACGTCGACCTCCAGCGGCGGGTCGAGATCCCAGGCGCCGGCCATCTCGCACCGCGCCAGTTCGGCGACAGCATCGGTTTCGCTGTCGGGCGCCTCGAAGACCAGCTCATCGTGCACCTGCAGGACCAGCCGGGCGGCGAGGCCTTCGCTCGCCAGGGCCCGGTCTGAGTCGATCATCGCAATCTTCATGATGTCGGCGGCGCTGCCCTGGATGACGGTGTTCACCGCCAGGCGCTCGCCCAGGCTGCGGATGCGGTTGTCGCCGGAGCGCAGCTCGGGGATCGGCCGGCGCCGGCCGAGCATCGTGCAGACGAAACCTTCTTCCCTGGCCTGCTCGATTATCTGGTCGCGGAAGGCGGCCACGCGGGGATAACGGGCAAGGTATGTGTCGATGTAGCCGCCGGCTTCCTCGCGGGAGATTCCCAGCTGCTCGGAAAGACCGAAGGCGCTGATGCCGTACATGATGCCGAAATTCACCGCCTTGGCGCGGCCGCGCTCGGTGCTTGTGACTTCTTCAGGTTTGAGGTTAAAGACCTCGGCAGCCGTGTCGCGATGCACGTCCTCGCCGGCGGCGAAGGCCTGGCGCAGCTTTGGCTCCCCGGAGAGGTGGGCCATGATGCGCAGCTCCACCTGCGAGTAATCGGCGACCACCAGGCGCGAGCCTTCCTCGGCGGCGAAGCAGTCCCGTATCTTCTCTCCCATGGGCGTGCGGATGGGGATGTTCTGCAGGTTGGGGTCGCTGGAAGAGATGCGTCCGGTGGTGGTCGCGGTCTGGTTGAAGGTCGTGTGGATGCGCCAGGTGTCGGGATCCGCCAGCTGCGGCAGCGCCTGCAGATACGTGCCCGACAGCTTTGCCAGCTCCCGGTAGGTCTCGATCTTGGCGACGACGGGGTTGAGGTCTCGCAGGTTTTTGAGGACAGAGGCGTCGGTGGAATAGCCGGTCTTCGTCTTCTTCCCGTGGGGCAGTTGCAGCTTGTCGAAGAGTATCGTCGCCAGCTGCTGCGGCGAATCGATGTTGAAGTCTTCCTCCCCGGCCAGTTTATGGATCTCGTCGGCAAGCTGGTCGAGCTGGTCGGCCACGCGCGAGGCCAGCTCGCCCAGGCGCGGCAGGTCGATCCGGATGCCGGTCCGCTCCATGCCGGCGAGGACGGCGATCAGCGGCATCTCCACCTCGTTGAAAAGTCTGGTGAGGCCCAGTTCCTCGAGCTGCCGGCGCTGGATCCGCGCCAGATGAAAGGTCTCAGCTGCTTCCCCGGCCAGATGGCTGTCGCCCGGATGCTGATCTGCCGGGATATTGACACGGATGTTCGCGGCCGCGGCCAACTGGTCGAGGTTGTAGGTCCGGGCCGTGGGTCTGAGGAGATAGGCGGCGATCATGGTGTCGTGAGCGCATGCGGCCGCCCCCGGCGCCCGCGCCAGCAGTTGCTTGTAGTCGTGGCAGCTGAAGGCGGCCGCGTCGCCGGAGAGGACATCCGCCACACCGGCTCCGCCGGTGCTCGTCAGGCGGACCGGTTCCCCTTCCCCCGAGAAGACGGCCAGCCGAACCTGCTCCCGCCGCTTTTCCCAGGCGACGGCCGGCGTCACGTTTTTTTTCCGCGCCGCTTGCAGGGCGCCTGCCAGCCCGGCGGGCGAGACGACCGCGAGGCTTAGGGTGGCGGTGGCCGCCATGGCAGGCGGGGGCTCGAGCATCCCCAGATCTTCCAGGCGGCGCGTGAGGCTGCTGAATTCGAAACGGGAAAGGAACCCTCTAAGCTTCCCGGCGTCCGCGCCAGCGGGCCTGGCGTCCAGCGAGACATTTTCCACCGGAACTTCGTCATTCATCGTGGCCAGTCTTTTTGACATAAGAGCCTGTTCCTGGTATTCCGCGATCAGTTCGCGACGCTTGCCCTTGACCTCGTCCAGATGGGCCAGGAGGTCTTCCAGGGAGTCGCGGCCGGCAAGCAGAATGGCGGCGGTCTTGTCGCCAATTCCGGGAATACCCGGAATATTGTCGGAGCTGTCACCCTTGAGGCCGATGAAGTCGGGCACTTTCTCGGGAGGTATGCCGTAGCGTTCCTCGACCGCACGCCGGTCGTAGACTTTCACCTCGGAGATGCCCCTGCTGTTGGACATGATGTAGATGCGGTCGCCGACCAGCTGCAGGGCGTCGCGGTCGGCGGTGACGATGACCGCCTTGCGGCCGCCTTCGCGGGCCTCGCGGGCAAGCGTGGCCAGGATGTCATCCGCCTCGTAGCCTTCCTTCTTCAGATTCTCGAAGCCGAAAGCATTGACCAGTTCGCCGAAATGTTCGAACTGCAGTGAGAGGTTGTCGGGCATGGGCTTGCGGCCCGCCTTGTAATCCTCGAATTCCTCGTGGCGAAAAACCTTCTTGCCGGCATCCCAGGCAACGATGATGTTGGCCGGCTTGTAGTCATTGAGGATCTTGATCAGCATCGACGTGAAGCCGTAAAGCGCGTTCGTGGGAAAGCCGTCGCTGGTGGTGATTGTCTCCGGCAGCGCGTAAAAAGCGCGGTAGGCCAGGCTGTTGCCGTCGATGAGGAAGAGGGCGTTGGTGAGATCGGGCTCGTGGCCGGACCGGGCGCCGTTGACGGATTCCTGCGTCATATTTATTCCGGGCGCGGGGTGCGGGTCATCAGCTCGGTCACTGCCAGGCGGACTTCCTTCCCCTCATAGATGACCGCGCAGACCTGCTCCGTGATCGGCATCTCGACGCCATTGGCGCCCGCGAGCTCGCGGACCGACCGGGCGCTGGTCAGGCCCTCGGCTATCATGCCCATTTCCGCCTCGGCTTCTTCCGGGGTTTTGCCGGCGGCGATGAGCTCACCCGCGCGGCGGTTGCGGCTGTGCCGGCTGGTGCAGGTGGCGATAAGGTCGCCAATGCCGGCAAGACCGGAGAACGTGGCGGCGTCGGCGCCCAGCTTTTCACCCAGGCGGGTCATCTCGGCCAGGCCGCGGGTGATGAGGCTGGCTTTGGTGTTGTCGCCAAACCCCAGCCCGTCGCTCATGCCGGCAGCCAGGGCGATGACGTTCTTGGCGGCGGCGCAGAGTTCCACGCCTGTGAGGTCAGGGTTGATATATGCACGGAAACTTTCGGTAGAAATGAGTTGCTGCGCCCAGGCCGCCAGCTCGAGGTCGCTTGAAGCGATCGTGGTGGCTGTGGGAATGTCGCGTGCGACTTCCTCGGCGTGGTTCGGTCCGGAGAGCACCATGACCCGGGACCTGGCCGGCCGCGGCAGCTCTTCCTGCAGCACCTGTGAAAGGCGCTTGAGCGTGCCCGGCTCCAGCCCCTTGGTGAGACTGAGGACGGCGGCTTCGGGAGCGATGACGGCTCCGACGGTTTTCGCTACCTGGCGGTATGCCCTGCTGGGAACGGCGATGACGACCAGGTCGGCTTCCCCGAGGCGGTTTTGCTCGAAAGTGGCGGCGGTTAGGGCTACAGGCAGCTCGACGTCACTGAGGTAGTCCGGGTTTCGATGCGTGTCGTTGATTGCTTCGGCCTGCCCGGAGCGGCGGCAGATCAGCTCGGTATCGATGCCGGCGCCGGCAAGAAGGCGCGCAAAAGCCGTTCCCCAGCTGCCGCCGCCGACGACGGATGCTCTCATCTGTATTTTTCCTCGAACTGATATGGAAGCTTTGGCAACCTGCGTCCTTTTTTTGCTTTTTTCGCCTTATCCGCGGTTCCAGGGAAACGCGACCCGGCTCTCGGAGCCGTTAGCCAGCCGCGCGATATTTGCCCGGTGAGCGTAGAATATCATGGCCGTGCCCGCCAGTGTGAAGACTATATATGGCCGGGGCTGGCCGGTGACAAAGACCGCAATTGAAAGGAATGCCGCCGCCGAAAGCGAGGCCACGGATACAAAGCGGCCGGCGAGCAGAACCAGCCAGAAAAAAGCGAAAGCCATCAGGAACAGGACCGGCATCAGGGCCAGTATGGCGCCGCCGCCGGTGGCGACTCCCTTGCCTCCCCTGAATTTCAAAAAGATGGAAAAAGTGTGCCCGGCGATCGCCGCGCCGGCGGCCAGTACCGCCACCAGGGCGGCATTGTCGTCGGAAACAAGCCTCAGGGCCAGGAACACGGGCGCGAATCCCTTTAGTAGATCGAGAATGAAAACCAGCGCTCCGGCTTTCTTCCCCAGGACCCTGAAGACATTGGTCGTGCCGATGTTGCCGGAGCCTCTCTCGCGGACGTCGACGCGGTAGATTCCCTTGCCAATCATCAGCGCGAAGGGAACCGAACCCAGGATGTAGGCTCCAAGAATTAATGCGAAAGCCATCATTGGCGTCAGCCCTTTTTGCCCCGGAACTCGATCACCAGCGGGCAACCGAAATAATCGAAATGCTCGCGCAGGGTGTTTTCCACGTAGGTGGCGTAAGGCCTGGTTATCAGTCCCTTGTTATTGACCTGGACAACGATTCTTGGTGGGGCCGTCGCCGGCTGGCTGATGTAGTACATCTTCAGCTGCCGCCCGCGCACGATCGGCGGCGAATGCGCCGCTTTGATTTCCTGCAGAAAATTGTTTAAGTCGCGCGTGGAGATGTGCGAGGAATAAAGATCGTGCAGATGACGCACCAGGGGCAGGATGTCAGCCACGCCGCGGCCGGTTGTCGCCGACGTCGCCAGGAACGGCGGCTTGAGCGTGGTCTTGCGCCCCAGCTTCCACTTGAGGTCCTCGAGGTCCAGCTTCTGCAGGTCCCATTTGTTCAACAGGATCGCGGTGGCGCAGCTGCGCTTCATGGCCTCGTCGATGATGGTGAGATCGTAGTCGGTCAGACCCAGGGTGCAGTCGACCAGCACCAGGGCGACCTGCGCCTTTTCAAGGGCGGCCAGCGCCCGCACGCGGCTGTAATATTCGACGTCGCTATCCAGCTTCCCGGGACGCCGCAGCCCCGCCGTGTCCACAAAGCGGAAGACCGAACCACCGGCCTCGACCACCGTATCGATGGAATCGCGGGTGGTGCCCGGCTCGGCGGAGACGATTACCCGCTCCTGCCCCAGCAGGCGGTTGAGCATCGATGACTTGCCGGCGTTGGGCCTGCCGACGAAAGCGACGCGGATCTCCTGCCGCTGTTCGGCCTCCGACAGAGCCCCCATTTCCCCAAGCCGGTCTACGATCACATCCAGAAGATCGCCCGAACCGGTGCCATGCAGGGCGCTCACCGGGACCGGCTCGCCCATGCCCAGGGCATGGAATTCGTGGATGAGGTCGACGCGGTTGAAATCATCGATCTTGTTGGCGACAAGAACGGCCGGGCGCTTGCTGCGGCGGACTATCTGCGCCAGGTCCTCGTCGCCGGGGCCGATGCCGGTGAGTCCGTCGACGACCAGCAGCACCAGCGCCGAATCCTCAAGCGCCGCCTCGACCTGGGCGCGCACCTGGCGCGCCATCTGGCGGCGGTCGGCCGTGTCGACGCCGCCGGTGTCGATCATGGTGAAGGACCGGCCGACCCATTCCACCTCGATTTCCTTGCGGTCCCGGGTGACGCCGGCCTCGCTGTGCACGACCGCTTCCCGCCGCCCTGAAAGGCGGTTGAGCAGCGTTGATTTTCCCACGTTGGGATATCCGACAATGGCCACTTTGGGGAGAATTGGCATGCCAGTAAGTCTATCAGGAAAGAGGCGGGTCCTGATTGCGAGGTGTATCCGCAACCAAACCGGGCGCCCGGACAAAGGATTCTTGAGGTTGGCGCTCTTGAAACAGAAGCCCGGTTAAACGATCTCGATATCGCAATCGAGGATCTCGTGCAGCTCTTCCAGGCTGACGTCGTCCAAAAAACGCTCGCCGGCGCTGTCCAGCGACAGGGCCGGAATCAGCAGAAGGTCGCCGCGGCTTAGCCCGCCGGCCTCTGCCGCCCGCGTGACGTCGCGCCCTCCCAGAAGACCGGCGACGGTGACATGAGAACCGAAAAGTCGGTTAACGGCGACCAGCGGCAGCAGCTCCCTGTTTAGGGACCTGCCGAAGCGCGCACAGGCAGCCGCCAGCAAATCCGCCGCGAGGACGCCGGTAAGCAGAAAAACGCGCCCGCCCGCTGCCCGAAGGCTTTGGCCGGTCGCCAGTTCAGACAGCGTTTCCCCGATCGCCGCTTCTCCTTCTTCCAGGAAGGTGCGGGCGATACCAATGCCGTTCTCGTACTGGGCGAAGTCGTCGTAATATTCAAGCGGCGGCAAATCGCTTCCGCTTTTGAGAAAAAACTCATCGGCGGCGTAAACAAAACCGCAGCTTCCCGTTTGACGGAAACGCTCCTGCCAGGCATTTATGGCTCCTATCGCCTCGAGACAATCGGCGCCGGTCACGGGGTGGACATCGGCGCCGGCTTGCTGTGCGAAGCGGCCTTCCCCGAGCGCAACCGGCACCACGCCCACGCTTTTGATTCCATGATATTTTTGTGATAGTTCGGTGACGGTATTTTCCAGCACTCCGCCGTCGTTCAGGCCGGGACAATATACGACCTGCACATGCAACTCTATTCCCGCTTGCCCCAACAGCGCCAGGTTGGCGAGCCCGCGGGCGGCGGCTTTGGCACCGCAACCCATCAGCCGCCCGCGGATCCCGGCGTCGGTCGCATGCACGGAAACATGCAAGGGGCTCAGACGCTGCTCGATGATGCGTTCACAGTCCTCCGGGCTCAGATTGTTGAGCGTAATGAAGTTACCGTGCAGGAAAGAGAGGCGGAAATCGTCGTCTTTTAGGTACAGTGATTGCCGCAACCCCTCGGGAACCTGATCGATAAAACAGAAAACGCAACGATTTGAGCAGGTATGGACGCGGTCGAAGATTGCGCGCTTAAAAAAAATGCCGGGGTCGGCGCCGCTGCCGCAATCTGCCTCGAACTCCAGCAATTCGCCGTCCCGCTCCATTTCAAAACGCTGCAAGCCGGGTTCCAGATAGAACTGGTAATCGATGACATCGTGTAACGGATGGCCGTTGAGTGATACCAGGATGTCCCCCACCGAGATGCCTGCCGCCTCCGCGGGCGAACCGGCCTCGACCTGGTCAACGATGCCGCCCCGCTGCCCGCCCTTGGGTTTCAAACCAGGTTTGATCAGGGCGCGGCGTACGGAGCCGGATAGAAGTAGGTTACGCCGCAAATGTCCTGGGCGGTCGAGTAGACCGTGGACCGGAAATCGGTGACTCCTGCCGGAACACTGTATTTGACGGTGACGGGAACGGTGCTTCCCGGATTACCGGTGGCGGCGAGATTGCCGATGTTTACCGGCGTAATCGTCGACAGCAGGGTGCCGTTGGTGTTGACGCTTCCCACGATGTTGACATTGTAGGCTTCATCGGCGCCGGTGTTGCTGAACGAGAACGTCACCGAGAGCAGTCCCTGAACATAATCAGAATAGGAGGCCCAGAAAGAGAGGGGCGAACCCAGGCTGAGCGCGGGCTTGCTGCAGGCGACCGTGAAAGAGCCGCTTATGGGCGCCGTGTTACCGGCCCTGTCGGCAACACTGCCGCCGATCGTGTGCGCCCCGGTCGCGAGTCCCGATGTCGGGCAGCTAACCTGCGATATGGTGGTCGTGCAGCCCGCCAGCGTGGCTCCATCCAGAGTCACATTGACGGCGCCGGTATTGATACCGCTGCCGGCATCGGAGTAATCAGCAACGATCGATGCGTTGATGGAATAAATAGTGCCGCTCGGCTGCACTGAGGAGACGATGGGCGGCGTGCTGTCCGGCAGTGCTCCCAGCCAGAGTTTGCCGCTGCCGTAAACGTTGTCCTTTCCCGCAGCCCCCAGGTCGGTGGCCCTGGCTTCCAGCTGGGACTGCACCTGCGCGGGAGAAAAGGCGGGATTGGCGCCCTTCACCAGAGCCGCGGCGCCGGCCGCGTGCGGGGTCGCCGCCGAAGTCCCCCAGAAGGCCTGGGAACCGTAAGTAGCCGTCGAAACCCGGTCGGGTCCTACCAGGTCCGGTTTGGTGCGGCCGTCGAGGGTGGGACCCTGGGAGCTGAAATTCTCGATGGTAGTGCTGCCGAACGGGACCGCGCCGACGGTCATTGCGTAAGCGGAGTCGGTCGGCTGGCCGCCGAGGCTGCCGGCCGCAACCTGATACTGGAACGAATCCGGATTGGAATAAAGCTGGAAGGTAGCGTCGCCGGTGGCGCTGTATTTCTGGATCATGACGCTATAGGTGCCGCCCTGTCCCGCCGGGACCGTATAATGAATCTCTTCCGCAGGCGAAGTGCTGCCATTCTGATAGCCCGTGCTCGACGCCACCGGCGTGGTCAGATCCGTGTTGTTGTACAGGTAAAGATCGTAGTCCTGATCGGTCACGGGCCACTTGTTCCAGGTGAGGTAAAGATCGACCTGCCCGCCCGCGGAGGCAGAAATGTTGTTCGTCTGGACGCCGGGAGCGAACTCGTTCCAGGAGTCGTTGTTGGCGTCGGTAAAGAGTCCGCTCCAATGTGTCTGGGCAGCATTCCCGGAAGCGTTGGCCCAGGTGATGCCGGCGGTGTTGGCCTGCTGCACGAGGTTATCGATGCTTCCCTGGCCGTCGCCCTGGAACTGGCTGTAGAAACCCCACGAGGCGGAGATTACGTTGACGCCCTCGGAGATGAGGTAATTGACGGCGTTGCCCAGCTCGACATCGGTGCTGAAGTTGACCAGATAGAGTTGGGCGCCGGGCGCCGTATCATAGACTATCTCCGCACAGGCGGCGCCGTGGACCTGGCCGCCGCCGTTGATGTCACCTCCGGCGACGAATGACTGGGTGATGACGTTCGCTGGAAGATCGCCCGAAGTTATAAGATTCTGATACCCGGAAAAACCCGGGTCGAGGACAGCGATCTTGGTGCCGGCGCCGTCATAGCCCGCGCCCTGCCAGACGTTGGCCCCGATATCCGCCACGCCTTCGCTGGTCGTGAATGCGACCGGCTTGCGCGGCTCGCGGATATAACTGATGTCAGCTGAAGAGGCCAGTTGTGACAGATTGTCAATGGGAACATCAGCCTGGATGAGGCCGTTGTAGGTCGTTTCCACGACAGCGCCCGTGGCCTCCGCGGTTTGCAATGCCGAGTCTGCCGACCCGGGCGCCGATTCGAGCACGACCTTAACCTTGCCGTCCTTGAGCTCAAGGTTGTTGGCGAAGGCGAAGGCCGAGGCGGCATCCGCACCTTTCTCCGTTTGCGCGGCTGCCAGATCGCCGATGACGGACTCGACTTTGGGATTGCTCTTCGAAGGGGACCCGGCTGAGGAAGCAGAAGCGCCCACACCCGGCGCAGGATCGATGCCGGTGGAACCCGCGGCGGCCGGCGGGAGCGATCCGGAGTCAGCGGACACCTCGGCAGTCGCGTTCTGTTGCTCGGGCGCGAATCCGGAATCAGCTCCGCGGAAAATAAAAAAAACGCCAATTACCAGCGTTATCAGCGCCAGGGCAGCGATAGATGCGTAAGGAACCCACCGTTTCATTCCCGAACCTCCGGAACATTCTTTCTATTTATCCCCTACCCTCTATGTCTGCCCGCCAAGCGCAAAACTTGAGTAATTAAGTATTGTAGCAACGATATGCCGGAGGAAACAGCCCGCGGTCCTGCCCTGGGGAACAGCCCTTTCCATAGAAGCGCTTGGCCGCGGAGTGTGGCCTCACGGTTTTGCCATGCCTAAAGCGGGAATCCTCAAAGAAACACATCACGGGGAATCAACGATGAAAAGCAGTATCGGCAGGGACCTCATCATGGTCCACCAAGCTTCGTTTATCCGAACCTTCGGTAAGAAGTTCGTAGAATAAATCCGTAAATTTCTTGTCTACGACTTTCCCGTCTTTGATGTAGATCTTTTCAAAAAAGGCTTTATTGCTAAAGTCCAGCCTTTTTCTTGAACGTACTTGGTGCAGGCTTTCCTTTGAGCGGCGATAGAATAACCCTCAGTCTCATTGGTCTGAGCCTGCTCTTTGGTTGATACTCTTAAATATATGAGGCAATTCATATTGCTGCTTTTCCTCTTTGAAATATTCCTTCAATTCTCTCCGAAACTCCGGGGATGTCGGGCGGCAATCGCAATGTTTTAAATGCTCGCGGTGCCACAGCATCCTCTCTTCCAGGGTGGGATTTTTGGGCATCTTGTTGGCCAAGTGCCATTCTTTATTAATTTTTCCCACTGGCTTTCTCCAAATGCTTTAGGAACTGAGCCGGAGTAATAACGCGGATGCCCTCGTATTCTTTCAGATTTAAGAGGTGGCTGTCCCCTGAGACAATGAAATCGGCTTTGGCTTTTACGGCGCATTCCAGGATGCGGTTATCTGATTCATCATTGGGGATTGCAGAGATGGATTTAGTTGGTTTAACGACATCTGCCCAATCGGAAATGCGACGAGTTTCCAGCTCTCTGCTTGCAGCGGGCCAGAGGAACTTTTCCCTAAGGACCCTGTCCAGTTCCTTTAAAATCGCCTGGGAAGTGTAGAGGTTATATCTTTTGAATGGAGCCGAGGAAAGCCTGAGAATAATCTCAGGCTTGCGGCCGCGAAGAAGAGCAGAGATGTAAACATTCGTATCAAGAACGACCTTATACACCCCTTACCTCGTGTATGATCCTCTCAATATCCTTGTCTGACTTGATGCCGAACTTCTTGGCTGTTGCCCGCCCGAAGGCTCTTAGCTCCTGCCATTCTTTTTCAGCGCGCATCTCGTCATAAAAATCAATCGCTTCTCTAATGAGCTGGCTTTTGTTTTTCTTTTCAGCATTAGCTAACCTTTCTACCAGACTGGCCGTTTCCGGCGGCAGGGAAATAGTCATAACTTTCGTTGTTCTACCCAACATAATCACCTCCTATAGTATTACCCAGTATTACAATTTCTGTCTCTAAGATAATCGACAATTCAGTTTCTGTCAATAGTTTTCTTTCCAATCACTTCTTTTTTTCGTAAGTCCTCCCGGGCTTTCATGACAGCTTCAAAGGAGCGGATTGGCGAAGCCTTCTCTTCAGTGGTCATGTTGGGGACCTCTTTGAACATCATCGTGAAGCCGGGATCATCAATAATGACGAGACCAAACGGCAGAGAGATCGACCCCGAGAAGGTCAAATACCAGCTGGACATGCTGGTTGCTGCCATTTGGAAAAACGCTGAAGAGCAGCTCCGAGCCAGGAAGAAGGCAGATCACCAGCCCACTGAACGGCCTCCACACCGAAGTCGTCTGGCTTCATTCTGCGGGTCAAAATGAAGCCAGACGACTGACCGCCACAAAATCACGGCGGTCATAATTCCTCCCCTGATTTTAAAGACGAAAAATCAAAAGATGAAAACCAGAAACA
>JAJZQT010000023.1:0-2872 GCA_021803005.1 Actinomycetes bacterium
TTCCAGGAGATCGTCGAGAGCCTGGCCGCCGGCAAGCCGCCCGGAGATGTTTTGGGCTGCGCCTACTGGACCCCGGAGGGCATCGTGGTCAACGAGCCGCGCCCGCTCACAAATATCAACGATGTGCCGCCGGCGCCTTATCATCTCATCGACGTCAACCGCGCCATCGAGCTCAACCAGAAGACAAATCACGAGCCGGTCCGCACCACCGAGTTCCATTCCAGCCAGGGATGCCCCGGCAAATGTGGTTATTGCGCCGACGCGCAGCTGTATCAGCGCCACTGGACCGGCCTCGACGCCGAACGCGTGGTAAACGAGGTCGAGCAACTTGTGAAGACCTATAACCTCGACCAGGTCAATTTCAGCGACGCCAATTTCTTTGCCAACCAGAAGCGGGTGCAGGCCATCTGTGAGGGTTTTCTGGAACGCAACGTCAACATCCGCTGGGTGGCGTCGGCGCGCCCTGACACATTTCACCGTTACAAGCCGGAGACGCTCAAGCTCATCCGCAAGAGCGGCTGCAAGCGCGTCATTGTCGGCGCCGAGTCGGCTTCGGCGCCGGTGCTCGATCTCATCTGCAAGGGCGCCACGGCTGAGGACCATTTGAAGAGCGCCCAGGCCTGCCGCGATTACGGCATCGGCGGTACCTTCACCTTCATAACCGGGTTTCCCCACGCGGCCGGCACGCCGGCGCAGGAAACAACCCAGGACCTGCTCGATTTCATCAGGAAGCTGAAGGAGACTTCGCCCAACATCCGCACCAAGATCTTTGTCTTCACGCCATATCCGGGCACGCCGTTGTACGACCTGTCGATCAAATACGGCATGACCGAGCCAAAGTCGCTCGAGGAATGGGCCAACTACAACCCGGCCACCCTGATGGAGAGCCAGTGGGTGGAGCCGTGGGAGCGGAAGATGATCGAGAAGGTCAACGGGTTCTATTATCCCTTCGCCTTCCCCGACAGCAACATGCAAAAGAGTCTTAATCACGGCTCCAGGAAGTGGGCCTACAAGGTCATGCACTCACTGGCGCAGACGCGGGTCAGGTCGGGGTTTTACTCGCTGCCGGTCGAATGGGTCCTGTTCAAGACATTTAAAAAGGGAACTTTCGAACCTGTTGCCTGATCACTAATTAGCAGTCATGGGGCGGATGGGGTGTCTCCGCCTCACTTAGGTCTTCGACAATCGTTCAGCGGAGACACCTCATCCGCTCAGGAATTCAATTTAGGAATCAGTCACATGTCGCTCAAATCACAAGCCAAAACCCTTGTCAAGAACAAGGCTGTGCGTTCCGCGGAGATTAATCCGGATTTTCCCACGCGCATCAATATAGAACCCACCAACCAGTGCAACCTGCGCTGCAACATGTGTCCGCGCAAGGACCTGACGCGCCCGGTCGGCGAGATCGACCTGGATCTGTTCGACAAGATAGCCGAGGAAATATCTCGTCAGGCGCCGGCCGAAGTCCGTCTGCACAAGGACGGCGAGCCCCTGAAGGCGCCGCACATCTTCGAGCTCATCGACCGCATCAAGGAGGCGGCGCCAAGCACGCTGCTGAACATGGACACCAACGCCCTGCTGCTCGACGAGGAAAAGGCGGAGAAGATCCTCGACTCGAAACTCGACGTGCTGCTCTTCAGCGTCAACGCCGCCACCGCGGAAACATACAAAAAAGTACGCGGGTCAACCAAGTACGATGAAGTCATCACCAACATCGAGCGCTTCCTGGCCATGCGCACGGAGCGCGGCTACGTATGGCCCAAGGTCAAGGTGCAGCTGATCGTCATGGCTGAGACCCGCAACGAGATTGGCCTCTTCCGTGAACAGTGGGGTCCCCACGATGTGGACGTGTTGCTGATCCCGGCGATCAACTGGGGCGGCCACCGCCCCGAGGTCCAGAGCCTGATGCAGATGCCCAAGAAGCGCTACCCCTGCACTTTCCTCTGGAATTCGTTCTCGATCAACTGGGACGGCAAGGTCAGCTTCTGCAACGTCGATTTCGACCACCTGGGCGTCATCGGCGACCTCAACCATCAGACCATCGCCGAAGTCTGGAAGAGTCCCGGGTTCGAGCGCTTCCGCGAGCTGCACAAGCAGGGCCGCTGGGGCGAGATCGACCTCTGCCGCGACTGCAATTACTGGGCTTACACCCGCAACGTCTGGTACCCGTCGCCGAAAGGCTGGAAGTGAGCGCGCCGACCAGCTGCGATCTCTGCGGCGGCACCCATCATGAACTGCTGTTTGTAGGCCACGACCGGCTCTTTGATATCGAGGGTGAATTCCCGCTGGTGCGCTGTCAGGACTGCGGCTTGGTGTTCGTCAGTCCCCGCCCCTCTTACGAGGAGATGGCGCGGTTTTATCCCCAGGATGATTACGACCTCTACAACAAGGCGGCGGGCCTCAAGGACCGCAGCATGGACGAGCTGGGGCGCCTGCAGGGTCCGCGCAAGGGACGGATTGACAAGTTTCAGCAGCAGGGGAAGCTGCTCGACATCGGTTTCGGCGACGGCTCCTTCCTGTATTTCATGAAGGAATGCGGCTGGGACGTGGCCGGCGTCGATTTCAACGAAAAGATGGTCGACCTGGTCCGCGACGAGCTTGGCATCGAAGCCGTGGCCGGCCAGCTGGAAGACGCGGGCTATCCCGATGGCGCCTTCGACGTCGTCACCCTCTGGGGCGTGCTCGAACACGTGCAGAGCCCGCGCCAGACCGTCGAGGAGATCAGCCGCATCACCAGGGACGGCGCCCTGCTGGTCATCTACACGCAAAACGCCGCCGCGCCCGAGGCGCGCTGGCTGGGCGAGGACTGGTTCATTTACGAGGTTCCCCGTCACCTCTACAGCTTCACGCCCGATTCGCTGGCGAAACTGCT
>JAJZQT010000023.1:2972-24612 GCA_021803005.1 Actinomycetes bacterium
CCCTGCTGGTCATCTACACGCAAAACGCCGCCGCGCCCGAGGCGCGCTGGCTGGGCGAGGACTGGTTCATTTACGAGGTTCCCCGTCACCTCTACAGCTTCACGCCCGATTCGCTGGCGAAACTGCTCTCAGCCGCTGGTTTTTGCGTGGCCGAGACCGTTTTCGAGACGCCGCTTTATTACAGCCAGATGAACTGGCAGTATTTCAAGGAGAGGCGCCTGGGCCGCAAGAACGACGTCATACACAATCCAACCATGGTCGACCGTCTGGTGACCAGGATGCTCTCGTATTACCGCCGGGCCGTCAACGGCGGCAAGATGTCCTCGGCGATGACGGTCTATGCCGTCAAGCGGGAAGAAACTGCAAGGTGAGGAAGAACATGCAGAGGAATAAACTCGGCAACACCAGTCTGGAAGTCTCCCGTTTGGGACTGGGCGGCATTCCTTTCCAGTACATCAGCCAGAAGGAGACCAGCGATATTATCGGTACCGCGCGCGAGCGCGGCGTCAATCTTTTCTACACCTCGCGGATGTACCGTGATTCGGAGAACAAGATCGGCCTGGCTGTCCGCGGCCAGCGGGACCAGGTGGTGCTGGGAACCAGCACCCACAAGCGCAAGAAGACCGACGCGCTCAGGGAAGTCCGTGAAAGCCTGGGCAATTTCGGCACCGACGTCATCGACGTCTATTCGCTGCACAACGTCCTCACCATGGCGGTGCTCAAGGAGATTATGAGCCCCGGAGGCTCATATCACGCCCTCGAGGAAATGAGGGTCGCCGGCTTCATCAAGCACGTGGGCATCAGCGCCCATCAGCCGGAAACCATCCTGGCGGCTCTGGAGATGGCCGCTTTCGACGTCGTCGAGTTTCCCCTGAACTATGTCGACCGCGAGGCGCACGAGGGGTCCGAGAAACTGCTCGAGGAGCTGCGGCGCCGTGGCATCGGCTACGTCTCTATCAAACCGATGGTCTTCGGCTACGCCGGCAACGCCGACATCGCCATGCGCTATGTCTTCAACTGCGGTCCTGACTCTACCGTCGTCGGCACCTATAACGTCGAGGAGCTGAACCAGAACCTCGACAGTGAGGCAGATGCGCGCCCGGTGAGCCGCGAAGAGATACTTGACACGATTGCCGAATCGGAAAAGAAATGCTTCAAGGTCTTTTGCCGCCGTTGTGATACCTGTATCGAGTGCCCGCAGGGGATAGACATCCGGCAGATGCTTCGCTGGTACGAATATTTCGACCGCTATCATTCCACCGACTGGGCCCGCGAGCAGTACCGCATGCTAAAGCGCAACCTCGAGGCCTGTGATAATTGCGGCATCTGCGAGCGCGAATGCCCGTATCACATTCCCATCAAGCGCGAATTCGCCAGGGCGAAAGTGGATCTGCTGCCGCGTCGAAGTCCCAAGCGGCTGGTCAAGAAAAAGCTCTTCGGCGACTAGGCGGATCTGCGGATGATGCCCGAGGCCAACTCCCGCCAGGGAACAGGGACGAGGGGCGCAGGCGGAAGCCGGTTTTTCATTGCCGCCTGCCTGCACCGGGCATGGCAGGTAAGCATGGCCGTCACCCTGGCCACCGGGATCTTCCATCTGCTTAATCTCATTGGCACGGGGCGGGCGGGATTTGGCCCCACCCTCATCACCTTCTTCCGGGCGTCATTCATCCTTTCCTGGGCTCTGCTCATGGCCGGCTGGGCCGTTGAAAAACGGCTGCCGCGTTCGGACCGCGCCGACTACATCATGGGCCTGATGATCCTGGTATTTCTGGTACGGGGTGCTTTCACCCCCGAGACCTTCGCCACCACGCTCAACTGGATCCTCACTGGAGCCGGCGTCTTTTATCTGGTCCGCTGGGGGACCCGGACGGCATCGGATGTGCGCCTAATCATCATCTCGATCGTGGGGTCGGCGCTGGTGGTGGGCGCTTTTGGCTTGATCGAATATGCCATGAAGTCAAACCCGCTGTTTGATTCCATCCAGATCCATGTCATCGGCGCCGATTCCCGCGTGGCCGCCAGCGACCAGTTCTACCGTATCCGCTCGCTGGTAGGGCATCCGGGGTTCGTGGGAGCGATTCTGCTGGCTTCAGCGCCGCTGGCCATGCTGGCTTTCTGGAGGCGGCGCTGGCTGCTTGCCGGCTCGCTGCTGCTGCTTTTCACCGGCTTGTTCCTGACCTTCAGCCGCGGCTCGTGGATAATCGGCCTCTTGATTCTGCTGCCCCTGACCATGTTCAGGGCGCGGGACTGGATACGTCGCAATCTCAGGTGGGTGCTGCCGCTGGCGATCCTGCCGGTCGCTATCATTTTTCTGGATTATGTCAACCAGGATGAAGTCTCGGCCCGGCTGGGCTCGGTGGTCCGGGAGCGGGGGCTGCACTGGGTGGCGGCGGACGGGCCCATCCTGCATGCCAGCGGCGAGGCTGATGGGGTCCAGTCCTATACCAGGTTTATATATTTTGATGTCGCCGACGACTTTTACTTCGGCGGCGGCCAGGGCCCGGTGACCGTGGTCATCAATTTTTTTGACCGGGGGCTCGGCGCCGTCCGCATCGACTATGACTCCAGAAACAAGGAAGGCGGCCCTGACGACGGCGCCTACACACCGACGGCGGCAATCAACAAGACCGACAGCCACAAGTGGACCACGGCCGCCTTTTATCTCAAGGACCCGCTGTTCGGGGGCAGGGAGAATTCCGGCGCCGATTTCCGCATCGTCGATGATGACAACATGATGGTCCTGAGTGAAGTGACGGTTCAGAAGGGAAGGCTGAAGCTGCCGGGCGTCATCCAGCAGCAGTGGATGTCCCGGGCCGGCTCCATCAGCACCCGCATGAGCCTCTATCCCTTCGCCTGGCAGGTGCTCAAGGATAATCCCCTCGGTGTCGGTCTTTATAATACCCCGGGCACAGATCATCACGCCGTCGACAGCCTGCCGCTCACCTGGATGATGGAATTCGGATGGCCGGGACTGCTGCTCCTGGCGGCAATGATCCTGGTGGTCGCCCGGGAATGCCTCCGGACATGGAAACAGCCGCTGTCACCGGCGTCGCTGCTGCTGCTCTGCCCGGTGATAATGCTGCTGCACGGAAGCTTCCTGATGATCCTGTATGACAAGCCCAGCCTGGTGCTGACCGCGGCCGTGACCGCTCTCTATATCAATATCAGGCCCTGGCGCCGGGGAGGGGCTGTGATTAACTTATCGAATGAGGACTTCATGGTCTAGACTAGAGGTCGGGCCGTTTTAAATGAAAAACAATTCAGGAACATCAGGAATAACATCAGGGGCAGCCCCAGGGCCTTTGCCCTCGTCGCGCGGCGTGTTATCAAAAAGCGTCTTTTCCCAGCGGGATATGTGGCGGCCGCTGCTGGTAGCCATCGCCGCGGCACTGATCCTGCCGGTCCTGATCGGCTATATCATTCCCAAATACGAGTTCACAACGGTCCTGGCGCTCGTCCTCGGCATCCCGTTTTCCTGGTCGATAGCCAGGTGGCCGCGCTGGGGGCTCCTGTGCATCATCGCCTTCATGTCCACGATCCTGGCCCCGGAATTCCTCACCTTTATAGTAACTTCCAACTCGATCTATTACTACCAGGAAGCCATGCTGTTCCTGATCCTGGGGGGCTCGCTGGTCTACTGGTCGCGAAACCACCAAAGCACAGGCATCTTCGAGCGGCTTTACATGACGCCGCAGTCGGTTGCGGTTACTATCTTTTTTGCCGTTGTAGTTATCAAGTCGCTGACGATCATGGTCGAGCGGCATTTCGCGCTCAGCACGATTTCCTCGATGTATAACTTCAACCGCGCCATCACTTTTTATCTGCTTTTCATTCCGGTGCTGCTGGTCCTTGATTCGCGCAAGAAGCTGCGCTGGATGGTCGGAGTCATGTTTGTGCTGGGATCGATAACCATGTTTCGCGTGCTCCTGGAGCTTCTGTTTCCGCAATGGACTATATGGACACACGTCTCGTTCTCCGAGCCGCTGGCGCTGGAGACGCCCATGGTCGACCTGGCAGTTCAGCGGCTGCGGGCTCCGGGTGGCACCGTCGAGCTCCTCTGTTTCTGGACCGGGATGATGTCGATCATCCTGCAGCCCTGGGCCTGGCGGCGGCTGGCGTTTTACATACCTTTCACCCTGCTGATGCTCACGGGCATGGTGCTCGAGTTCAACCGCAGCTATATCCTGCCCATGGCGGGACTGCTGTTGCTGACGGCGTTTTTGAACAGGAAGTACGTACGCTCCAAGCTGATCTCGGTCCTGGTGGTGGCGGTCGTGGCGGTAGCGATCCTGACCCTCGTTACCGGCGCCATGCAGAAATATGTTGAAGCCGCGGTCGTGCGCTACGGATCGGCGCTTTCCTCACAGTCGCTGGAATCGCAGAGCCTTTACGGCCGGAATGTCGAACAGGACTATGCCCTGCAGGCTATTTCCAGATCGCCGATCTTTGGCATTGGCCTCGATCAGTTTTACCGGCCGCCGGTTCCCAATCTGCTCGACAACCTGCGATGGTATATCCATGACTCATATCTGTGGTTCTGGGTCTACTTTGGCATCATTGGACTGGTGTCATTCCTTGCCGTCATCGGCTCGGCGATCGTCCGCAGTATCATCTACTGGAAACGCATAGCCGACCCGCTGCTTTCGTCGGCTCTGCTGGGTTGCGGCTTCACGCTGACCACATTGCTGGCCGCCAATATCGCTGCCCCCAAGTTCTATGATTATGCGACCGTGCCTGTCGTCGCGCTGATGGTGGGCCTGGTCGAAGCGATCATTCTCTGGGAGCGGCAGCGGACGCGCCAGGGTGACCGCCGGCGGAGCCGCCGGATCTTCCATCTGGACAGGCGCCTGGGCGAAGCCGACAGACGCAAAAGCCGTCCTGCTGCCCTTCCGGGGGATCACGCCTCTCAATGAATGTTGTCCGGCGGGTGGCCAGGAACATCACCTATCTGTTCGCGTATCAAGCAGCCAGCCGGGTTCTGGGACTGGTGCTCAATGTCGTTCTGGCCCGCCGACTGGCGGATGCGGGATACGGACGTTACTCCCTGATCCTGGTAATGGTGATGATCGCCGGCATGGCCGCCGATTTTGGCACCGCGAACATCCTCATCCGTGAGGTCAGCCACCAGCGGAGCCGCTCCAATTCCCTGCTCGGCGCCGCTTTGCTGATCCGCTGCCTGACGACTGTGATCGTGTCGGCCGTGGTTATCCTGATCGTCATGGCGGCCGGCGTCGATCGGGATTTCGCCCTGCCCCTGATCATCGCCACGGTGGCGATCATTCCGACCTCGCTATCAACCGCCACCGAGGCGGCTTTGCAGGGATACGAGCGTATGGATCTAAGCGCCCTGGCCGACGTGGTCTTCTCGCTGGTGCTGACGGCGGTTGGCGCGGCCGTGGTTTACCGTGGCGGCGGCGTTACAGCCATGACAGCGGTATTCTTCGGCGCCAACGTGGTCCGCTTCGGCTACTCCTTCTCGGCCTACGGATGGCTGGTCGGCCGCTTCGATGGTTCTGGCGGCTCCTGGCGCTTTGACGCCGGCGGCGCCAGGCACATGGCGCGGGAATCGTTCCCGGTGCTGTGCTGGCAGCTGGTTAGCCTTGCCTACTACAAGTTGGACGTGCTCTTCATGGGGATTTTCCGGAGCGAAGCAGAGGTGGGCTGGTACGCGGCTTCCTACAAACTTTTCGAGGTGCCGGTCATGTTCGGCTGGCTGGCCGTGCAGGCGCTGCTGCCCTTGATGTCAAGAATATTCCATGAGTCAAGTTCGAGCCTGATGCTGCTGCTTGAGAAGGGAATCAAGTACATCTGGATTGCGGGCCTCGGCGCCGCGGCGCTGATCGCGATACTGGCGGGACCCGTGGTGAGGTTGCTGCTGCCACCGGAATACGAGCCGGCGGTTAATGTGCTGATCGTGCTGGGGGCGGCCCTTCCCTTCATGGTGGGATGCGTCCTTTTCGGCAACTTGTTCATCGCCATGGAGCTGCAGCGGCGCATGGCCAAGTGGTCGATCCTGTCGCTGGCAGTGAACGCCGGGCTCAATCTGATTCTCATTCCGCCGTTTGGCGTCATGGGGGCGGCGGTCACGACTCTCGTCTCCGAAGTTTTCAGTTTTGTCCTCTTTTACGGGTTTGCGGCATATTTCCTGGGGCACGTGCGTTTTCTCGAGGTCTTTGCCGGACCGGCCCTGGTCGCGGGCGCGTCCCTGGCGGTGATGCTGCTGCTGGTGGGAATCTCGCCCGTGCTCGCGGCAGCGGCCGGCGCCATTTTTTACGGAGGCGCATTGATGCTCTTCAGGATCATCTCGCATGACGATCTGGGCTATTTCCGTCAACTGAGGGCGGGAAACTAGACCGTGAGCGCGATTCCGGGCAGGCCGGCCGCCGGCGAGGGCTCCGAAGCGGGGAAAGCCGCCTCGGTCTGGGCCGTCATCGTCTTCTACAACTCTTACGCCGATACCGCCGATTGCCTGCGCAGCCTCGGAGCGGCATCCTGGCCGAACCTCCATGTGGTCCTGGTCGACAACGGCTCCAGCGATGGGTCCGGCGCCAGGCTGCGGCAGGAATTTCCAGAACTCTCATTCATCCGGTCCGGGGAAAACCTCGGCTTTGCCGGCGGCTGCAATCTGGGCATCCGTGAGGCGCTGGCGGCCGGCGCCGATCACATCTGCATGCTTAACAACGACACTGTCGTCGAGCCGGATTTTCTGGAACCTCTGGTCGCGCGCGCCGAAGCCGGCTCGCGGGCAGCCGCGGTCGGCGGTAAAATCCTTTACGACGAGCCTGGGAACATCATCTGGTTCGCCGGCGGCGAGATCAACCGCCGCACGGGCGTTACCACCCACCGGGGGCAGGGCCTGCCCGACTCGGACGCCTTCGACCATCCCCTCGTCGTCGATTACATCACCGGGTGCCTCTTGCTGGCGCCGGCCGGACGTTTCCGGGAACTGGGACTCCTCGACGAGCGCCTGTTCATGTACGGCGAGGAGCTCGATTTTTGCCTGCGGGCGCGCCGCGCCGGTTATTCCTGCTTCTACGAGCCGGGGTCCGTCATCAGGCACCGGGTCTCCCGGTCGATGGGCGGCGCCTACAGCCCGCTTTATTACTATTACTGGGCCAGGAATCTGCTGCTGGTATACAGCATCCACCTGGGCGCCGGCGGAGGCGGTCCTGAAGCAAGCAAACGGTTCCGCCTGCCGGCATCACGCCAGGGGCTGCAGCTGTTTTGGTGCCTGGTCATCCATCAAAGTTATGTCATGCTGCGGGCGCACCGCTTGCGGGCGTGGCGTTTCATCGCCGCCATCTGGCTGGGATTCGCAGATTTTCTGTCAGGGCGCTTCGGCCGTTGCCGTCACGGCTGGCTGACCGGCGGCAATAACGGAACGGCGGAAATGACAACCGGCGAGCGGAACCCATGAAAATACTGGTATGCGTTCCCCTGATTCCATATCCGGCCGCCGACGGCCTGCGGGTGCGAATATTCAACCTCTACCGTGAATTAACACGGAACGGACACGAAGTCCATTTCTTCTGTCTGAGCCGTATGAGCCCGAGCCCGGAACAGCAGGCCGGCCTCAGCGAGGTCGGCTTCGAATTGACCGTCTCGCTCAAACCCATGCGCTCTCACGAGCAGAAGGTAGCCGCCTATACGAAGCTGCTGGTGCGGGGCATCCCGGCCGAGTTCATGCTCTCGTGGGAGGACGTTATCTTCCGGGACCTCGCCAGCCTGCAAGCCGGCCGCGATTTTGACGTGGTGATCGCCGAGCACCTGTTCATGGCGCGCTACATCCTCGGGCTTGATTGTCCCAGGGTCCTGCAGGAGCACAATGTCGAGGGTGAGCTGATGATGGCCATTGCCGGCAGGCATAAGCTTCCCGGACGATGGGGCAAGCAGCTCTCGGCGAAACGGGTCGGGCGCTATGAGCGCAAGCTGTTGCGGAAGATGCAGGGCATTATCGCCGTCACCCGGTTGGACGCCGATGCCATTTCCCGGCTGGCCCCGGGGGTCAGTGTCAAAGTGGTTGAAAATGGCGTGGGCTGTGCCGATTATGCCGGGACGGCGGCGGCCGGCGGGGAGCCCGGCGGCAGGCTCATGTTCGTCGGCCTGCTCAGCTATCCCGCCAATATCGAGGCGGTCGAGTGGTTCGCCGGGAAGGTTTTACCGCTGGTTCGCGAGAAATATCAGGATACTACCCTGACCGTCATCGGCAGCGACCCGGTTCAGCGCGTACTCGATCTCGACGATGGCGCCGCCGTCAACGTGGCCGGTTTCGTCGAGGACGTGCAGCCGTACTACCGTGAAAGCTCGATTCAGGTCGTGCCATTGCTGATAGGAGGAGGATCGCGTCTGAAGATCCTGGAATCTTTTGCCGCCGGCACGCCGGTGGTATCGACGTCGAAGGGCGCCGAAGGGCTGGAAGTCGAGGACGGCCGTCATCTGCTCATAGCCGACGCGCCGGAGGAATTCGCGGCCGCGGTAATCCGCCTGCGCGAAGACGCCGAACTCTACGGCCAGCTGCGTGAAAACGCACTGGCGCTGGTGCAGGAAAAATATGACTGGCCGGTTCTGGCCGCGAAGTTCGAGGCGGCGCTCGCCGAAGCGGCCGGCAAAACCAGGACCAGAGGGCAGAAATGAAACACCGCCCCAGTAACGAGGCGAAGCACGGCCGCAAGGAAGAAATGAAGCATGGCCCCAAGATCTGGATCACGGTATTCACGGGCAATAGCGGCCTGACCCACTACAGCTACTGCCTGGCGCGGGCGCTCCACCAGAGCGGCGCCGATGTCTGCCTGATCACGAACTATAATTACGAGCTCGATTTCATGGCGGCGGGGTTTCCGGTGATCAAACTCTTTCACCGCAGCCGCTACTACCCGATCGACATTATCCGCTACTGGCGCCTGTACCGGCGCCGGCTCCCCGACGTCGTCCATTACCAGTCTTTTCTCAAGTTTCCGGTGTTGGAGCTGGTGCTGCTAAAATTACAGAAGAGGAAGGGCGCAAGGATTATTTACACCGCCCATGATTGGCTTCCCCATCACGTGCGTTTTTATCATAAGGCTCTGTTCCAGATTTATTACCGTGTCTTCAACCGGGTGATAGTGCACTCCTCGCAGGGAGAAAATTTTCTCGCCCAGGAGCTGTTTATTCCCCGTGAGAAGATGGCGGTGATCCCGCACGGCAACTACGGTTTTTTTGTCACGGACGCCGGTCTGACCAAGGGCGCGGCCAGGGAACAGCTGGAGCTTGATGCCGGCCGCTTCTGGTTCCTGTTTTTTGGCCGCACCGATCCCCACAAGGGGCTGGATGTGGCCCTGAGGGCGCTGGCCCGGACGGAAGGTCCCGGTCTCATCATCGCCGGCGTCGCCGGCGGCAGCTCGCTGAAGCAGTACAGGGACCTGATCGCCGGGCTTGGTATCGGCGAGCGGGTGAAAATTTTCCCGGAGCACATCCCGGTCGAGGCCGTGCAGGTTTATTTCCGGGCTGCCGACGCCGTGGTGTTGCCCTACCGTGAGTCATCGACCAGCGGCATCGTCCATCTGGCTATGGGTATGGGCCTGCCGGTGGTGGCGACTGCCGTCGGCGGGCTGACCGACGTCATCGAGGACGGCGTCACCGGGTTGCTGGCGCCGCCGGAAGACGACGAGGCGCTGGCGTCGGCAATGAGCCGGCTGGCCGGCGATGAAGCCACCCGGCGGCGGTTGGCCGAGGGCTGGTCGGCGGTTGAGAAACGATATTCCTGGAAGACCATAGCGGCGAAAACACTGGTGGTATACAGTTCATGAAAATAATGCAGGTCAACAAATTCTGGCGTGTGCGCGGCGGCAGCGAGCGCTATGTCTTCGAGCTTTCGCGGATGCTCACCGAACGTGAGCACGAGATCATTCCCTTTGCCATGGAAGACCCGGCCAATGAGCCTAGCCGTTATTCGGCGCTGTTCGTATCGCCGGTGGAGCTCGCCGACCCCTACCGCATGCCCCTGTGGAAGCGGATCGGTACGGCCAAGCGCATCCTTAGCTCACACGAGGCGGCCGGCAGGATCGGCATCCTGTCCGATATGTCGATGCCGGATGTCGCCCATCTGCACAACATCTACCACCATCTTTCCCCGTCGATATTAAAGCCGCTGGAGGAGCGGGGCGTCGGCACGGTCATGACCATTCACGACTACAAGCTGATGTGCCCGGCGCTGCGGTTTTACAACAACGGCCAGGTGTGCGAGAAATGCCGGCCGATGCATTATTCAAACTGCGTGTCCGGGCGCTGCGTGCACGGGTCGAGGGCGGCCAGCGCACTCTGTGCCGTGGAGATGTTCTTCCACGACGCCACCAGCGCCTACACCAGCAGGATCGACCGCTTCATCGCACCCAGCCGCTTCGTGGCCGAAAAACTGCTCGGCCGCGGTCTTCCCGCCGGGCGGGTCGTTGTCATCCCGAACTTCGTCGATCCCCAGCGCTGGGCGCCCGGCGGCGATGAAGACGGGGGAGGCTACATACTTTTCTCCGGGAGGCTCTCGCATGAGAAGGGCGTGGAAACCCTCGTCCGGGCGGTCGCCGAACTGCCGCATATCCCGCTCAAGGTCGTGGGGTCGGGCATGCTCGAGACCCGGGTACGGCAACTGGCCCGTGAGCTCGGGGCTGAAAACATCGAATTCACCGGTTTCAAATCGGAGAAAGAAGTGCGGCGGCTGGTGCAGAATGCCCGCTTTGTCTGCACTCCGTCGGAGTGGTACGAGAACGCGCCCATGTCTGTCCTCGAAGCCTTTGCCTGCGGCAAGCCCGCTGTCGCCAGCCGCATCGGCGGCATTCCCGAGATGGTCAGGGAAGGAGAAACCGGCCTGCTGGCCGAGGCCGGGGACGCCGAGGACCTGCGCCGGGCTGTCGAACGCCTTTGGGGGGACCCGGAGTTCGCCCGTGAGCTGGGCGCCAATGCGCGCAGGCTGATCGAGACGGAATACTCACCAGAGACCCATTACGATAAAATCCTGAAAACTTATCAGGAAGTTAAAAGGACCTAGAAATCAGCCTTCCCTTCGACGCAGTCATCGCCGTGACCTATCGCTGCAACGCCCGCTGCCTGATGTGCAACATCTGGCAGACCGGAGGCGCCGAGGATCTCGACATCGGCCTGCTTGATAAACTGCCCGATTCATTGCGTTACATCAATATCAGTGGCGGGGAACCGTTCCTGCGCAAGGACCTGCCGGAGGTGGTGACGGCCGTGGTCAAGGCGGCCCCGCGGGCGCAGGTTATCATCTCCACCAACGCCCTGATTCCCGGGAAGCGGCTGCGCGAGACCCTTGCCGGGATCCGAAAGATCAGACCCGATGTCGGCGTTGCTGTCTCGATCGACGGCCTGGGGCAGACCCATGACCGCATCCGCGGCATCGAGGGGGCGTTTGACCGTGCTGTCGACCTGCTCAAGGGCATCAAGCAGGACGGCATCGAGAATATCCGCATCGCTTTCACGATTTTCGACGAGAACGTTAGGGATTATGCCGGCGTTTACGAGCTGTCCCGGCGGCTCGGCGTGCAGTTCACCTCCGCCGTGGCCCAGGGATCGGAGCATTACTTCCAGGGTGCCGGCGTCAGGCCGGCTGCCATTGCAGACATCCGGGAGCAGCTCGACGAGGTCGCCGCCAGCGAGCTCGTTACGTTTGAACCCAAGCGCTGGGTACGGGCCTATTTTAACAGGGGCCTCTACAGATATGCGGCCGGCGGCGGCAGGCCGCTTTCCTGCCAGGCGGCCGATGACTTCTTTTTCATGAGCCCCGCTGGTACCATTTACCCATGTAACGTAATGGACTTCCCCCTGGGCAATCTGCACGACGCCACCTTTGAGGAGATCTGGAATTCGGACACCGCCGTCGAGGCGCGAGCGCGTGTCCAGGGCTGCCAGATGGGCTGCTGGATGGTATGCACCGCCAGAACGGCGATCAAACGGAATCCCCTCAAAGTCGCGGGTTGGGTAGCTTCCGGCAAGGCCAGGGCGCATCTGGGTAAACGGGTGCTCTGACGACGGTGCGGGCGGGGGAGAGCCAATGAGGATTGCGGTGATCGGGACCAAGGGCATTCCGGCCCGGTTCGGCGGCATCGAGCGCCACTGCGAGGAGCTTTATCCGCGCCTGGCCTCCCGCGGCCACGAGGTCACCATCTTCGTGCGCGGCTGGTACACGGAGATGCGCGGAGGCTACCGGGGAGTCTACCTGCGGAGCGCGCCGACGATCAACCGCAAGGGGCTCGACGCGTTCGTGCACACGACGTCGGCGTCGCTCGCTGCCTTGAGGGGAAATTTTGACATAATACACTATCATGGTATCGGACCGTCGCTTTTCAGCTTCGTCCCTAAATTAAGGGGAAGAAAATCGGTGGCCACGGTGCACGCACTTGACTGGCAGCGCGATAAATGGGGCAGGGGTTCCCGCGCCTTGCTCAAAGCCGGAGAGAGGGCATCGGCCCGCTTTCCCGACCGCACCATTGTCGTTTCCAGAGAGCTGCAGGATTATTTTCGCGAGCGCTACGGCCGGGAGACTGTCTATATACCGAACGGCGTGGTTCCGGCGGCCAAGCCGAAGCCGGCTGGGATGATCGGCGAGTATGGCGTCGAGCCGGGGCGCTACATACTGTTTTTGGGCCGGCTGGTCCCGGAAAAGGGCGCTCACGATCTGATCGCGGCCTACATCCGGAGCGGCATCCAGTTGCCGCTGGTGATCGCGGGAGGATCGAGCCACTCTGACGCCTATGTCGCACAGCTCAGGCAGCAGGCGGCCGGCGCGGAAGTTACCGGCGCGGGGGATGCGGGCGCTGGCAAGGCAGCCAGGATTATCTTTACCGGCAATGTCGAGGGCGAGCTGCTGACGCAGCTGTCCGGAAACGCGGCGCTCTTTGTTTTGCCGTCGACGCTCGAGGGGCTGCCCATCGTGGCGCTGGAGATGCTGGCGCTGGGAGTGCCGGTGCTGGCCAGCGACATCGGGCCCTCGCGCGAGGTTCTGGGAAACGGCGAATACGGCGTCCTCTATCGCGCCGGCGACCAGGTTGACCTGAAGGAAAAGCTTTCATGGGCTCTCGGAAATCTGGGAGAGCTGAGGGGAAAGGCCGAGGCCGGCCGCCAGCATGTGCAAATCGCGAATGATTGGGACAGAATTGCTCAAGAAACCGAACAAGTTTATCGCGAAGCTCTCGCCAGTTAATCCGGCACCCGAGGCGCTACTGATGGCCAGCGCCGCCGACGCGGCGCCGGCCGGGGTTTTCTTCGCCAGGAAGAAAAAGCGCAAAGCCCCTGCCAAGGCGCCAGCCAAGGCGGCTCCGGCGGCAAAGTCGGCTCCCAAGAAGGCGGCCCCGAAAAAGGCCAGGCGCAAGCTTCCCATGCCGGAGAACAGGAAGAAGAAATCGCCTTCGGGCGCCGTGCGCGCCGAGCGCTTCATCAGCAATCTCAGCACCCGCATGGCCGGCGAAGGCTACGGCCGCGCCGAATACGCCCGGCTGGGCATCCTCGGCGCTGGCATGCTGGTCATCCTTTATTATGCTTTTTCCGCCGGCGGCTACTTCGTCTCGCAGCGAAGCTACGGCGAGCTCTGGATTCTATACCTGGTCATTCTCGGGCTGCTCTTCAGCCTGCAGGTACGGGGAGGCATGCCGCGCCTCGGATGGGCGGAAGCCGGCATCTTTGGCGCCTTCGCTCTCTGGAACCTGGCTTCGGTAACCTGGTCCTATAATCCTTCTGACAGTTTCGACGAGTTCGTGCGGGCCCTGCTTTACCTGTCAGGCTTCGGTCTGTTTTATATCTACCTCTCGAAACGCGAGTGGCTGGCATGGCTGGGGCACCTTTTTGTCGGCATCGCCGTGATCGTGGCCATCCGTGCCCTGCTGGGCAAAGTGACCCCCGACATCGTCAACGATCCCGATCCCTTCGGGCAGAACCGCCTGAATTATCCGATCACCTACTGGAACACGCTTGCTGTCTTCATGGGCATGGCCTTCGTGATCGGCCTCAGGGTCCTCGCCGGCAGGGGCTCGCGAATCATCACCCGTTCTATCTACGCGCCGGCGCTGTCCCTTTTCCTCGTGGTCATCTTCTTCACGGTCTCCCGGGCGGGCATCGCCTTGCTGGCGGCTGCCGTCGGCGTCTATCTTCTGACCTCGGTGAACCGGCTGCGCGCAATCCTGCAGACGGTGATTGCTTTCTTCTGGATGGGAGTGGTTGTCGCGGCCAGCTATAAATGGCTGCCGGCCATGCTGGCGACCCAACCCTCCGACGACGATAAAATCAGCCAGGGGCACAAGCTCGGCCTGCTGATAGTTCTGGTGCTGGTTCTGACTGCGGCCACGCAATGGGGCCTCCGCTGGCTCGAGGGCCGTGTCACCATCTCACAGGAGTTCGGCCGCAGAATCGGCATCGCTCTTGCTTTAGCCGGCGCGATTGTGGTGTTTGGAGGCTTTTTGGGTTACACATCGACGGGCGACCGCGGCGGCCCGGTCAACTGGACCCAGAACCGCATCAGCGCCTTCACCGCATCAACAAAATCACAGACGGCCGCTTCCGTTGAGGAGCGCCTGAGCTCATCCCAGTCAGAGCGCTGGCAGGAATGGATGGCCGCCGTCGAGACCTTCAAGGAACATCCGCTCACGGGCACAGGCGCCGCCACCTGGGTCATCGGCTGGAATAAATGGCGGCCGTTCGACATGATCAGCAAGGACGGCCATTCCTGGTTCTTCGAGAACATCTCCGAGCTGGGAATAATCGGCGGCTTGCTGACCGTGGCTTTCGCCGCCGTGTTCCTCATCGGTTCTATCAAGGATATGCGATTCCTCAAAAAGGGATCCGAGCGTGAGCTTTACGGCGCTTTCTTTGCCGCCAGCCTGCTGCTGCTGGTGCATGCCATGATGGACTGGGACTGGGAGATGCCGGTCGTCTTCCTGTCGTTCTTCATGTTCGCCGGAGCCATGCTCCGTTACGGTCAGCTGGCGCGCAGCGAGGCCGTACAGGAAGGCGGTGGCCAGCCGCCGGCGGCCAAATCCACGGAAGGAATGGGCTGGTCGCCCAGCAGCCTCATAAGCTGGTATGGGGCCATCGGTCTGGTCTCCTTACTGGCGATGGCGGTAACCATCCCGCCGATGATCTCGAGCAACCGCCTGGACAAGGTCAAGGATTACGACCGCAAGGGTGATTTCGTCAACGAGGAACAGGCGGCCCGTTCGGCGGCGACTTTCAATCCGCTCGACGGCGAGGCCCTGGCATACCAGGCTCGGGCCAACATGGGCCTCGGCAAACTCGACCAGGCGGAGCAGCTGTTCATTCAGTCGCTGCAGAAGAATCCCAAGAGCGACAAGACCTGGCGCATGCTGGCGCGTCTCTACGTGCAGGAGAAGCAGGTTGACAAGGCGGTTGAGGCAGACCAGATCTCGCGGCAGATCAATCCGCTGGAAACAACCGACACGGGACCGGTGGAAGAGCAGATTCGCCAGGCTGGAGGATGGCTGTGGTTCCACTACATTCCCGGGGGCATCGATGACAGCACCTACAGGCCGGCGCCCGGGAGTGCAACGGATTACTTCCCGCAGATACCGCACGGCAACATACAACCGTAGGTGCTGGAACCGGTGCGGGAAATAAACTGAACAAGCAATTTAGCCGGAAGGCATGTCTTCGCGGCGAACGTATGTCGCAGACCTCAGTGAGCGCGATGACATGCCTTCCGGCCTTTATTCTTGATTCTTACCGCTTCTGATACTGCTCGCGGTAATACGCTTCAAACTCACCGCTTTTAATCTTTTTCCACCACTGCTCGTTGGCGAGGTACCAGTCCACGGTTTCCTGCAGGGCGTCCTCGAAGCTGTGTGACGGCATCCAGCCCAGGGCGTTGGCCTTGGAGCAGTCGATCGAGTAGCGGAAGTCATGCCCGAGGCGGTCTGCCACCGGCTCGATCATGTCCTCGTCCTTGCCCAGCATCCCTAGAATCTTTTCCGTGATGAAGATGTTGCTGCGCTCGTTGCCGCCGCCGATGTTGTAGATCTGGCCGATCTCGCCCTTGTGCAGGACCACGTCGATCCCCTCGCAGTTGTCGGTGACGTAGATCCAGTCGCGGACGTTCATGCCGTCGCCGTAGAGCGGCACTTTCTTGCCCTCGACGAGATTGGTGATGAACAGCGGGATGATCTTCTCCGGGTACTGATACGGCCCGAAATTATTGGAGCTGCGGGTGATCAGCGTCGGCAGCCCGTAAGTGGTGTGGTAGGCCATGACCTGCATGTCGCCGCCGGCCTTGCTGGCGGAATAGGGGCTGCTGGGCTCGAGCCGGTCGGTCTCCACGAAGGAGCCTTCCTTGATGGAACCGTAGACCTCGTCGGTGCTTATCTGCAGGTAGCGGCCGACGCCATGCTGGCGGGCGGCTTCAAGAAGAACGTAAGTGCCGAAGACATCGGTCTGGATGAAATCGGCGGGACCGCCGATGGAGCGGTCCACATGCGACTCGGCGGCGAAATTGACCACGGCGTCGACGTCCTTCATGACCTTGTCGACGACATCCGCGTCGCGGATGTCTCCCTGCACGAAGCGGTAGTTCTGGTTCTGCTCGATGTCCTTGAGGTTATCCAGGTTGCCCGCGTACGTCAGGGCGTCGAGATTGATGACCTCGTAGTCGGGATATTTGTTCATTATCAGCCGGACGAAATTGCTGCCGATGAACCCGGCGCCTCCGGTAACAAGTAGCTTCAAGTCAGTCCTCCAGCTTTGTCGTGGCCATCATATGCCGGCGCAACTCATGAGCTGCCTAGCCCTTGCCGGCGTAGCCTTCGTTTTTCAGTTCACCCAGATGATCCAGGCATTCTATCAACCCGTCGCGCCAGTGCGGCATGACGATCTCCGGCGCCCGCGTGTTGGCGAGCACGGAGTAGGCCGGCCGCGGCGCCGGGGCGTTATATTCCCCGGTGGTGGTGCGTCCCAGGTCAACATCCACGGCCGCCAGGCGGAAGATCTCGGCGGCGAACTCGTACCAGGTGCAGTGGCCGCCGCCAACCATGTGGTAGACGCCGGGGCGCTGCATGTGGTTTTCGGCCAGCAACTTCAGCGCGTTCGCCAGGTGCAGCGCGTATGTCGGCGAGCCGGTCTGGTCGTTGACGACCTTGAGCTGATCGCGCTCGCGTCCCAGCTTCAGCATCGTCTTGACGAAGTTGGCGCCGTGGTCGCCGAAGAGCCAGGCGGTCCGTACGATCAAATGGCGTCCGGGAAGCACCTCGCGGACTTTCTCCTCTCCGGCGAACTTGCTCTTGCCGTATTCGCCGAGCGGAGAAGTGGGGTCGCTTTCCTTGTAAGGCTCGCGGGCGCTGCCGTCAAAGACGTAGTCGGTGCTGATATGGATAAGCGGCGTCGACTCGCAGGTTGCGCAGGCCAGCGCCACATTGCCGGCGCCGCCGTCGTTAACTTCCCAGCAGATTTCCTTCTGCTTCTCGCAGCCGTCGACGTTGGTGAAGGCGGCCGAGTTGATGACAAGGTCGGGTCTGATGTCAACCACAAGCGAATTGGCGGAGCCGGCATCGGTGATGTCGACTTCGTGCGGGGCGCCGGCGCCGGCGATGTCGGCGCCGATCACTTCGTGGCCGGCGGAAAATACATTCAGCAGATCGGTACCGAGCTGCCCGGCGGCGCCAATGACGAGAATCTTCATAGCGCCATCATCTCGGTTTGCCGTCCCGCCATCGTTTCATCTTGTCGACCGGACGCCATCATCCAAACTGGATGTCCCAGTTATACGGGATCTTGTCGGTGTCGAAGGGAAGGCGGTACTCGTCGGGCTCGTCGTAGTTATAGGTCTCGGTGGAGACGTTGACGACGATGCCCTCGCGCTCGCTGATGCATTTCCAGCCGTGATAAACACCCGGCGGTATCTGCAGCAGGGTGGCGTTGAAGTCACCCAGGAAAAACTCGTTGACCTCGCCGTGCGTGGGCGAGTCCTTGCGGTCGTCGTAAAGGGCCACCTTGAACATGCCGGTGATGGCCACGAAGTTGTCGGTCTGGATCTTGTGGAAGTGCCAGGCCTTGACCACGCCGGGATAGGTCGTGGTCATGTAGCACTGACCGAACTTGATGAAGATGTCGTCGTCGGAGCGCAGCATCTCCGCCAGCCGCCCGCGCTCGTCGGGGATGACACGCAAACTTTTTGTCTTTACTCCGTCAATCAATGATCCTCCTGATGATAAAGGCTGGATATCATTTCCCGACTCACAATAATCAGATGATCCCGATCCAGGAATTGTCGCCGACCATGAAACGGTAAGCCCTGGGCTTCTGGTCGAGGCGGATGATCTGGACGTTCTTGCCGATGAGGCTGCCTTCCATGCGCCCGTGCAGGTCCAGCACCTTGCTCTGCTCGAGGATGATGGAATGCTCGATCTCGGAATTGCCGACCTCGGCGTCGTTGGAGATGGAAGTATAGGGCCCGATGTAGGAATCCCGCACCACCGTTCGCTCGCCGATGATCACCGGGCCGCGGATGGTGCAGCCGGTTATCACGGCGCCCTTCTCGACGACGACACGCCCATGGATCTCGGAATCCTCGACGGTGCCGCGGATGTCGCCCTCGACAGCGTCGAGGATGAGGCGGTTGGCCTCGAGCATGTCGTCGAGCTTGCCGGTGTCCTTCCACCAGCCGCTGACGACGTGCGGCTCGACCCGCTTGCCTTCGTCGATCAGGCACTGGATGGCGTCGGTGATCTCCAGTTCGCCGCGCGGCGAGGGCTTGATCTTCCTGGTGCATTCATGGATTGCCGGGGTGAACATGTAGATACCGACCAGCGCCAGGTTGCTCCTGGGCTCCTTGGGCTTCTCCACCAGCTGGACAACGGCGCCGTCCTTGCACTCGGCCACGCCGTAGGCTTCCGGATTGGGGACCTCCTGCAGCAGGATGAGCGCATCCGGGCCGTTGGTGACGAATTTCTCGACCAGGTCGCTGATGCCGTCACGCAGCAGGTTGTCGCCCAGATACATGACGAAGCTGGAGTCGCCCAGGAAGGGCTCGGCGGTCAGCACCGCGTGGGCCAGGCCCAGCGGCGCCTCCTGGGGGATATAGGTGATGTTGACGCCCCAGCGCGAGCCGTCGCCGGCGGCCTCCTCGATCTCGGCGGCGGTGTCGCCGACAACGATGCCGATCTCGGTGATGCCGGCGTCGCGCAGCGACTCGATGCCGTAGAAAAGCACGGGTTTGTTGGCCACGGGCACCAGCTGTTTGGCGCTCGTATGGGTGATCGGCCGCAGGCGGCTGCCGGTGCCGCCACTGAGGATTAGTCCTTTGAGATTCACGCAGGAAAGTATATCAGAAATGGGCTGAATTTCAGTTTCGGGGAAGATTACCGTGGATCATTTGGTATACTTGCCCTAATTTTAGGGACACATTACTTAATTGCCAATTTTGGGGACACATTACTTAATTTCCCCAACCTCCGCCCGGGCCCATAGCTCAGTTGGTTAGAGCAGCCGACTCATAATCGGCCGGTCGCTGGTTCGAGTCCAGCTGGGCCCACCAAAATAACGCGTCTCACAAATGCCTTGTTTAAGGCATTATTTACTTCTGGAATTCATGACACCCAACTGGACTCGAACTTTTTGGAACGTCACAGCAGATGGTTTTCCAGTAATTTGATTAACACAATCAGAATCAGTTCCCCATATTTGATCACTTGCTAATTGACCCACATATGTATCTGAGTGTAAATCTCATACAAAAGCACTATTGACATCGGAGTGGGGTCATGAGGAATAATGATCGCATGCGGCAGTGGAATCATGTCATCCTCGGCATCCTCATATTTTCGGTTCTGGCCGCCCTTGCCTTGTCCGGTTGCAATACTGTCGGCTCTGGTCAAAAGATCAGAGACAGCAACCGTGCGGCGATAAGCGCTGATGGCCGTTTCGTCGCCTTCGTCTCGTACGATCCTGATCTTCGAGACCGTCTGAACATCGACTGTACTGACCGCTTGTGCTGGGAAGTATACGTCACAGATATGGAAACTGGTGAGATGACGCTGGCCTCATCTGATAGCAGCGGCCAGCCTGCTGCGGCGGTGGAAACGACCACGGACGTCGCCCGATACCCACTTGGCGGCACGGACCTGTCCCCGTTTAGCAAGGCCCCCACTTCTGTTGCCATCTCCAGCGACGGCCGCTTCGTGCTCTTCTCATCGTACACTTTGCCGCCAGCCAACGGCCAAGCGCTCCTCTTCAGAAAGGACATGCAAACTGGGGAGCTGGCGCTAGTTTCGTCGTCCCCCGCCACCTCTGAAACGCGGGCAACCTTCTTCTACCCCGCCATGTCCTCTGATGGCAGGTTTATCGCCTACTGGATTTTTTCACCGCCGACCACAGGGCGTGGTGCGAAACTGTTTGTCCGCGACATGACGCAGGCGTCGCCCGAACCTGTTTCTCTCGCCGACGTGCTGCCCACGGGCGTGATCGCCATGCCGAACGATGCCCCTAACGCCGTCGACATCTCTCTTGACGGCCGGCTGATCGCTATCCACACCTTCTTGTCGACTTCACCCGATTCCAATCTCAGCGGCGTTTTCATCAAGGATCGCAGCAGCGGAGAGGTGCACATGATTTCGACTAGTTCGACGGGCGAGGGTGGTAACGGTCCGTCCGTGGGCGCTTCCATATCAGACGATGGAAAACTCGCCGTGTTCGAATCCGGCGCCTCGAACCTGGTACCCGAGAAGACCTGCGAAAAGATCGCCTATTCGTGCGCGAACGTCTATCTTAAGGATGTCCAGATCGGAGAAACGAAGCTTCTCTCCAAGGATGACAACGGCGCGGCGATGAACAATGCGGTCAGTCCGGTCATCTCCAGCGATGGGAACAGCGTCGCCTTCGTCGTTGTAAGAAGCATCTCTCCGACTGACAAAACCGAGCCGGTTACGTCTACGCCAGCTGTGCAAGAGACCATCTATCTCACAGATCTCAAGACCGGGGAAATGAGGGCGGTCACGCCGGAACCGGCCAGTCCGCAAGCCACACCGCCAACCTTCCTGCAATCGCGGGCAGCACCTGCCCTAAGAAATGTTCTTGCCAGCTATCAGGGTATTGGCATCTCGGCTGACGGCAGCAGACTGGTATTCCCGGCGCTCTCCAGCTGGATGGGGATGGAAGACCGCATGTGCCATTTTCGGAGATCGAAAGGGAGGGAAACACCGGAGTCCCTCGATACAACGCCGCCCGATCCATGCATCGAGATCTTTGGGGAAGATGTAGCGAGTGTCGAGGTATTGCGGCTTTCCACCCCCCCCCCCGATGAATAGTCGGGAATCAATTTTTAGTCAGTTCCGCCGTTTCTGTAGACCGCTGCAGCCAGCACTTGGGCTAGCGCGGCAACGCGCCCCAGCGGCGAGAAGGGCTTATTCAAGGGCAAGACCCCGTCCGCAATTGGCTGGGGATGTGTGTTATTCGGACACGAGCAACAATTAAAAGGCCAGATTCATATCCGCCGACATCATGACCTCTTTGTAGTATGTCGCAGGGTCGGCCACAGTCACTCCCAGCACCAGGTCGTTCTGGCTCATTCCGAACACGTTGAGATTAAGCGGGCATGCAAGCAGCGTTGCGCCCTCATAATAAAGAGTCTCCATCAATAGGCTGATCTCGGGCAGGTCCATCT
>JAJZQT010000095.1 GCA_021803005.1 Actinomycetes bacterium
ACCTTGCGGTCCGTGTTCTGCACGACGCTGCCGTCGTGGCGGAAGGTGAGACCGTCGATGTCATCGAGCGGCTGGCCGTTGTCCAGATGGCTGGCGATCTCAAGGCAGGTAACCTCGCCTTGACCACGGGCCACGTAATCGATCCGGGGATCGCGAGCGGTCTGATCGGCAAGCAGCGAGGGATGGTAACCGCCCCAGATCACCAGCTTGTCGGGAAATTTCGATTTGACGGCAGCTGAGACCTTGAGGCCGTCGGCAATCTGGTAGCCGGTCATGGAGCTGACGCCCAGAACGTCGGCGCTCTCCATCTTCTCGAGCACCACGCTCTCGTAATCAGACTCGACGCGGGCGTCGACGACCTCGACTTCGATACCTTCGCGGCGGAGAGGAGCCGCACAGGCCAGAACGCTCAAGGGCGAGCTGACTTTGTGCCGGTTATTGACATTGGTTAAAGGAAAGAAAAAGACAAACTTCATGGACGTTCCTGCCTGCCGCCTGATTTCCTGCTATAAGACTCGATCATGATGCCCTGGCCCAGTATCGGCGCTATCTTCGCGGCCGGTGCGACCACGGCCTTGCGCAGAACCCGGTCGATCGCCGAGGAGGGGAACACCTTGCCGCGCTTGTTCTCGATGCTGCGCTCGGTCACAAACGCCGCTCCGTAGTGTAGCAGATCGGCCTGGTTGAAGCCATTGTTTTGCAGGAGTTTTTTTAACGTCTCGGGTGAAAAGTGCCAGACATGCCGAGGCGCTTCGATGTTGAACCAGCAGGGTCCGAAATAACGCGCCTCCCAGCAGTCGATGTTGTGTGTCTGCACCATCAGCAGGCCGCCATCATTCAGATGCTCGGCGCAACGCAGAAGGCAGGCGTTGGGATCGTCGACATCCTCGATGACACCCATCAGCACGATACAGTCGTACTTCCCGCCCCAGTCGACCTCGTGCTCGGCGCCTCCCCTGACGTCGAGACCCAGCTCGTCGCGGGCATAGGCAGCCACATTCTCGTGGAGCTCGATGCCGCTGGCCTCCCAGCCGCGGCGCTGCATTCCCAGGAGGAAATAGCCGTCGCCGCAGCCGACGTCGAGCAGCTTGCCGGGACGCTGCCTGCGGTTGAGCTCGGCGATCTGTGGGGCGAAACGGGCGATCCGCTGCTCGGCCTGGGCGCGTTTGCGCCCCAGCGCCCAATCGAACAGGGGATAGAGATCGGAGAAGGCGCGGCGGCGTTCGTTGAAGGGCGGGCGCGGCGACATCCTCAAGGTGCCGCATTCCGGGCAGCGGACGATACGGTACTGTTCGGGAGAACCCAGAAGAGTGTCCCTGACGTTCCACATCGGACGCTGCAGGGCGCTGCCGCAAACGGCGCAGTCTATCTGGCGCTCCGCTTCCTCGAAGGTGGTGCTTGCTGGAGTATCGGCCATAGGCTACTTTCTCCCGGCGCGCCGCTTTTTCAACTGCCACTCCAGAGGTGCGCGGAAGTCACGATGGCCGACGCGCCAGGCAGCCAGCTTGTGCATGGCGCGGTAGGCGTATCCCTTGGGCCCGCCGGCGGCCATGCGGCGCTTGAGCTCCGGCCCTGGTGAAGCGAAGGGCATATAGAAATCTATTATCATGTCAACTTTTTCCTTGTAGACCGGGTCGACCCAGGGAGTGTGCAGCTCGGTCAGGTCGAAATCGGCCCACTCCTCGAGCGACTGCGGTGGACGGAATCCCAGCCGCACGGCCTCCTGGAACATGGGCGCGCCGGGATAAGGGGCGAAGAAAAATCCGTGGACCTCGAAGTCCTCGTTGATCGCCTTGATGCCTTCAATCATTCGCAGGGTGGCCTCGATGTCCTTTTCCGGTTCGCCCGGGAAACCGAACATGGTGGTGAAGCGGGCGATGATGCCCAGATCGTTGCAGATCCTGGAAACGTGCAGCGTGTCGTCGACGGTGGTCTGCTTGCCGATGCTCTCCAGCGCCTTCTGTGAACCTGACTCGGCGCCCAGCAGCAGCCGCCGGCAGCCGGCGTCATAGACCAGCTGCCTGAGTTCCGGGGGGAAGTCGATAAACTGCTTGGTGCGCACGTCGGCCGCCCACTTCAGGTCGATGCCGCGCTCGATGATGCCTTCGCAGATGGCTTTTACCCGCTTCTTGCTGACAAAAAAATTGGTGTCTGCGAAATCGATGGCGTTGACGCCGTAATCGCGAACCAGCCGCTCCAGGTCATCGACGACTCGCTCGGGTGCAAAACCGACCCAGCCGCGGCCGTACATCGAGGTCTCGGCACAGAAACCGCAACCGAACGGACAGCCTTGAGAAGAGAAGTACTTCATCGTGCGAGTGCCCAGGTCCGGCACCATGTATTTCTCCATTTCGAGGATGTCATACGGAGTCGGCGGGAACTGGTCGACGTCGACCAGTTTCGGATGGTCGGTGATCACCGGCTTGCCTTGGTGTTTATAACACAAACCGGGTATTCCATCAACAGATTCGCCGGCCAGCAGCCGCCGCGCCAGCTCCGTCGCCGACAGTTGCCCCTGGCCGCGGATGACGTAGTCGATATAGCTCTCGGCCAGCGTCTGCTCGGGAAGCATGCTGGCGTGATAGCCACCCCAGACGACGGGAATGTCGGGGTAGGCGTCTTTGACCGCCCGCGAAATAGTCACGGCATCGTGAATCTGCCAACCGGTCATCACCGACAGGCCCAGAAATAGGGAACCCCTGGCTGCCAAGAGTATCCGCGGGAGATGCGGATGAATGACGCGCCCGTCGACCAGCTCAACCTCGAAGCCGCCGGCCGTGAGTGGCGCAGCCAGCGCCTGCAACGGCAGCGGCGCCCAAACGTTGCTCTCGCGCCGCAGGCGCGGAAAGACCAATGTAACTTTGTTGCTCAAACACACATCCTGTTTAAGGACCGTCAAAGTGCTTACGGCAGTTGATTGCCCGGAAATCGGTTGGGCTCCTTCACGGAAGCCAAGATGCCCAGACGCTCCGGCACTGTCCCCGGGGCCATAATGCCGCCTAAGATATTCTCATCCAGCTTTCCTTGAATGATGGCGAAGCTCCGACAGATGCTGTTGTTGCCGAGGTCGTCATAAAAGTAGCGCTTGGAGATGCGAATCAGCGGCCAACCGGTCAAGGCTTCGGAACTCTCAAATATCAGATGATGGACTTCGCCGTTATCAATCCTATACCATAGGTGCGCCCCGGCGGGCAAATCACCGTTGGGCTGATAAAGCAGCGCCGCCGCCTTCCTTATCACCGAGCCGTCGTGTATGGGCGGCACGGCCTCGGAGATATAATCAAACTCGCTCCGTTGCCTGTTCTTGATCAACAAACGCCCATGACAAGGAAGCTCAAGCCAGCACCCCGTCGCAACAAACCAGAACTTAACTGATTCCCCCCAGCGTTGACATTTTGGGGTGTGGCGGCATCGACCCACATGCAGTTGTCGCTGTCACCATCGAAATATGGCGTGAAAAGGGCTTGGGTTCCGAGAGAAAGGCGTCTAGGTGACAGGTTCCCACGAAACCGTTGGCAAGGATTTCAACCGTATAGGAATCGGTTCCCGGGGGCAGCTCGAAGATAAAGCCACCCGAGCGTTGCCAGCCCTGCTTGGACATATCGAGCGAACTGCTCCGGCTGCCGATGGCAGCGCCTTCGGCATCCATCGCCTTCATGCTAACGGTGACGGATCCAGCCGTCGCCCCATCGCACTGATGCTCGAAAGAGAGAGTCCTTGTATCGCCGCTAATAACCTTGACCGGTTGTTTTACCTGGCGACTACATGATTGGAGCCATTACCGTCGATGCGCAGGGAATTCCTGCCGAATCGGTCAACACTAGCGTCGATGAAGGCCCCCGGGCCTAAATCCCAGCCTGAACCCTCGAAACTGGGGTCCGTGACCTCGTTGACGCCGCCTTTGTAAACGATGAGCCCGCCGCCGGCGTCGACGTGAGCCACCCCGCCGAGCTGCGGAGAATCAAAAGAGATCCGCTTGCCGCGGCTGAAAAGAACCTGGTTGGGAGAGTCGCCGATCAGTTTGATGTCGTAGACTGAGATGGCAGGCGCGCCATAAGCGGCAGTCGATGTGGAATTCACGCTTTGCTTGCCGCGGAGCCGCAGCCGAGAGAGGGAACGAGGACGATCAACGCCACCAATACGCACGCAGAAAGGGCAAACCCTGATTTTTTCCAAACCGGCGCTGCCACGGTTGCCCCCGATCAGTTCATTTTACTGCCCCATTTTATGCGAAACGGTTAAGAACTCTAATAACCGCGAAGCGCGTCTATTTGTGAGCCAATCCTTCGGAATCTGGGAGTGCGGCCCAGCCGTTGCATGAGCCTCCATTCGACAGGCAACCGGTAAAAGTTAAACCGGCATCGGGCCGCCGCCAGCCAGTGCAGCG
>JAJZQT010000096.1 GCA_021803005.1 Actinomycetes bacterium
CCGCGGCCGCTCCGGCCCAGGCTGTGACCGCCGACGAACCCCTCGCCGGGGTATCAAATATCACTCCCGGGCAGCTCGAAGCCGAGCTCGATTCGGTCAATCCCGGCCACGTGCACTCCAACATCGCCCAGCTTTATGTGGAATGGGGCTACCGCTTCGGCATCCGTTCCGACCTGGCTTTCGCCCAGATGCTGCTGGAAACCAACTATCTGCGCTACGGCGGCGACGTCTCCTGGCGGCAGAACAACTTCGCCGGCATCGGCGCCACCGGCGGCGGCGTCCCCGGGGTCACCTATGGCTCTGCCGAGCTCGGCGTCATCGGCCATTACTCCCACCTGGCCTGGTATGCTTTCCCCGTTGACCAGAACCCTTACTGCAACACGGCCTACGACCCCAGGCATTTCGGGCCCGGACATCGCAACACGGCGCAGACCTTGCGTCAGCTCGGCGGTCAATGGGCCGTGCCGGGAACGACATACGGCGCCGATATCGCCCGCATCGCCAACCGCATCCACAGCCGCGCGATCGGCGGCAACCCCCTGGGCAGCTTCAACGAGGTGGTCGGCACGACGGCGGCTAATCTCGCCACCGAGTATTACTTCACCTGGTATGACTCTTTGAGGTCGAGCGGCATGGCGGGAAACTGGATCCTGGTCGGCAACCATGGAAGTGGCGACGCCAGGGTCGAGATCTGGATAGGCAGCGTCAGGATGCACGACCCCAGCGCTCCCGGCAACGATTTCTTCACTATTCCCGAGGGCGGACGGATCACGCCGATCTTTCCCAGCCTCAAGGCGGGTCCGGTCAGAGTCGTGTGCACCAGCGGCCAGCCGATCATCGCCAGCCAGCGCGTGCTTTACCACGACTCGTTCAACGAGGTCATGGGCACTCCCGCCGCCGGCCTCTCCGACAGTTACGAGTTCACCTGGTATGACCTGCGGCCCGAGAACAGCATGGCAGGCAACTGGATCCTGGTTTCCAACCAGGGCGATGTCCCGGCTGACGTCGAGATCTGGATCGGGGGCACCAAGAGGGCTGAATACTCAGCCGCGCGGGGCAACGCGCTCATGCCCGGCGCCATCGTCACGCCGGACTTCCCCTTCATCATCGGCGGGCCGGTGGTAGTAAAGTCGACCAATCACCAGCCGTTGATAGTCAGTCAACGCGTGCTATACAAGGACAGCTTCAACGAGGTCATGGGCATGCCCACCGATTCGCTGGGCAGCGAGTACTTTTTTACCTGGTACGACCTCGACCGCGGCGGCGGCGTCATGCACGGCGACTGGATCCTGGCGGCCAACCATGGCGACGTGCCCGCCGACGTGGACATATATATAGCGGGCGCGCTTAAGGCGCGGTTCAGCACGGCGACAGGCAATCCCATTCCTCCCGGCGGCATGGTCACGCCGATCTTCGACCGCGTCACCGACGGCCCGGTCAGGGTCGTCTCGACCAACGGGCAGCCGTTGACGGTCTCGCAACGCGTGCTGTTCAGGAATACTTTTGAGGAAGTCCAGGGCACGCAGCCTTCACAGCTGGGGCCTGACCAGCTGTTCACCTGGTACGACTCGACCCTCTCCAATTACATGTGGGGAAACTGGATACTGGTCGCCAACCAGGGAAGCGGCGGCGCCACGGTGGAGATCTATATCGGTGGCCACAAGATGAACGATCCGGCGAATCCTGCGAATGATTTCTTCACGATCCCGGAGGGCGGCAGGATAACGCCTCGGTTTCGCAACCTCATGGACGGGCCGGTGCGGGTGGTGTGTACTTCCGGTCAGTCGCTGATGGTAAGCCAGAGGGTGTTGTTTAAGGAGGGGCTGATTCGGTGAGGTGCTGATTCGGTGAGGGGCTGCTGATCCGGTAAGGGACTCTACGATTGAGGTGGACCTTACGGGATGCTATGCATCTATTTTTCACTTTGTGGGATATGCCGGGGTCTCCCGGAGAAAACCCCCGTCAAAAACAAATCTTTCCTCATTAAACAGACGCAGGCAAGCGTCCACGGCTACGGGATAATAAAGAATGTCCTTGTTCTGCGAAATCTCATCGAGCGCCTCGTCGATCCCCAATGCCGGCCGGTAGGGCCGGTGGGAAGCCATTGCCTCCACCACGTCTGCTACCGCCAGGATCCTTGACTCCAGGATGATCTGCTCTCCGGAGAGACCCGCCGGATAACCGGAACCATCCATGCGCTCATGGTGCTGCAGCACGATTTCCGCAATCGGCCAGGGAAACTCAATCCCATGGAGTATGTCGTAAGCGGCCCGTGGATGGGTCTTGATAAAGGACATCTCAATATCAGACAACGGTAGGGGCTTGCTGAGGATCTCGGCGGGGATATGTATCTTGCCGAGATCGTGAATACCCCCGGCAACGCGCACGCCATCGATCCGTTCCTTCGACAAGCCGATCTCGTCCGCGATGGCGCGGGCAAGGTCGGCAACCCGCTGCTGATGCCCGGCGGTATATGGATCTTTTGATTCGACTGTCGCTGCAAGAGCCTTGATCGTTCCTCCAATCGCTTCATGGAGGAGGAAAAGGTTTTTCCGGCGCCCATCCTCCGCCTGTCTGCGCTTGATGATAACGGTCAACTGTTTTGAAATATTCTTTACCCGTTCGAGATCTGTTGCGGTAAAGGATCCCTCTCCAAGAATCTCCATCATGCCGATTAATTCTTCCTGCACAGCGAAGGGTATGCTCATCACTGATTTGATGCTGGCCAATCCCTGTGCATTCGTAATCAATCTATCCACATTACGGCTTTTTATGAATTCCGCCATCAGGCTTTTGATCTCGCCCTGATCGCTGATGATCCGCGCTTCCCTGGATAACAACATTTTCCTGTACAGACCGCCCTCTGCTAGCGTGATCCTGATGCCCTCATTGATGAATTGCGAGCTTGCGACCAATCGGGCTGCTTTTTTCATGGAATCAGGAATGGTGCTTTCCTGCGCGATCAAATATTTCTTGTCCTGGCTGAGGATTAACACCATAACCCCGAAAACCGAGAATATCTTCTTGATTTCGCTGGATGCCAGGCTCAGTATCTCGTCGATGCCAGCCTCCCGATTGCTGGCGTCATTAAGCGTGTTAATGAGAGACAGATCCTGATTCCTCTTCCTAATGATGATCTCCGCCCGTTTTTGCTCGATGTGTTTTTCCGTTTCAAGTAAGGCCCGCTCCACGGCGGGCGCAAGCCTCACAAGCTTGTCTTTGAGAACATAGTCCATGGCGCCCTGTTTGAGAGTCTCTATAGCTTTTTCATCGCCCATCACGCCTGAGACAAAGATGAAGGGCACATCGGTACAGGCCTCCCTGGCAATTTTAAGCGCCGAAAGACCGTCGAATGCGGGTAGCTGGTAGTCGGAAAGGATGATGTCGGGCGCAAAATCCTTCAGAGCCACTCTGTAATCATCCTCGTTTTCCACACGCTTCGCCGAAAATCTCAGGCCGGCGCGCCGCAGCTCCCGTTCGGCCAGCTCGGCATCGAGCGGCTCGTCTTCCAGCATCAGGATATGGAGTTCATCATCCTTCATGGCTTGTCAGTTGCGAAATGCCACATCAGCGCCCGGGAACTAAAGCATCTCTTAGTCCCGGTGGCGGATTGTTTAGAAGCAGCCAGTACAGGCCGATGTCTCTGACCGAGATGATGAACTGTTCGAAGTCCACCGGCTTGGCGATGTAACTGTTGACTCCCAGCGAGTAGCTTTCGGTCAAGTCCCGCTCTTCACGCGATGAGGTCAGCACCACCACGGGGATTGTCCTTGTTCGCTCGTCGGCCTTGACCCGGCGCAGGACCTCAAGGCCGTCGACCTTTGGCAGCTTCAGATCAAGCAGGATTACTTTGGGCGCTGCTTCGACCTCACGGCCGGCAAACGCTCCTGTGGCAAAGATATATTCAAGAGCCTCTTCACCGTCTTTCGCCCAATAAAGGCTGTTGGCGAGATTGTTCTTTTTCAGCGCCCTCAGCGCCAGCTCCGCATCGCTGGGATTATCCTCTACCAACAGGATGTCAACAGGCTCAATCTCATTCATCAGATCTCCCTTCAGTTGATGATTCCAGGTTTGCAGGCAGAGCGAAGTAGAAGGTGGAGCCCTTGCCTATCTCGCTTTCCGCCCAGACGCTGCCGCCTTGCCTGTGAACCGCCCGCTGGACTATGGACAGTCCGGCGCCGGTTCCCTCAAATTCCTCGGCGCTGTGAAGACGCTGAAATACCCCAAAGAGCTTGTCCGCGTATTTCATGTCAAAACCGACGCCATTGTCCTTCACGTAGTACACGTTATGGCCATTTTCATACCGGCCACCCAGCTCGATTACCGTCTTCTCCCGGGGCCCGGTGAATTTGATGGCGTTTGAGAGCAGGTTGGTAAGCACCTGG
>JAJZQT010000097.1 GCA_021803005.1 Actinomycetes bacterium
AGGGCGGCGACTGGAACACCGCCGCCGACCGCCGCCAGGTGATGGCCTCCCAGCGGGTGCTATCCAACTACGGCGCGGCTTTTAACGAGGTGCCGGGCATGATTGCTTCATCGGGCGTCCATTACTGGACCTGGTACGATTCCCAGAGCCCCGGCGCCCAGGACTGGGTGTTGATTGCAAACCCCGATGCTTTTAACACGATCTACTATCTGGTCGAGGTAGGCAACGGCGGCTGCAACCCGGACGGCACTCCCAGCGGCCTGCCCAACACCGCCTGCCAGACCGGGTCCATCGCCGGGGGCGGCAACGTCACCCCGACCTTCCCGGGCGTGATGAACGGCCCGGTGACGGTGAAGTCATACAGCGATCCGGCCCGGACTTCATTTACCAGCTCCATCGCTTCGCAGCGCTCGATCTGGGGTCCCTCCTTCGAGGAGGTGCCGGGCATTATGGATGACGCCACCATCAGCCCCGACTACCACTGGACCTGGTATGACCAGCAGTCGGCGGGGGCTCTTGACTGGGTGCTGATCGCCAATCCGGATAAGACAAGCGACGCCTGGGCGGTGGTCAAGGTAAACGGAGTGATCCGGTGGGAGGGCGCCGTGGCCGCCGGCTCGCGAGAATATCCCCAGTTTAATGGTCTGATGGCCGGCCCGGTGGAGGTGCTGGGCTACACCAATAACACCAAAACAACGCAAAAAAGCCTGATCGCTTCCCAGCGGGTGCTGTGGAACGGCTACTTCAACGAGGTGCTGGGGACGGTGGTGAACTAGTTAACCGGCCCATAAGAAGGCAAACCCGCAACACTGAGGGGGACGTTGGTTGCCTATGTTGAAATACTCCCAGTTGGTTAGCGCAGCATTGCTATCTCTTTGAGTATTTCAACATAGGCAACCAACGTCCCCCTACGAGTTGATGCCGCATGCCGGCATTTCCCGGCTTCACCAGCCTCTTCAAAACAATTTTGACTTATTCGTATTAGGCTGTTAAAATTTTCACATATTTTGTTAAAAGTTTCACAATCTCGTTGGCCCGCCTGTAAGGCTGCGTTTGACGGATACACGCAGGGAAGTCTGGCGCCGACGGGTTTTTGCTGACAGGGGGAGGATGGGAACGGAGGCCTCTTGACTATCCCGGTATCACAGACCGTTGCTGATGGCGCCACCATCGTCGCCGAGATCGAGCGCCGCTCGGGCGAGAGCGTCTCGGCCTGTTACCAGTGCGGCCGCTGCACCTCGACGTGCACCGCCGCTTTTGCTTTTGATTATCCGCCACATCGCGTCATGCGGTTGCTGCAGCTGGGCCAGGTTGACAAAGTCCTGGGCTCGCGCACGGCACAGCTCTGTTTCGATTGCATGACCTGCTCCTCGCGCTGCCCCATGAACATCGATGTCGCCAACGTCATCGAGCAGGCAAAGATGATCGCCGACGAGCGCGGCATCGAAGGCGAGGAGAAAGAGATCCGGCTTTTCCGCCGGGCATTTCTGCAGAACGTCCGCCGGCACGGCCGGTTGCACGAGGCAAGGCTGCTGACCTGGATGAACCTCCGCACCTTCAATCCTTTCAACGATTTCAGCCTGGTGCCCCTGATCCTCAGGAAGAAAAAGGTGCACGTCATCCCGCCTCGCATCAAGAACCGCGAGCAGGTGCACCGGATCTTCCGCGAAGTCAACGGCGACAGGAAGACCAGGTGACCGGCTATTCCTACTTCCCCGGTTGTTCGCTGACGGGCTCGGCGGGTGAGTATGACGCGTCTTTCCGCCTGGTGACCCGCGAGCTGGGCATACAGCTCGACGAAATCGAGGACTGGAACTGCTGCGGCGCATCACCGGCGCCTCATCATTGGGGAGGAAACCTGGGCGTCCTGTTGCCGGCCCGCAACCTGCACCTGGCGTCGGCGTCGCATGAGGCTATGGTGGCGCCCTGTGCCGGCTGCTATAACCGGTTCAAGAACGCCCAGTACCAGCTGGAGCAAAGCGAGGATATCCGCATGCAGGCCGAGCGGATCTTCGGCGAGCCCGTGCGCTACCAGACCGAGATTTTGAATCTGGTCCAATTCTTTGGCCGGGCGGTGCAGCCCGAGGCGCTGGCGGAACGCGCGCAGGGCCGCATGGCGGGAATAAAACTGGCGACCTACTATGGCTGCCTGCTCACCCGGCCGGCGAGCATCCTCAAATTCGATAATCCGCGCAACCCCGCCAGCATGAAGCCGCTGCTCTGGGCCACCGGAGCCCAGGCCACTCACTTCCCTTTTAAGAGCGAGTGCTGCGGCTCCTACATGGGGCTGGCCAAGAAGGAGATCGTCCTGCGGGCCAGCCGGCGCATCATCGAGGTGGCCCAGGACATGGGCTTTGACGCCATCGTCACCGTCTGCCCCTTGTGCCATCAAAATCTTGACCTGCGCCAGGAGCAGATCAACAAGACATTCGGGACCTCGCTGGATATCCCGGTGCTTTATTTTTCTCAGGTGCTGGGGCTGGCGCTGGGATTCAAAGCCGACGACCTCGGCATCCTCGCGCACGTTGTCAGCGCCCGCAAGCTGATCGCGAAGATCGAGCGGGGCGGCGACCCGGACGCTCTGGATGGAAAAGAGATCGGACGGGGAAGCAGGAAGGCGGTGAGCTAGGCCATGCGTATCGGCGTCTTTGTCTGTCAGTGCGGCACCAACATCGCCGCCACCGTCGACACGGAAAAGGTCGTGGCGGCGGCGCAATCGATGCGCGACGTGGCGCATGCCGAGACCCTGCAGTACACTTGCTCCGATCCCGGCCAGCGCGCCATTATCGAGGCGGTGCAGGAGAAGGGGCTTACCCGCGTGGTGATTGCTGCCTGCTCGCCGCGGATGCACGAGGCCACATTCCGGCGCACGGTCAGCCGCGGCGGCATGAATCCGTACATGATGGATATGGTGAACATCCGCGAACACTGTTCCTGGATCCATTCCGATACCGATGTCGCCACTGACAAGGCGATCGATCTGATGCGCATGGGCGTGGCCAGGGTGCGCGGCCAGGCGCCGCTTTCTTCGAGCACGGTGCCGGTCACCGGCAGGGTCCTGGTCATCGGCGGCGGCATCGCCGGCATCCAGGCGGCGCTTGACATCGCCGATTCGGGACTGCCGGTCACGCTGGTGGAGCGGGGGCCGTCGATCGGCGGCAACATGGCGCGGCTGGACAAGACATTCCCCACGCTGGACTGCTCCTCGTGTATCCTCACGCCGAGGATGGTCGAAGCCAACCAGCACGAGAACATCTCCCTCATGGTCAACTCGGAGGTTGACCAGGTGCGGGGATACATAGGCAACTTCGAAGTCGATATCCGCGAGCGGGCGACCTGCGTCAGCGAAGACAAATGCACCGGCTGCATGCTCTGCATGGAGAAGTGCCCCAACCGGGCGCCGGATGAGTTCAATGCCGACGTCAGCCTGTCGCGGGCTATCTCCATTCCCTTCCCCCAGGCGGTGCCGATGGTGGCGACGATACGCAAGGAGTATTGCCGCCAGTTCATCAAGGGCAAGTGCGGCATCTGTAAAAAAGTCTGTCCTGCTGACGCCATCGATTACGAGCAGGAAGAGCGCGTGGTCACCGAAAGATTCGGCGCCATCGTCGTGGCCACCGGCTACGAGCTCTTCGACTGGCGCGAGGCCTATCCTGATTACGGCGGCGGCCAGTATCCCGACGTGGTTACTTCCCTGCAATACGAGCGCATGCTCTCGGCGTCGGGCCCGACGGGGGGCCAAGTCAAGCGGCCGTCCGATAATGAGGAACCTAAAAACATCGTCTTCATTTCCTGCGTCGGCTCGCGGGACGAATCCGTGGGGCGGCCGTTCTGCTGCAGCGTCGGCTGTATGTACACGGCCAAGCAGGCGATCCTGACCAAGGAACACATCTCCGACTCGCAGTCCTATGTCTTCTATCTAGACATACGCGCCGGCGGCAAGGGCTACGAGGAATTCACCCGGCGGGCGCAGCGCGAGTTCGGCGCCATCTATCTGCGCGGCCGCGTGGGCAAGATCTATCCCATGGACGGCAAGCTGATGGTCATGGGCACCGACACGCTCTCAAGCGAACCGGTTGAGATCGAGGCCGACCTGGTGGTGCTGGCGACCGGGTTTGCGGCATCTAAAGGCGCCGCCGAGCTGGCGCGCAAGCTCAACATCTCTTATGACCAGTACGAGTTCATGTCCGAGAGCCATCCCAAACTGCGTCCGGTGGAGACCAATACCGGCGGCATCTTCCTGGCGGGAGCCTGCCAGGGCCCGAAGGACATCCCCGATTCGGTGGCCCAGGCGAGCGCGGCGGCGGCCAAGGTTATCGGCCTGCTGTCGAAGGGCGAGCT
>JAJZQT010000024.1:0-18989 GCA_021803005.1 Actinomycetes bacterium
CTTACTTCTTGTCAGGAATCAATAGCTGCGCCCCTGCCAGCACCACCAGCGCGACGCCGGCTACGATGAAGAACCAGGGCATGGTCCTCATGGGAAGCTGGTCGGCTTTCTGGAAGTTGTCGACGTTCTGGTCCATGACCGTGATGACGGTGCTGAAGTCCTGGCCCATCTTGTCCATCTGCTGCATGCCGTTGGCCACGCCGGGGAATTGCTGGCCCAGCATCTGGTTGAGTTGATCCGGGGTCATTCCCATCTGCTGTGCGAGCGCCGGAAGCATTTTGTTCATATCTTGCTGCATGCCGCCGAATGTCCGCATGTGCCCCTGGAAAGTGGTGACGTTCGGCCTTGTCAGCACCGGCTCGAAAGCCTTCATCATGTCGGCGCCGGCCGAAGCCCGGTCGAACATCTTGTAGCCGAAGGGCGCAATGATGAGCGCGATTCCCACAAGAAGAATGATCACCGAAAGGACTTTTTTGCTGGACATGTTTGTCTCCTTTTGGATGGTGGGCCGAAACCGCCTTTTTGCATTGTATTCGCTAACGCAAGCAGGATACCTTTATGCGTATATTATAACATTCGCAAATATCAGTAAATCTCGCAGGGGGGGGGCTCCAGTTCACATCGCGCTGGCGCACTATGGCCGCCGAGGTGGCCGTGAACAGGGCCGTGATCAGCGAGTAGCCGTTGGACGGCCATGAATCACGGGCTTGATTTTCCTTTGCCCGGCGCGCAGCTATCTGGTGGTCCCTTCGCCCCAGGTAGCGGCTGCCGATGACTCCTCGTATCTTTGATTGCCGGTTTCTCCACTGTAATGCCATTTTGCCTTCCCTAGATGCAACTGGCTTGCTTCAGGCGGCCTTTCGCGCCAGGAATTCCAGTATTCCCAGATATGCCAGAAGAATCACCGCTATCATCAGCGTCTGCGACAGGGACGGTTGGTCGATGAGCACCAGCACCAGCAGAGCCAACACCATGCCGGCGGCCTGCAGTGAGGTCTTCTGCCGCATGATACAGGCGCCGGCCGGGCCCAGGTCGACCTTCGTCCCCGCCGCCTCGGCCGTCTTGAACAGTTTGCCTAGCGACGACCGCAACTCGGCGGCGAGAGGATATGGCCCCAGGGCGAAACCGATGAAAGCAACCAGCAGGCTTCCCGCGAAAGCGCGCCTGACCGCTGTTTTTAGAGACCCGATGATGATGTCAAAGAATGCCGTCGCCGCCGGCGCGTCGACCGTGCCCGAGGAATTGACCGCGTCCAGATAGCGGCCGCGGACGACAGCGAGGACCACCAGCAGCAGCGCCATTCCCGCAGCAACGCCAAGGCTGATCCGGAATACGGTGGCGGCGCGGCTTGATGAAAGCCAGACAGCCGCGCCCAGTAGAACAAGAGCCATCACGGGCAACCAGTAGGCCAGCTTGTCCAGCAGGTTGAGGGCCGCCTGGGCCTTGGTGATGCTCTGCGACTCGAAGATGGTGAATTTAAATCCGGTGTCTCCCAGTGATACATTTTGAAAGATATTGACGCCCCGGACACTCAGCTGTGACTTGATATTGTCCAGAAGGTTGCTAAGGTCGAGGCTGACTTTGCCGCCGCTGGATGAGATCGTTCCCTCCCTGCCGAGCACTACCTGAAGGACCAGGTCATGGGCTTTGCGGTTGGCTTCCTTCCAGATGTCGGCGAATGCGGGAGAGTCCAGCTGGTTGCGGAACTGCTCCTCGACAAACGCTTTGGTGGCCTCGACGATGGGAGCGGCCAGGAAATCCGCCCGGTCGGGCAGCGCCTCGCGGGTCAGCTGTTCGGCGTTGGCGCGCGCGAAGAGCTGATCGGTGGCGGAGTGGGCCACGGCGTCCTTGATAGCGGGATCTTCGCTCAGGGGAGCGACGGTCTCCACGTACTTGTCCGTGTTGACCACGACCTGGTTGAGCCAGACCACGGCCATGGCGCACGTCGCTACCAGGCATCCCAATACGATCAGGGCGATTGCTGCTGTGCTTTTCCATTTTGGAATATTTTTCATGGCAACAACGGCAAGCGGCAATCAACAGATTCCCGGTCGACGGGCAATCAACAGATTCCCCGCAGCGCCGATTGGGTAAACCGGTTCACAGTTAAATGGCGGCGGTCTTATTCCTGCAGGAACGGGAAGGTTTTTTCCAGAATAGGAAGGCTTATGGTTGAAGAGGGCCCCACAAATGCAACGGTCAGGAAGGCCCATGTCTGACAAACATCCAGTTGCTGTTCTGTGGCGGCTGTGAGGGTTTTTGGGTGAACCACGGCGCCCTTGGCGGCTATGCCCGTTACCGCGAAGCTGGCCACGGGCGCGCGGACCCGGCGCAATCGGCAGAGTACGAAAAGCTTGCCGACGAATACGAGAAGATGCTCAAAACCCAGAGCAGCAAGGACTGCCGGCAGGGGATGGCCGATTTCGGCAATGCGCTTGGCAGCCCCCGCGATCCCCTGACCGGTCTTTCCCTCGAGAACGCCTCGCCGTCCGAGCTGGAACGCATCGACCGGGCGCAGGACGTCTTTTTCACCGTCCTGGGCACGGCGGCGCGGCTGCTGTTCAGCTGGCTGTAGACCATGGGCGTCCCTCTTTATGCCATTTTGTTTGCAAGCCCGTGCATCATTAGCTAGCCTAGACATAGACGGTCCAGGTATCGAAGCCTCAATAAATATCGATTGGAGTATATATGTCTCTAGTTCTGGATAAAGCGCAGGAACTTGCCGCGGCCATTTCTGACAGCGAGGAGCTCGGTCAGCTGAAGCAGGCGGCCGGGCGCGTTGACGGCGACGAAGCGGCGACGGACGCTCTCAAGAAGTTCTCCGAAAAGCAGGAGATGGTTCAGCGCGCCGCCAGTTCCGGCCTGCAGCTTCCTCCCGAGCAGATGGAAGAGCTTCAGGAAATGCAGGGCCAGATCCGCGACATTCCCAGTATTCAGGATTTCGCGTCCGCCCAGACCTGCTTCAACCAGCTGATGGACCAGGTCAACCAGATCATTTCGGCGGCGGTCATGGGCCGCGAGCCGGGCGAGGGCCCCGACGGCCACGGGCACGAGTCCAGCTGCGGCTGCGGCGGTCACTAGGACCACCTGTGTTTGCGCAACCTGGCGAATATCAATTACCTGAGGATTTCTCCTCATAGATTAAAATCCCGAAGGGTGGTGAATTAGATTGGCTGAAAAACCCAAGATTGATCCCGAAGAGTGTACGGGATGCGGCATCTGCGTGGATGAATGTCCCAACGAGAGTCTCGAACTCGATTCCGAGGACGTGGCCAGCCTGGCGAATCCAACCGCCTGCGACGGCTGCGCGACCTGCGAGGAATCCTGTCCGACTGAAGCCATAACGATGGAAGGGGCCTAGGGCCGTTTATTTTGTGCGGGAACATTCGCACCCTTCTCATCGAGACCCTGTTTACCCACAAATAAATGAAAAACTCCTCCGGCCGGAGGAGTTTTTCATTTACGGCATTTCGCCGGCAATCAGCACGAAGAGCTGCACTTGCAGGTGCTGGAGCTGCTCTTCTTCGACTTTCTGATTTTCACCGACGCCACCTCCTTGAAATCCGGAATGGGTTGATTCAAAAATTTTCTAGAGCGCCCCGTACCGGTAACACTGGCACAGATCGGCGCCCGTGGGACTAGTATACCCAGCCGCGCGAAATCTGCACCCGCCACGGCAATCCTCGATGAATTCACAGCCGCAATCGAGCTCCGCCAGGCGTATCTTCCTTATTTTCCGCCAGCAGGCAGCCAATCCTTCCGAGATGCCGCCCACCGGCTGGTCCGCATAAAAGCCGCAGCGTGCAGCGCCGCCGCCGGCCATGACCGCCATCAGGTGAGCGCCGCAGGCATATCCGCCCGCCGGTTCGTGAATGGCGCCGCCAAAAGAACGGTCTATATATGGACCGGCGGTGCGGGGATCGATCATGAGACCGGAGCCGGCGGTGAGCCGCCCGCTGGCCGAGGGCAGATCGACCTCCCACTTTTCCACTCCCAGTTCCGCGATGAGGTCCTCCAGCCGGTCAAAATCGCCCAGGTTGCGGTTGTGGACCATCGTTGCCACGGATGCCTGCTTGCCGGCTGTGGTCAGCCTCCTGACGGCCGCGACCGAGCGCTCGAAGCTGCCGCCGCCGCGGATGAAGTCGTGGGCCTCCTGCATGCCATCGAGGCTAACCTGTACTTCCTGGAAAGACAGCCGCTCGGCGGCCTCGTCATCGATCAGGGTGCCGTTTGAAAGCAGCACCGCCCGCAGATCCCTGCCGGCAAGGCTGTCGTTCAACTCCCAGAAGTCACGATGCAGGAGCGGCTCGCCGCCGGAGACCAGCAGCCTCAAGCCCTGCATGGCTTCAAACTCGTCGACCACGGACAGGATCTCATCCAGCGCCAGGTCGATCTTTCCCGCCTCGCCGAGGAAACAGTGCCGGCACCTCAGGTTGCAGCGGTCCGTGATATGCAGCAGCAGGTAGCGGAGGGAAGGCAGGGGGCTTTGGGCCAGGCGCAGCGGCCGCCCCACCGCCGCCGCGGCGCTCCGGAGTATGCCCTCCTCGATACAGAATTCGATAAAGGCGGAGGTGTCCTGGCCGGAGCCGCCCGGGCCGTTGGGGGCCGGCGCCCCTGACGCGCAGGCCGCCAGGAAATCGATCGCCTCGGAGTTCAGTATATAGAGGTCGTCGGTGGCGCGGTTGTAGAGACAGGCTTCTTCAAGCAGTTTCGGCGAGCAGTCGGGTGTCAGACGCAGAAGACCCCGGGTCATTACTTTTCCTTTGCCAGCGCCCTGGCGAGCCCGGCTGGCGTGAGCACACCGCGGGCGATGATCTCGCGCAGCACCTGGAAACAGGAACACTCCAGGTCGTCTTCGTGATCTTCATGGAAGAAGTCGCAGTCGCCGCAGAGGAGGCTCCTCAGCTCCTCCAGGGAAAGGTCCCGGCGCGAGCCGAGTCCGGCCGCGGCCGCCGCGAGGTGGGGGAATTCATGGTTTTGGCTCATCGAGGCCTCCTCGATTCTTTTCACCATGACTTTAGCACAGACGGAAGTAGCCCGAGAGGCCGGGCAGCAGCCGGGGCGGCAGCAAAACCACTACTACAAAAATAATCAAGTATCAATGATTTCAAGGGACGGGAACAGTCCTACAAAGGTAATAAAATATCAACCATTTTGATGACTCATGTCGCGGGTCGGAACCCTCATAACCACCGTGGTAATCGCGCCAAATGCAGGTATTTAACTTCACAAACTTCTAATAAAAGTAAATATCCTTAAATAATGAGATTGCATCTTGACAAAGACCGGAGTGCGGTATTTAATACCCCTGAGGGTACTTCCATTTTTCTGACAACACAGCTAGTGGTTCGTCTCTTTTTTTTTCAGTTGTCCAAGGGAGGGCACATGGAAGTTTCAGGGCGTGCGTGGCAATTGAAGGTCCCCAAATTCGGAAGCTCGTGGCATAGGGTTCGGCCATGAGCTGGGTTATTCGAAAAATCAAGGGGATCGGCAGATGGATTGCCAATTTGCCGGTAGTGGCAAAAGTTGTTTTGGGAACGCTCCTGGTTGCCGTCATTTTCGGCGGCAGCTACGGCAGCTACCGGATGTACGATTATACGCAGAACGATCCGGAATTCTGCCGCTCGTGCCACACGATGGAAGTGGCGTGGAACAAGTGGTCCACCAGTGAGCACAGCAAGGTTGCTTGCCACAGTTGCCACACGGTCAGCCCGATCGGCGGCGCCCAGCTGGTAGTCAACTACCTGATGGAGCGGCCGGACCGTAACACCAACCACGCCTCGGTTTCGGACAAGGCTTGTGAGAAATGTCATTATAGCGGCGACCCACAGTGGGTTCAGGTAGAAAATACGGCTGGGCATCAAGTCCATGCCGAACAGCAGAACATCGCCTGCCAGACTTGTCACGGCATGCGTCTGCACAGCTTCACGCCGTCGATCGAGATTTGCGCCGCCTGCCACGCAGACCACGTGGCCGGGCAGGCTAAAGCAATCAAGGTCACGCAGATGCAGGACATGCACTGCACGGAATGCCATCCGTTCCTGCGGGAAGACAGCCCGCTGAGGCCGACGAGGGAAACATGCCTCAGCTGTCATCAGAAGCTTCCCAACACAGGGGTGGTATTTCCGGATAACGCGCCCATGAAATGGGATTGCCGCGAATGTCACAAGCCGCACGATCAGGCCAAGCCGGTCGTGGATTGCCTTAGCTGTCACACGGATGCGAAGACAAACGGGCTGCACGGGAAGGCAACGCACTCGCAGCAGGCATGCAAGACCTGCCACCAGCCGCACGCGTGGACGGTCACGACCCGCGAGCCGTGCCTGACCTGTCACCAGGACAAGGTGAACCATAATCCTGGCGGCGTGTGCGCCGACTGCCACGACTACAAGACGCTGGCCCCGCCGACAGGCACTGGGCAGACGCTCGATCAGTCGCAACCAGGTGGCGGCGCCGGCACACCGACTGCCGCGGGCACATCGACAGATACGACGGGGACGCAGAGCGGCGGGGCGCGGACCTAGGCACCACGAGGCGACTATCCTGCATCAAGCCTCGGCAAATAGGGGCTTGATGCAGGAAATGACATATTAAGAAGTTTCGTATAAAATGTCTCCCGTTGTTTTGTTAGAATTCGTCATGCAGGCACAACAAGGCGCCCAGCGGGCGCAGGGAAAAGGTGAAAGGGTATCCATGTGGTACATCGAAGAAGCACCGCGGTTCTTTCTTATCAATCTGTTTGCGACCATTGCGATCCTTACCGGCCTCACTTTCGGGATTCCGCCCCTGATCAACTGGCTGATGGACAAGATGCACCAGGAAGACTAGCCTGAGTCCAGCTCTCTTTTGATCGAGGGCCGGGCGGTGGAACAAGCGTGTGGCGTTTCCGTAATCCTTCCCGCGCATAACCTCCTCACTGGAGATTTTTCGGGCTGGAATCGCGCTGGAAAACGAAATGATAGCAACTAGATTGGAATAGAAGATTGGCGCCCTGACCGCGCCGCCGGGTTTATATAAATAAGGAGGAGTAGCAAGTGGCCAAAAAAAAACGATACGCGATGGTGATCGATATCCGCAGGTGCATCGCCTGTCACGCCTGCACCGTAGCCTGCAAGGCCGAGATGGCTGTTCCTCTGGAGGTCAACACTACCTGGCTGAAGATCGTCGAGAAGGGCACTTATCCCGACGTCAGGCGTTTCTGGATTCCCCGCCTGTGCAATAACTGCACCGACGCCATCTGCGCCCGCAACTGTCCGACGCAGGCGACCTACAAGCGCGATGACGGCATCGTCGTCGTCGACCAGCACCGCTGCATCGGCTGCAAGTACTGCATCGCTTCATGTCCTTACGACGTCAGGTACATCAACCCCCTCAAGAACATCGTGCAGAAATGCTATTTCTGTTCGCACCGTGTCGACGCCGGCCTGGTTCCGGCCTGTGTCGAGAGCTGTCCCACCCGCGCCATGGTCTTCGGCGACAAGAACGATTCCAAGAGTGAAGTCGCGCAGCTGCTGGCGGCCAACGCCACCGTAGTGCTGAAGAAAGAAATGCAGACAGATCCCCAGGTCTTTTATATCAACGCCGACGAGACCGCTATGAGCAACGTCGAGGAAGATATCAACTATTACACAGAAGGCGCACTGGCCAAGCTGAGGATTTAACGGCTTAACGACTAAACGGAGGGAAGATCCGCATGGAGCATGCAGATGTAAATGTCGTCTACTCGGTACAGCATCAGCTACCGTTGGTCATGTATATTGGCCAGTACTTCTTCTTTACCGGTCTCAGCGCCGGCTCGTTCGTCATCTCGGTAATCGCCACCCTGCTGGGACGCAAGGAATTCAAGCCGATCGGCAAGATCACGGCGCTGCTGGCGCCCTGCCTGCTGATCATCGCGCCGCTCAACCTCATCCTCGACCTCGAGCAGCCGCTGCGCTTCTGGCATCTGTTCCTCTTCTACAACTGGACCTCGCCGATCACTTACGGCTCGTTCCTGCTGACTGCCTACCCGATCATGGGTGTCATCTACGCGGTCATGGTCTACACCAACAGGCAGAACGCGGCCAAGATCCTGGGAATCCTCGGCATACCGCTGGCCATCTCGGTCCACGGCTATACCGGCTTCATCCTGGCTCTGGCCAAGGCCAGGGCGTTGTGGAACACCGCCGCCATGCCGACCATTTTCCTGGTCTCGGCCATGGTCTCCGGCATCGGGCTGGTGGTCATCATCGCCGCGGTCCGCTGGAAATGGTTTGACAAGAAGGCCAACGCGGAGACGCGCGAGCAGGACAAGAGGCTGATCCTGCAGCTGGCGCAGTTCATGGCCTATGTCATCATGCTCGATCTGTTCCTTATCCTTTCCGACATCCTGGTACTGCTTACGGCCCACTCCGACGCCTTCGAGGCCGGCATGTTAATCCTTACGGGCAACTTCGCGCCGCTGTTCGTGGGAGTCGAGATCATCATGGGGTCGATCCTGCCAATGATCCTGGTACTGGGACCGAAGAGCAGAAAGTCACTGACAGCGGCCGTGGTCGCGTCAATCCTGGTCAACATCGGAGTCTACGCCATGCGATTCGTGATGGTCATCGGCGGCCAGACGATTCCCCTCAGTTGAGTTCAAGGAGCCGGAGAATGCTAAATATCACTCGTAGAGATTTTCTGAAACTGGGCGCCGCCAGCGCCGCCGTGCTGACGATCGAGTCCCAGTTCGGCCCGATCGCCAAGGCCGTTGAGCTGATCGAGGGCGGGCGGTCCGTGAACCGGACTTCAGGCCTGCCGCGGTCGTTCTTGCCCAGCACCTGCATGCAGTGCCCCGCGGGCTGCGGCAACATCGGCTACGTCGAGGAGAGCCGCCTGGTCAAGATCGGCGGCAACACCGTGCACATCAGCAACCAGGGTACCCTTTGCGCGCGCGGCCAGGCCGGTATCAACGCACTGTACGATCCCGACCGGCTGCTGACGCCAATGAGGCGCGTCGGCCAGCGGGGCAAGAACAACTGGGAGTCCATCACCTGGGACCAGGCTTACGCCGACGTCACGCAGCACATGACGGCAATCAAGGCCAATCCGGGCAGCTTTGTCTATCTGACAGAGAACGTCGCCCGGGACAACCTCGGCCGCCGCTTCACCTATTCCTTCGGCTCGCCGAACGCCCTGGGCGCCGCGGCAGTCTATGACGCCAACAAGCTCGTCGCGACCGAGCTCACCTGGGGCGCCGCCGGCGATATGCCGGATGTCTCGCACAGCAAGTACATTCTGGTTTTCGGGGCGAACCCGCTGGAGAGCAATCCCCAGTTCGTGGGGCTGGCCCGCCGCATGATCGATGGCGTTCAGCTCAACCAGGCCAAGCTTGTCGTCTTCGATGTAAGGTTGACCAATACATCTACCCGCGCCAATGAGGCCCATTACGTCAATCCCGGTACCTATGCCCTGGTGGCGCTGTCGATGGCCAATGTCATCATGCAGGAAGGCCTTCACGACGCCGCCTTCATCGAACAGTGGACCAACGTCTCCGCGGCGCAACTGGCGCAGCATCTGGCCCAGTACACGCCGGAGCGCGCCGAGGCGGAAACCGGTGTCAGCGCCCTGGTCATCCGCCGTGTAGCAACCGAGTTCGCGGCCACCCACCCGGCTACGACAATCAGCGATGCCATGCTGTCGGGCATGCCCAACGGCGTGCAGAACGAGCGGGCTGTCATGCTGCTCAACATCATCACCGGCAATATCGACGTCAAGGGTGGGCTCTGCATGCCGCGCCAGTACAACCTGGCCGAGCCGAATCCGGCCCCTCCGATTCCGGCTGCAAGCGTCCTCACCAATCCGCCGGACCTGCCGCTGGCCTCCCAGCAGTCGATTCAGAGCGCCATTCAGCTGATCAAGAACCGCAAATTCAACGTGGGCGTGCTCATGACCCACGGCTACAATCCCGCATATTCAAATCCGGACACGGGAACGGTCGAGGACGTCCTCAAGGACGAGACCCTGATTCCCTACCACATCGCCGTCACTCCTTTCATGAACGAGACCGCGATGCTGGCAGACATCATCCTGCCGGAAACGACATATCTCGAGGACTGGAGCGCCGAAGTGCGGTCCTCTCCCGAGCTGGTTCCTTACGTTTCGCTGCGCCAGCCGGTGGTGCCGCCGCTGGATTCAGCCGTGTCATTTTTCGACATCGCCACGCAGCTCGCCTCCAGGATCCAGGCAGGCATGGCACAGTACTTCGCGTTCAATTCCGCCAGCGATTATGTGACCGCGCAGATTTCGAGCATTCCGGGCCTGGTCAAGGCCGGCGGGCTCGACTACTTAAAGCAGCATGGCGCCTGGTACGACCCCAAGACCCGGCCGAATTATGGTGCTTACACCGCGGGCGGCTTCAGTACGCCGAGCGGCAAGATCGAGGTCGCCTCCTCGCGGCTGGCGGCTGCAAACTTCGCGGCTCTGCCGACTTACGAGCCGGTACAGGACTTCAAGGACCTAAAGGAAAGCGAACTGGTGCTGAGCATTTACGATACCGCCCTGCAGACAGATGCCAAAACGGCCAACTGCATGTGGCTCGATGAGATCCTTCACGACAATCCGGTCATGATCAACCCGGTGACCGCGGCCAGGCTCGGCATCAAGGACGGCGATCCGGTCAAGGTGCTCAGGGCTGCCAAGGCCGGGGAAGCCAAGGAGCGCTCGGTTGAATCGACAGCGTTTGTGACCGAGGGAATCCATCCCCAGGTGATAGCCATGGCCAGCGGAGTGGGACACACGGCATTCGGCAGCGTCGCCCAGGGAGAAAAAGTGAAGATGTCGGAAATCGATAACGTGGAGCTCAAGGACCCGAATCTGGAGCTCATCTGGTGGAAGGAAAAGGGCGGCACCGGCGTTAACACCAAGCAGATCGTGCCGGCCGCGGCCGATCCGATCGGCGGCGGGCAGGCCTGGGGTAGCATGGTCGTCACAGTCGCCAAGGCCTAGCAGGTGATGGGGTTGGCGGCGGCTCCGAAAGGAGCTGGCGGGCCGGAGCTGGAGATGGCTCACGCCCGCGCAGGGTTATACGGCCTGGTTTCGCGGGTGTTCAGCGGCAAACCTTCGGCGGCCATGATCGAGGGCATGAAGAGCCCGGAGATGGTCGAGTCGCTGGCAGCGTTTGATATTTCCTTCGACGGGGAGTTCCTTGCCGGCGATGCGCAAGAGCAGGCCGAGGAGCTGGCGGTTGAGTACGCCAGGCTGTTCCTCGGGACCGGCGAGCATATCGCGCCTTATGAGTCGGTTTTTATTCGCGGCTGGAGCGAGGAGGCGCCGCAGCTGTGGGGCGAGGCGACGGTCGCCGTGGCGAGGTTTTATGACGAGGCGGGCCTGGAGTTGAAATCGGGCCGGACGCCGGATCATCTCAGCCTCGAGCTGGAGGCGATGGCGATGCTGGCGGAGTGCGAAGCCGCCCGGCGCGAATCGGGAGACGCCGGGGGAGCCGCCGGGATCGAGGAATTGCAGAGCCGGTTTTGCCGGGAGCACCTGATTCTGTGGGTGCCGGAGATTTGCAAGGCGGTCAGGGCGCGGTCCGGAAGCAGTTTCTACCGCGGCATGGCCGCACTGACCGAGAGCCTGGTGCGTTTGCACTGCGGCGAGGCGGATGGAGCTGACTAGTTTGACCGAATTATTGAATATTGTTACACAGGCAGGCGACAATGCACTGGAGCGTAAAGGGAGGAAGACAGATCAATGAAGATTCCTAAGCTATCAAAACCGGTTTGGGCGCTGGTCGGAGTCGGCGTGCTGATTCTGGCGCTGTCACCGATGGTGCTGCTTGCCCATTACACTACCACTAATCCGAGGTTCTGCCTGACCTGTCACGGAACGGGCGAGACCGCAAACGTCGGACTTCGCTCCAATGTGCATCCCGATTACGGCGAAGTGGGTTGCCTGGATTGCCATGCCGAGAACGGCGGCCACTTTGTGACCGACGGCTACAAGACCGGTTTCATGGCCGAGCCCGACCGCGTCAGCACCAACTGCGTCCGGTGCCACGAAAACATGACCACCAAGCACGACACCGAAGGCTTCAAGTTCAACGTCGATCAGATACGGATACCGCACGATGAGCACCTGGGCTTTGGCGCCGTCTGCGCCGATTGCCACCGCAACATCGCGCACGACCTGAACCTCAACAACCAGACCAACCGCCCGAGGATGGCCTACTGCTTCCAGTGCCACCCGAGCACCGAGAAGTGCGACAAGTGCCACCCGAACGGCCCGCCGGCCGAGAAGACGACCATCCCGCCGCCGGCCAAGCGCCCTGAGGTTCCGTCGGCCGATTCAGCCAGGGCGACCTTCGAGCAGGATTGCTCAAAGTGCCACGCGCTCTATCCGATCACGCTGCATAACAAGACCGAGTGGGCGGCGGTGGTGGACCGCATGTCCGGCTACACCGGCGCCGACATCAGCGCCGACGACAAGGCCCTGATCCTGTCCTATATAGACGAGACGGCGCGGCCGTAGCGGAAGGACAGGGAACAATAGTTATCAGGAGCGGGTCCTCACGGGCCTGCTCTTTTCCTCCCATTTAACAAAACTAAATGCATTCGTACTACTATTGACCTGATTGTCCGTTGCTGCTATCATTTCCACTTCGCTTCCTCCGGAAGCGTTTTTTTATTCCCGGGGGCGGCAAGCCAGGCGATTGCCGGGCGATTGCCGGGCAACAGCAAGGAAATAAATCGGCTATCGCCAGGAAATTAATCCAGACAAAAGTCCCCAACCGGACAAGGAAGTGCTGCAAATGCCGGCTCCACCAGAAAGAAAAAAAAGCGTGCACGTGATCGGCCACACGACGCCGGACACCGACTCCGTCTGCTCGGCCATCGGCTACGCCCACTTTAAAAACCTGACCGACGAGCGGTATATTTTTACGCCGGCGCGGGCCGGCCACATCAACGAAGAGACCAAATTCGTGCTCGACCGCTTCGAAGTGGCGGTGCCGGTCGAGGTCGAGAGCCTCAGCCCCTCGGTAAGCGACCTGGAGATGCACCGTCCCATCACGGCCCACGAGCGCGATTCGGTGCATGCCCTGGCCCGGCTGATGCGCGACAAGGGCGTAAGGACGCTCCCGGTGGTCGATGACTCGCACCGGGTGCTCGGCATCGTCGGCCTGCGTGACATCGCCCAGTTCAATACCGCCAGCGCCGGCATGATGGACCTGTCGGAGACTCCCATCAGCCTCGACATCTTCCTCAAGACCGTCGACGGCCGTGTCGTCGCCAACTCCGGCAAGGACGAGTCCATCAAGGGCGGCGTGCTAGTGGCCTCCATGCAGAGGGCGACTCTGCTGGGCACCATGCGCGAGGGCGACATCATCGTCGCCGGCGACCGGCAGGAGGTGCAGCTCGACTGCATCCACGCCGGCTGCTCGGCGCTGATCGTCACCGACGCCTCGCCGGTCAGCCCCGAGGTCGTCCGCGTGGCGGAAGAAAAGGAAGTGCTCGTAGTTTCCTCTCCGCATCCCGCCTTTGCCACGGTGCAGCTGCTGTTGATGTCGGAGCCGGTGTCTTCGATCATGGCGCCCAAGCCGGCGACCGTCGGCCTGTTCACGCCCATTGCCGAGCTGCGCAAGCGGGTGCTCGATTCCGACTACCGCTCGGCCGTGGTCGCCGACAGCGACGACCGGCTGATCGGCTTCGTCACCCGGACCGATCTGCTGGACCCGGTGCGCAAGCGCGCCATCCTGGTGGACCACAACGAGATATCGCTGGCGGTCGACGGCATCGAAGAAGCGGAGATCCTGGAGATAATCGACCATCACAGAGTTGGCGATATATCAACGGCGGCGCCGATCTATGTGCTCACTGATCCGCTGGGGAGCACCTGCACCATCGTGGCCCGGGAGATGTTCCTCTACCAGATAAATATCCCGGCCGAGATTGCGGCGCTGCTGCTGTCGGGGATCCTCTCCGACACGCTCAACCTGACGCTGTCGACCACGACAGACCGGGACCGGGAATTCGCCGGCCGGCTCGCCGAACTCGCCGGCATCAAGATCGAGGAATACTCACGCGAGCTGCTGCATGCGAGCATCAACATCGAGAACAAGACGGCTGCCGAGCTGGTCGCCGCCGATTTCCGCACGGTTAACCTTAGCGGCAAGAAGCTCGGCATCGGCCAGATGATGGTGCTCGACTGCGAGGATATCGAGCTCAGGGAAGGTGAGATCCTCGAAGAGCTGGAGCGTCTGCGGAAGGCCAAGGGCTACGACCTGGCGGTCATGCTGGTGACCAATCCCCTCGTCGCCGCGTTCGAACGGGTGCTTGCCGCCGGCGAGACCTGGATCATCGAGAAGGCCTTCAACTGCGAGGTCAAGGACGGCCTCTGCCGGGTGCCGGGCGTAATGTCGCGCAAGCGGGACTTCATTCCGGCGGTGGGGAAGGTGCTGGGGACAGCGTAAGGGCTGAATTTGGGCTTGCACGAATATGTTGCAACGAGCTCCAGGGGAACAGGCTATTCGATGTTATCCGTTGTTATCCGTTTTATCCAGCGTGCTCAATAATTGCTTTTTTCTAGGCCCGCACTTACCCATATCCAGAGCCAGGCAGGAATCCCGATCATTCCGAAAAAGAGGAGCGCTTCCTGCTTTTGGGCATGAGCCTGAAATTAAGGATTCTGCTTGTATGTCACTGTGTTAGAAAACACGGGTCCACTGTCCGCATTACATCTGCGCGATTGCGCCGTGTCGAACAGGAAGCCTTCCTTGAAGTGGACTTCCTAAAACGCTAATCCTCGCAACCACCCTCAATTCAGGCACAAACCGTGATTGCGTTAGCCTTCCTATCTCTTTAAGATACTAATGACCGTGCTAGGCGGGGAGCCAGCGGTGCCCTGTACCCGCAATCCGCTATAGCGGGGCTGAATTCCCACCTTCGGGGCCGATCCGCGGGGCCAGTGGCCTTGCCGGCGGTGTTGAAGGCCAGGTCCTGCGCAATGGAACGTCGTGAACCCCGTCAGGTCCGGAAGGAAGCAGCGGTAAGCGATCTCTTTCATGTGCCGCGGGGCTGCCTGGCTGGAGCCGTCTTCCTGGTACACGCCCGGAGGTCTGTCTCAACGGTGGGTGCACGGTCAATAGGAACTCTCACGCAGGAGTCATGAGCTTCCAGCTTTTGACAAGCAGGAAGAGTCAGCGCTGAAAGCCCATGCCTCCTGTAGACAATCCCTATAGGACAGCCATGCCACACGTCTCTTTATACCGAAAATACCGCCCTGCCACCTTCGACCAGGTCAGGGGGCAGGAGCATGTCACCCGCACGCTGGTCAACGCCATCGGGTCCGGGAAGATCAGCCACGCCTATCTTTTCGCGGGCTCGCGCGGGACCGGCAAGACCTCGACCGCCAAGCTGCTGGCCAAGGCGCTCAACTGCGCCGAGGGGCCGACGGCGAATCCCTGCGGCAAGTGCGAGAGCTGCATGGCCATCAGTGCCGGCACTTCCCTCGACGTCATCGAGATGGACGCCGCCAGCAACCGCGGCATCGATGACATCCGCGACATCCGCGACAAGGTCGCCTTCGCCACGGTAGAGGGCAAGTACAAGGTCTACATCCTCGACGAAGCCCACATGCTCACCAAGGAAGCGTCGAATGCTTTCCTCAAAGTTTTGGAGGAGCCGCCGGGGCATGTAATTTTTGTTTTGTGCACGACCGAGGCGCACAAGGTCCTTCCCACAATTCAGTCAAGATGTCAGCGATTCGAGTTTCGCCGGCCCGACGCCGGCATGGTGCTCGAAGTTTTAAAGGGAATTGCTGAAGCCGAACAGATCGATATCGACGACGCCGGCTTGTCCGCCATCGCGCGCAGCTCGGCGGGCGCCTTCCGCGACGCCATCGGCGCTCTGGACCAGCTCTCTACCTATTGTGACCAGAAGATCGCCCTGGCTGACGTGCTCTCGATGCTGGGCACGGTCGAGTCGGAACTGCTGTTCGAGGCCGTCGACATCGCCGCCGCGGATGATGCGCGCGGCGCCCTGCTGTTCGTGAACCGGCTGGCGGAGCAGGGCAAGGAGTTCGGGCAGTTCGCCGAGGAGCTCACCGCCCACCTGCGAAATATTTTTCTGCTGCAACAGCTGGATGATTATCCCGCCGGCATCATCACCGCCGCCGACGAGGACCTCTCGCGTTTGAGGGGCCAGGCACGGCTGCTGGCGCCCAACCGCGTGGTGCGCTTCATTGAACTGCTCGCCGACGCCCTGGCCGGGATGAAGCGGGGCAGCGATCCGCGCCTGCAGCTGGAGCTGGCTTTCATCAAGATGACCCGCCCGGAAGTTGACCTGTCGACCAAATCGATACAGGACCGGCTGGAGCGGCTCGAGAACCGGGCTCCTTCGGGCAGGAGGGAAGCGCCGTCGGGACGGAAGGAAGTGCCGGGCGGGGAAGGCACGCCAAAGCGGGAAGCCGCGGCGGCGGCCGATGCCGCGGGCCGGGAAGCAGCCCATGTAGCCCCAGGCGATGCCCCGGGCGATGCCCCGGGCGGTGCCGGCACGGCGGGTACCGCTCCCGCTCACGAAGCGGCCGGGGACGCTGGCGCCGGCGCAGCTGCGCCGGCCGATCCGCAGCTGGAGCTTTCCCTGGACAAGATCGTCCGGGCCTGGAGCATCATCCTCACCCAGGTCCAGAAGAAAAAGATTCCGCTGCATTCGCTCCTGCAGGAGGCCCGGCCGCTCAAGCTCGAGGGCAATGTGCTGACGCTGGGATTTCCCGCCGGGGCCGAGTTCCACAAGACCCAGGTGGAAAAGCCCAATTACATGGAGGTCATCCGGGAAGTCCTCAAGGAGATGACCGGCGCCGGCCTGGCCGTGAAATGCGTGGTTGCGGCGGGGGACAGCGCCCCTGCGGCCGCGGCAATGCCGCGGGAAGAAAGGGAGGGGCCCACCGCCGACGAGCTCATCGCCATGTTCAAGGCCGAGCTCGACGCAGAGGAGATTCCCTAGCGGGCGCCTCGATCGCTGACGGATGCTTGATAGACGGCAATATGCCAAAGGAGTGAGATCATGCAAAACATGAATTACGGCAAGATGATGAAGCAGGTCCAGGAAATGCAGAAGCAGATGGTCAAGGCACAGGAGGAACTGGCCAACCAGGAGGTCGAGGCCAGCGCCGGCGGCGGCATGGTCACGGTCGTGGTTACCGGCGACCTCAAGATCAAGAGCATCAAGATCGACCCCGGCGCCGTGGATCCCGACGACGTCGAGATGCTGGAGGACATGGTTCTGGCGGCCACCAACGAGGCTCTGCGCTCGGCTCAGGAGCTGGCCTCCAGCAGGATGAACGGCCTTACCGGCGGGCTCAATATTCCGGGGCTCATGTGAGGTCAATCCCGGGGGCGAAAGTAATGTGTCCCTTTAATTGGCAATTAAGTAATGTGTCCCCCTGGTAATCCCCTGGTAATGTTCCCCGCTCCAGTAGAACAACTGATCACCGAGCTGTCGAAGCTGCCCGGCATCGGCCGGCGCTCGGCTCAGCGCATCACATTTTTCCTGCTGAGGCGCTCACGCGACGAGGCGGCGGCGCTTGCCGGGGCCATCATTGCCATCAAGGACAAGATCCATTTCTGCCGCCAGTGTTTTAACTTTACCGAAGACGACCTCTGCGTCTTCTGCCGCGACGCCCGCCGCGACGCCTCCACGATCTGCGTGGTCGAGGAGCCCAGCGATATCATTCCCATCGAAAAGGGCGGCGAGTACCGCGGCCTCTATCATGTGCTTGGCGGCGCGCTCTCGCCGCTGGACGGAGTCGATCCGGAGCATCTGCGCATCAAGGAACTGATCGCGCGCGTGGATGCCGGCGGGGTCACCGAGGTCATCCTCGCAACCAACCCCAACACTACCGGTGAGTCAACCTCGATGTTCCTGGCCGACGCGCTGCGCGACAAGGTGCGCGTGACCCGGCTCGCCAGCGGCCTGCCGGTCGGCGCCGACCTCGAGTACGCCGACGAGGCCACGGTCAGCCGGGCGATGCTGGGCAGGAGGGAGATCTAGATGAAACGGTTCTGGTTCAATCTGCTCTGGTACCTGGGGGCCGTGATCATCACAGATCTGCTGCCGATCAGCGCTTTCTTCGCGCTGCACATGTCACAGGGCATCGGCAATCTGGCGCCGCAGATCATCAGCTCGGGCCTGTTCTTCATCATCCTCGCCGGGCAGGCCTTTCTGCACCTGCACATCCTCCACAAGCGCTATCCCGGCCAGGAGAACAAGAATATCCGGTCGGCGCTGACGGTGACGCTGCTGGTATTCCTCACCTACTGGCTGATCATCATCGGCGCCATCATCTGGGTGATCAGCAGCCCGGGGCAGTAGGAATCAGGCCGCCTTCAGCAGCTTGTAGGGTTCGGAGCGGCTGGCCCGGAACGTGCCGGGATAATCCCTCGCCAGCTCCTTATCGATCTCGTCGTAATCGAAGCACGACTTGGCGATGCCAAGCATCACGGCGTCGTTCATGTTATTTGTCTTCCCCACGGAAGGCTTTCAGGCGCAGATTACGGTGTTTGCCGGACAAATGAACCTGTGCAATCAGCGAGGCCCCGTCCCGCGGGCCGCAAGGTTAATTCCACGAGCTTTTGGGTAACTGTTGGCCATGGAGGCTTCCGGTTGCATGGTGGCCGTCCGCTGCGGTGTGGTTTCCTGCTTATGAATGCCAGACGGAAGGAGAAGCAATGCCGATCTATGTCGCGCTAAGCACGCTTACCGAAGAGGGCAGCAAGACCATCAAGAAGAATCCGGCAAGGATCCTCGAGGTAAACAAGGACATCGAGGCGATGGGGGTCAAGATCCTTTCGCAGTACGCCCTCCTCGGTGAATATGATTTTATAAACATTCTCGAGGCTCCCGACAACAACACGATCGTCAGGATGTCGGTGGAGATCGGCGCGCGCGGCTCGGTGCAGCTGCAGACCCTGCCGGCCATGCCTGTTAACCAGCTCATTGAGGATCTGCAAGGGTAAAGAAAGTCATCAGAAATAG
>JAJZQT010000024.1:19089-23712 GCA_021803005.1 Actinomycetes bacterium
CGCAAGAACAGCTGGAGTGTGCTTCTCATCGAGAAGGGACTCGATATCGGGAAGCGCAAGTGTCCCGCGCGCGGCGTTCAGCCCATCGGCTGCGAGATCGGCTGCCATCCCTGTTCCATCACCTGCGGCTGGGGAGGCGCCGGCGCTTTCAGCGACGGCAAGCTGACCCTTTCCCCCGAGGTCGGCGGCTGGCTCTCGGAGTACGTCGGCCGCGCCGGGCTCGAGGAACTAATCACGTATGTGGACCGGCTGTGGGTGGAGTATGGCGCCCCCGGGCGCGTCCACGGGACCAACCATGACGAAGTAGAAGAGATACGTCAACGCGCCATGCAGGTGGGTCTGCGGCTGGTCGACGCGCCCATCCGGCACGTCGGCACTGACCACTGCCCGCAGGTCCTGCAAGCCATGCGCGATGCCTTGAGCGGCAAGGTTGACGTCGCCACGCGCACTACGGTTCAGAAGATTCTGGTGGAGGACGGAAAGGCCGCCGGCGTCGAGCTCGAGGACGGTCAGGTCATCAAGGCGCGCGTGGTAATCGTTGCCCCCGGCCGCGAAGGCAACGCCTGGATATTCGACGAGGCGCACGAGCTCGGCCTGGGGATGATCAACAACCCCGTCGACATCGGCCTTCGCGTCGAGGTGCCCTCGATCGTCATGGAGCCGCTCACGAGCGTGCTTTACGAATCGAAGCTGCTCTATTTTTCCAAGAGTTTCGAGGACGAGGTGCGCACCTTCTGCATGAACCCGGAAGGTTTTGTCTCGCGGGAAGCCTACGGCGACGTCATCACCGTCAACGGCCACAGCTACAGCGACCGCCGGTCCGGTTATACCAACTTTGCGCTGCTTGTCAGCACCAGGTTCACCGAGCCTTTTAAGGAACCGATCGCCTACGGCAAGTCGATTGCCAGGCTCGCGAACCTGCTTGGCGAGGACATCATCATCCAGCGGCTGGGTGACCTGCAGATCGGCCAGCGCACGACCGAGGAAAGGCTGGCGCGCAGCACCATCAAGCCGACCCTGGCCAAATGCACGCCTGGTGACCTCTCCTTCGTGCTGCCCTTCCGCCATCTGCGGGATATCCTCGACATGCTCGAGACCATGGACGAGCTGGTCCCGGGAGTTAATTCCCGCGAGACCCTGCTATATGGAGTCGAAGTGAAGTTCTATTCGGCGCGGCTGGAACTCACGAATGACCTGGAAACCAAGGTCAAAAACCTCTTCGCCGTCGGCGATGGCGCCGGCGTCACCCGGGGGCTGGTGCAGGCTTCCGCTTCCGGCGTGATCGCGGCCCGCGCGGCGATCGGGCGCCTGTAGACTGCTGCCCGCGCGGCGATTCCCCGTCTGTAATATAATTCCCCAGACGACCATTCCGGGATCATAAAGGGACCGCGGCGCGATCGGGCCATGCTCCAGAGTAACCTGTCCCTTTAATTGGCAATTAAGTAATGTCCCCGGGTTTTATGAATTCGAAGAACTGGAGTCCGGATGCCAGCAACAGTAGTAGTTGGAACCCAGTGGGGTGACGAGGGCAAGGGCCGCATCATCGACAACCTGGCTGAGAAGAGCCAGATGGTGGTGCGCTTCCAGGGCGGCAACAATGCCGGCCATACCATCGTCAACGAGCAGGGTGAATTCAAATTCCATATCATTCCCTCGGGAATCCTGTACCCGCACGTGACGGCTGTCATCGGCAACGGCGTTGTGGTCGACCCGCGGGTGCTTTGCGAAGAGCTCGACACGCTGCGCGACCGCGGCGTCTCCTTTGACAACCTGCGCCTCTCTGGTAATGCGCACCTGATCATGCCGTACCATATCCTGCTGGATTCCGCGCATGAGACCCAGTTGGGCAAGCGCAAGATCGGCACGACCAAGCGCGGCATCGGTCCGGCATATACGGATAAGGCGGCGCGGCTCGGCATCCGGGTCCAGGACCTGCTGGACAAGAAGATCCTCAGGCAGAAGCTCGATACCGCCATCGGCGAAAAGAATGACCTGCTGGAAAAGGTCTACAACAGCCCCGGCGTCGACCGCTTCGAGGTCATGGAGCAGTACGCCGAATACGCCGACCGGCTTTCCCCCTATATCGCCGACACTTCCCTGCTCATTGATAAAGCTCTCAAACGTGGTGAAGAGGTGCTGTTCGAGGGCGCCCAGGGATGCCTGCTGGATATCGATCACGGCACCTATCCCTTCGTGACCTCGTCCAATCCCATCGCGGGCGCGGCCTGCGTCGGCGGCGGCGTGGGCCCGACCAAGATCAATGACGTCATGGGCGTCTGCAAGGCTTATACGACCCGCGTGGGCGAGGGTCCCTTTCCCACCGAGCTCACGGGCGAGCTCGGCGACCACTTCGTGAACAAGGGAATGGAATATGGTACCACTACCGGACGCAAGCGGCGCTGCGGCTGGCTGGACCTGGTCATCCTCAATTATGCGGTGCGCCTCAACGGCCTCACCGGGCTGGCGATCACCAAGCTCGATGTGCTTTCGGGCCTCGATCAGATCAACGTCTGCTCGATGTACGAGTACGATCACGACGGCGTGCAGGAAAACTACATCGACTTTCCGCCGCATCAATCGATCTTTTATCACTGTCAGCCGGTGTTGCAGAGCCTGCCGGGATGGAAGGCCGACATCAGCGGCGTCCGCAAACTCGCCGATCTGCCGGTGGAAGCACGCGACTATCTCGAACTGATCTCCGAGGAAGCCGGCGTGCCCGTGAAGATGGTCAGCGTCGGACCCGGAAGGGACGAACTGGTAGAGGTATAGTAGCGGGCGGCAATCAGCAGCCTTCGTGGTCAGCCCTTTCGCGGCCATAAGGGGGCGTCCCGCGGGAGGCGGCATGCAGGAAGCTCCAGAAAGCAGCATGGGCAAGACCGGCGCCGGGGTGGCTCTGGCGGTCATCTGCTTCGGCATCTTCCTGGCGGCGCTCGATCAGACCGCGGTCTCGGCGCTGCTGCCCACCATCATCAAGGACTACGAGGGCGCTTTTTCCCCCACGGCAGTAGAGCGCGCCGGCTGGATCGTCACGGCCTACCTCGTCGGCTACACAGTGTTCATGCCGGTGATGGGTCGCCTCGCCGACGTCCTCGGCCATCGTCTCCTGTTCAACATCTCCATCCTCATCTTCATAGCTGGTTCGGTTTGGTGCACCATGGCGCCCAGCCTCAAATGGCTGGCGGTGTTCCGGGCGATCCAGGCTGTGGGTGGCGGCGCCATCGTGCCGATCGCCATGGGTATGGTCGGCATCGGCTTCAGCCGCAAGACGCAGGCGCTGGCCATCGGCATCCTGGTGTCGGCGGGAGAGGCCGGCGGCGTCATCGGCCCGCTATACGGCGCCCTGACCGCCGAGCCTATCGGCTGGCGCGGCATCTTCTGGATCAACGTCCCCCTGGGGCTAGCCGTCATGGCCGTGGTCTGGCGGCTGGTCCCGCGCTGGCCGCGGCAGCATCTGAAGATCGATTACTGGGGCGCGGTGCTGCTGGCGATGTTCCTTACTTTGATCACGGCGGGACTCTCGGGACAACGTACCTACGGCTGGTACCAGTTCGTTATTCCCATGCTGGTTGCGGCGGCGGCGGTGCTGGTTGCTTTCATCTGGGTGGAGAGCCGGCAGGAACACCCTACCCTGAAGCTCAGCATGTTCAGAAACGTGACTTTTTCCTCGGCCAATATTGCCAACCTGCTCGAGGGCGTGGCCATGATCACCGCGCTGGTCCAGGTGCCCATGTTCGCCTATGTGACCAAGGATGCGACGCCGATCGAGGGCGGTCTGCTGGTCATCCGCATGACGGTGATGATCCCCATCGGCGCCGTCATCGGCGGCCTGCTGGTAAACAAGATCAGTCATCGCTGGACAGCCGCGGCCGGTTTTACGCTGGCGGCCCTGGGGATGTTTCTAGTCAGCCGCTGGCCCGGGACGGTATCGGGCACCGTACAGACGCGCGACCTGATGATAGCGGGCTTTGGTTTTGGCCTGAACAGTCCCGGCTTGGCGGCGGCGGTCGTGGGCTCGATCTCGAAAACGCGGATGGCGCTCGGCTCGGCCATCCACATCGTTTCGAAGACGGCGGGAATGATGATAGGCCTGGCGGCGCTGAGCGGCTGGGGAATCTATACCTTCGAAAGTTCGCTGGATCTGGAGAGCCTGCCGTTGATCGAGCGCCAGGAGAGTTTTGCCGAGCAGATGGCGCGCCTGCGCGGCGTGTTCGAGCAACGCAGCATGGACGCGATTATGCTGGTGCTGCACCGTTTCTTCCTGGTGGCGGCCATAGTGTGCGCCCTGGCGATCATTCCATCGCTGCTGATCAAGGTGAAGGGGGAGGATGAAGAAGAGGAAGCGCCGGCGCCGTCGCGCCTTGGATGAGCAACATAAGATGTTGATCAGACGTTGAACCGGAAATTGATGATGTCCCCGTCCCCGACCTCATATTCCTTGCCCTCGAGCCGGAGAGTGCCCAACTCCTTTGCCTTGGCCATGGTGCCGGCGGCGATAAAATCATCGTAGCCGATCGTCTCGGCGCGGATGAAACCGCGTTCGATGTCGGAATGGATCTTGCCGGCGGCTTTAACGGCGGTCGTGCCCTTGCGGATGGTCCAGGCGCGCACCTCGTCTTCACCAGC
>JAJZQT010000098.1 GCA_021803005.1 Actinomycetes bacterium
CCTCGCTGATCTATCTCGGCAATGCTCAGGACGGCAGCATTAACGTCATTGACGCGGCGACGAACAAGGTCACCAGGACGGTCAACGCCCCGGCAGGCGCCAAGCTGGCGATCTGTGGCATGGAGAAGGGCCCGGACGGCCTGATCTATCTTGCCAGCATGGGGGACGGCAAGGTCTACCTGTTTGATACTGACAAGGGTGAGATAACAGACACGCGGGTGGGCGGCGGCGGCACAACCACCAGCATTTGCGGCATCGTCTGGTCCAGGGACGGCCAGTACGCATATCTGGGCAACATGTATAATCCCGGCGATCCAACCTCATCAGGTTATATCGCCAAGGTCAAGATCGACGCGGGCATGGATAAGGTCATCAACCGCTTTCCCGCCGGCAAGGAGCCGAATTCGATCGTGTTCAGCGCCGACGGCAAGACTGCTTATATCTCGGTGCGCCATGAGCCGATCCCGGACCTGAGCAGCATCTTCGTCTATGATGTGGCAAGCGACAAGGTCATAGACCGGATTGCCGGCATCCCGGCGCCTCTCGTCTGCGGCCTGATACTGTCCCAGTAACCGAGGCCTGCTGATGAGCGTACCGGTAAATACATTTCTTGAAATCATCGAGCGGCTGGCACCCGCCGGCCTGGCGGAGGAATGGGATAATGCCGGCCTGCAGACCGGCGCGCGCGGCACTGAAACGAAGGCTGTGCTGGTGGCGCTCAACATTACCGCCGAAGTGCTCGATGAAGCCGCCCGGACGGGTTGTGGCATCATCCTCACCCATCATCCCCTGATATTTCCGGCAGTCAACTCCGTGAGCGAAGATTCCGAAGCCGGCAGGTTGATAAGCCGTGCTGTCCGTGAAGGCATCGCCATCGTGGCGGCGCACACAAACCTTGATGCCGCGCCCGGGGGCCTGGCGGACACCCTGGCGGAGTTGATGGATCTGCGCCATCCCGAGCCGATCGAAGCTGCGCCCGCTGGCTGGTCGAAACTGGTGGTCTTTGTTCCCGCGAGCGACATCGACCGCGTGCGCGCGGGCCTGTTCGCCGCCGGCGCCGGCGGCATTGGCAACTACCGGCGCTGCTCCTATATCACAGAGGGCAAAGGCACATTCCTTCCCCTGGAAGGCGCGCACCCCGCCGTCGGCGAGGTGGGCCGCGACCAGACTGTCGACGAGCTGCGGCTGGAGACGGTCTTCCCTTCTGAAAAGGTTGACGAGGTCATCACGGCATTGATGAACGTCCATCCCTACGAGGAGCCCGCTTACGACATCTATCCCCTTGAAACCAGAAGACGTGACGCCGGCAGCGGCAGGGTGGGGGAGCTCGCCACCGAAACCCGTCTGGATGATTTCGCCGGATCGTTGGCCGAGCTGTTCGGCTTGCGCCAGGCATCATATGCCGGCGACCCCGGCATGCCGGTACGCCGGGTGGCGCTGGTCCCCGGCAGCGGTGCCGGCATGATGGCCGCGGCGGCCCGCAAGGCAGATGTCCTGGTTACCGGTGATTTCAAATATCATCACACCATGCAGGCCGCGGAGCTGGGGCTGGCTCTCATCGATATCCCCCACGACGTCAGCGAGCATACGGCGCTGGCGGCCTGGGCGCCGAAGCTGCAGCAGGAACTTGCACCATCGGGAGTGAAGGTAATAATATCTTCCGCCGCCACTGGATTCTGGCGGCAGGCCGCGGCCAGGGAGAAAACAGTCATACCCGACAGGGAGGAAAAATCAATGCATCATCTGCATGTTGACGGCGGCTCGCGTGGAAACCCCGGTCCGGCAGGGATCGGCGTGGTGCTGGCCGGTCCGGACGGCGAGGTGGTCGACACGATCGCTAACTATATCGGTGAGGCTACCAACAATATTGCTGAATATCAAGCGATGGTCTCGGGGCTGGAGCTGGCGCTCGAGCGCGGCATCGACCGTTTGGCTATATTCTCAGACAGCGAACTGATCGTCCGTCAGCTCGAGGGCGCCTATAAGGTTAAAAATGAAGGTTTGCGGCCATACTATCAGGAGGCGAAGTCTCTACTGTCGCGCCTGGAGGAATACGAGATCAAAAGCATTCCCCGGGAAGCGAACGCGCACGCGGACGAACTGGTGAACCGCGCGCTTGACGAGGCTGGATTTTAATCTCGGGGAATCCGCGGCGAACCCTATGGAGCCGCAAATGAATCATCGGGCAAAGCATTCGTGAAAACGACAATAGTTATACCCACCTACTGGCGCGGCCCGGTCTCCGAGGCGCCTATTTGTTCCCTTGAGTCGGATTTCCTTTATGACCACGCCACTCCCCTCGATTCTGAAGGGACTCTCGGCCGGGCGCTCGACAGCCTCTCCATCCTCGAAGCAGGCGAGGGTTTCTCGGTGGCCGTGGTTGCTGCTTCCACCAGGGTTGAGATCAAGCAGGCCGTCGAGCTCAAGGTGCAATCGATAATCGCGCAATACGATTACGATTTCCCGCTGCTCATGATCGGGCCGGACGAGCTCACCTTCTGGCGGCGGCGCCTGGCCACCGCGGGCATGGCCGAATACGACCAGTTCCTCAGCCTCGATGGCTATTCCAACATCCGCAACATGTGTCTGCTGGCCGCCGTTCTTACCGAAGCTGACGTGGCGATCCTTTTTGATGACGATCAGGTTTACGAAGTTCCGGCCTATCTGAAAAAGGCGACCGAGTTCATCGGCCGGCGGCATGAGGGCAGTGACGTTACGGGCATCGCCGGTTACTATGTGAACGAGAACGGTTCGGTCAAGGTTCCCCCGGCGGATCTCGAATGGCAGCGGCTTTGGGGAAACCGCGAGGCGATGAATCAAGCTTTCGGCATCATCGCCGGGCCGCCACGGCTCAAGCCTACTCCCTTCGTCTTCGGCGGCAACATGGTCATCCACCGTTCCCTGTTTGAAAAAGTTCCCTTCGATCCCCTGGTGCCGCGTGGAGAGGACATCGACTATCTTCTCAACGCCCGTTTCTTCGGTCACGAATTTCTGCTGGACAACGAACTCTGGATCCGGCATCTGCCGCCGCCGCGGTGCGCGCCGCCATGGTTCCAGATCCGCCAGGACATCATCCGCTTCGCCCGCGAGCGCGCCAAGATCGCCACGCAACACGGCATGGACGGGATCAAACACGTGACCGCGGCCGACCTGGATCCCTATCCGGGCAGGTTCCTCAAGGACGATTTCCACGATCTGGTCCTGCTTACCTCGATGGAGATGGCCAGCAATTACATGGAAGCGGGTATGGAAGAAGACGCCCGCGAGTGTATCGTCAATGTCGCCATCAGCAAGGCGGAATCCCGCGTTAAGGGGGATCCGTTCGGTGACTATCTGGCCTTCCAGCGACGCTGGGAAGAGTTCATCCGCGTGCTGCCCACCATCGGCATCTGGTCGGCGGTTAATGGAACTGATTGAAACCACCCGCCGCTTTCCCTATAATTTCTAACGCAAGAGCGGATGTAGCTCAGTTGGCTAGAGCGTCTGCTTGCCATGCAGAAGGTCGAGGGTTCAAATCCCTTCATCCGCTCCAGTTTTTCTTCTTTTCGCCGGCCGGTGGCACGGCGTTCCCCCCGGGCGACGTGGCCGAGTGGTTAGGCAGAGGTCTGCAAAACCTCGTACAGCGGTTCGATTCCGCTCGTCGCCTCCAATTTTTCCCCGCGGAATTCTTTTCAGGTTTGCAATTTTTCCGATCCGCGCAGCCGGGGCCATGGCCGGATTCATTTCGTTTCATTTCGTTTTTTCGTTGACGGAAATTGAAGCCTGCCCTATAATAAAGACCCGCGTTTTTTCTGCGGGGGCAAATCACGAGGGGCCGGGTTTAGCAAAATGAAGAAGTTCCCCAGCAACGTTCATACGCGTTCACGAGCCGGAGATACTTGCCGGTCTTTCGTTCCCTCGGCGTCAATCGGCCGCATGGCAATCAGCACCTCTATCCTGCTGGTGCTCATCATTGTCTGTTTCTCGGTTCCACAGGCCAGGGCGGAAATCGCTTCAGCCGATCAGTACGGGGCTGTGAGCGGAGCCGCATCGGTCTCTTCGGGAAACGAGACTGGAACAACCGGGAATGTTTCTGATACAGCCGGGAACGTTTCTGATACAACCGGCGCCCAGTCTTCAGTTACCGGCAGCGGCGGCGTCAACGCTCAACCGCCCGGCGGCGCCCTCGACCCGGGAACGCCGAAAACGGCGGCAAATAATAGCGGCTCCACCGTTTCGAACCAGCCGACGACAGGCCTGGTCA
>JAJZQT010000025.1:0-5182 GCA_021803005.1 Actinomycetes bacterium
TCCCAGTTGCCGGCGCCGCTGAGCCAGGTGCGCCGCGGAGAGGAATAACCGCTGCCCGACGGATCGAAGATCCAAAGTCCCGTTTCCGAATGGCTGTAATCATAGAGGACAACCAGCTCGGTCTTGCCGTCGCCGTTGACGTCGACCGGCTGCAGCTTGGACCGGCCCCAGTCCCAGTTGCCCTGCCCGCTCAGCCAGACGCGCCGGGGGGCGGAGAAGCCGGTGCCGGAGGGATCGAACAGCCACAGGCCCGACTCTGAGTGATCGTAATTGTAGAGGACTGCCACCTCGCACATGCCGTCGCCGTTGACATCCACGGCGCTGAGCTTCGAGCGCCACCAGTCCCAGTTGCCGGCGCCGCTCAGCCAGACATTGCGAGGGGCGGAAAATCCCGTGCTGGTCGGATCGAACAGCCAGAGGCCGGTGTTGGAGTTGCCGTAATCGTAGAGAACACCCAGCTCGCTCTTGCCGTCGCCGTTGTAGTCGAGCGCCTGGGGCTTGGAGCGGTTCCAGTCCCAGTTACCCTGCCCGCTCAGCCAGACGCGGCGCGGCGGCGCGTAGCCGTCGCCGACCGGGTCGAAGATCCAGAGGCCGGTGTTGGCGTTGCCGTAATCGTAGAGAACACCCAGCTCGCTCTTGCCGTCGCCGTTGTAGTCGAGGGCGACAAGCTTGGAGCGGTTCCAGTCCCAGTTGCCCGGTCCGCTTGCCCAGACCAGGCGCGGCGCGCCGTAACCGGCGCCGGCGGGGTCATAGATCCAGAGGCCGGTGTTGGCGTTGCCGTAGTCGTAGAGGATGGCGATCTCGTCCTTGCCGTCGCCGTTGACGTCAACGCTCCCCGGGGGAAGGTACACGCTTGACGCGGCGGAGCTTTCGACGGGAGCCGCGCCGGTTGATTGACCTGAAGAGTTTTGTGATGACGACTGGCTGGTTGCGTCTGTTCCGGCCGATTGCCCGGAGGTGGAGTCCTGCGTGTATACGTCGAGCGTGGCGGTGCCGGCGCCCGGAGAGACAGCGGTCTTGTCGTTGACACCAGGACTGTTTGTGGGCACGATGATCTCGCCGGTGGTCGCGGCGGGCGGACCGGCGGCGGCGCCGGCGCCAATACCATATGCGGCCGATGCGGCAGCCGAAGGCGCGGCGCCAAAACCAGGAGCCGGAAAGACCAGAACCAGCATTGCCGCCAGCGTGATTGCCAGGAATGATAATTTCACTGATCGTTCGATGGTCGCCGCCTTTTCTCCGGGGGGTAAAAAAGCCGGCCCAATTATATGCGGGGAAGGCGCATGTTTACAACGGGTTTGCGGGACATGGGGGGCTGGGGTCTGCGGGTCCTGTCGGGGCTCGGTCTGGGGGAAATCAGGTGCTGGTGGCGAGGCCCGGAATCGAACCGGGGACGCCAGGATTTTCAGTCCTGCGCTCTACCGTCTGAGCTACCTCGCCAGGGGGTGGAAAACCGCGCCCATGCATGCACCGGAAACCGGAAACAGGCAAAGCGCGGCACCCGCGCATTTTAGCGGTTTGCAGCTATAAGTGCAATTCAGGCAGGGCCTGGTTCATGCGGTGAGCGCAAACCGGGGGGCGCCTCTGGCGCTGCCCCGTGGCTGTACCCGTTTGCGGACTTCGCCGCAAACTGCTAGTATCAATACCCGCTTCTGTAAACCGCCCGCGGGCCTGAATTCTCCTATCATGAACAAGACTCCCCAGCATCCAAGCGCAGGCGCAAGCGGCGCCGGTGACGCCAACAGCCTCGAGGAACTCAAACGGCTGCTGGAAGTCTCCCGGGACGAGATCGTCCACCTGCGGCAGCAGCTCAAAGAATACCCCGAGCAGCTCGAGGAGAAGGTGCGCGAGCGCACCCGCGAACTCGAGGCCATCAACCGCATCGCCGCCACCGTAAGCCGATCACTCAACCTCGACACGATCCTTAGGGCTTCACTGGAAAAAGTGCTGGAAGTCCTGCAATTGAAGGTAGGCGCGGTCTTCCTCATGGATGAGGGCAAGGCCGAGCTGAACCTCATGGTCCACCAGGGACTGCCGGAAGATGTCGTCGAGGAAATGCAGGTGACGGCGTTAGGGGAAGACTGTCAGGGCACGGTCGCGCTCAAGGGCGAGCCTATACTGGTGGCCGATTTCCAGATTTCAAAGAACCCGGAGAGCCCGATCAGCCGCTACCCCGAATTCAAATCACTGGCGGGCATCCCCCTGGAATCAAAGGGCAAGGTCCGCGGCGTCCTCTGCCTGCTGAGCCACCGGCCCGAGCGCTTCAGCCAGGAAGATCTCAAACTGCTGGTCACGATCGGCAGCGAGATCGGCGTGGCGATCGAGAACGCCTGGCTCTACGAGAAGTCCTGGGCCCATTCCAAGAAGATGGAAGAGCTGTCGATGACCGACAGCCTCACCGGGCTCTACAACCGGCGGCATTTTTACCGCCGGCTCAAAGAGGAAATGGCCCGCGCCAAGCGGCAGAAGCATCCCGTCTCCCTGCTCGTCGTCGACCTCGATAACCTCAAGGAATACAACGACGCCCACGGGCACATCCGCGGTGACGAGGCCCTGCGCGGCGTCGCCCAGGCTATCACGGCCAGCATCCGCCAGGATGTCGACAACGGTTTCCGTTACGGTGGCGACGAGTTCGCGGTGGTCCTTCCCTACAGCGACGGCGACGAGGCCGGCGAAGTCGCCGAGCGCATCCGCAAGACTTTCGAGGATTTCGCCCTGGAAGGAACCAGCCTCAGCATCGGCCTGGCCGAGCTCGATTTCGAAGAAGACGTTGACGACTTCGTCACCCGCGCCGACACCGCCATGTACGTCGCCAAGAATTCCGGCGGCAACCGGGTCCACCGCGCCTGAAATCCTCCGAAGTGGTAGAATTCTCTTCCGGGGCTGAGGCGGGCTCCGGACTTTTCCCGTGACGAATTGGAGAATCCCATGACCGAGACTTTCAGGAATTACATTGGCGGCAACTGGGTCGACTCCGTCTCCGGAGAGACCTTTGCCGACCTCAACCCCGCCGACACCAGTGACAACGTCGGCAACTTCCAGGCGTCGACCGCGGAGGACGCCCGCGCCGCCATTGCCGCCGCGGAGGATGCGCGCTCCCGGTGGCGCGCCATGAGCCCGCCGGCGCGCGGGGAGATCCTGGCCCGCGCCGCCCGCGTCATCGAAGCCGACCTGGGACGCATCGCCGGGGAGCTCACCCGCGAGGAGGGCAAGACCATCGGCGAGGCCAAAGGCGAGACCGCGCGCGCGGTGCAAATCTTCGACTACTTCGCCGGCGAGGGCCGGCGCCTGGGCGGCGAGACGGCGCCGTCCGAGTTCGGACGCACCCTGCTTTATACCATCCGCGAGCCCCTGGGTACCGTCGGCCTGATCACCCCCTGGAACTTTCCCGTCGCCATTCCCGCCTGGAAGATGGCGCCGGCGCTGGTGAGCGGCAACACCGTGGTGATCAAGCCGGCCAGCGCCGCTCCCAAGACAACTCTGAACATCATTGCGGCACTTGCCGAAGCCGGGATGCCGGCGGGCGTGCTCAACTATATCACCGGCTCCGGGTCGGCGGTCGGCAACGAGATCACAGGCAACCCCGTGGTCAAGGGAGTCTCCTTTACCGGCTCCGATACCGTCGGCTGCGGCATCTACAGCCAGGTGACCGGCCGCGGCGGCAAGGTCCAGTGCGAGATGGGCGGCAAGAATCCCGTGATCGTGCTCGAGGACGCCGACCTCGACAAAGCTGTCAATCTGTCAATAATGGGCGCCATGTGGTCAACCGGCCAGAAGTGCACCGCCACCAGCCGCGCCATCGTCCACAAGGATGTGGTAGAGGAATTTACCGCGCGGGCCGTCAAGAGCGCCGCCGCCATCACGGTCGGCAACGGTCTTCAGGAGGGCGTCCAGGTCGGGCCTTCCATCGACGAAACGCAGCTGAACACGGTTCTGGACTATATAGAGACCGGCAAGGACGAGGGCGCCAGGCTTCTGACCGGTGGCAACCGCCTCACCGGACCCGGCTTCGACCAGGGCTGGTTCGTCGAGCCCACCGTCTTCGGTGACGTCGACCCGGGAATGAGGATCGCCCAGGAAGAGATTTTCGGGCCGGTGCTGGCGATCATCGCCGTCGATGATTTCGAGGAGGCCATGAAGGTGGCCAACGCCAGCCGCTTCGGCCTTTCCGCGGCCATCTGCACCAGGGACATCACCCGGGCGATGGAGTTTGTCGAGGGCATCGAGGCGGGGCTGGTGCACGTGAACTCGCCCACGGTCGGGGCCGAGGTGCAGGTTCCCTTCGGCGGCATGAAGGATTCCAGCACCGGCACCCGCGAACAGGGAAGTGTCGCCGTGGATTTCTACACGCAGATCAAGACTGTTTACCTGGAGTACTAGACGTGAGGCTGGTTCAGTTTTTCACGCCCGAGCGGGGTCCGCGGCTGGGTTCGGTCCAGGAGGACGGCAAGGTCATCGACCTCTCCGCCGGCGAGCCCGGCTATACATCCTTTAACGCCCTGCTGGAATGGTGCGGCGGCGACGCCAGGCGGCTGGAGACGATCGTGCGGCAGGCCGAGGCGCGCGCGCCGATCGACGCCGGGTTCGTCTATCAGTGGGAAGAGCTGGACCGCACGCCGGCGGCGACGGCTCCGCATCTGATGATACCGCTGACGCCCGCGGAGGTCTGGGGCTTCGGCGTCACCTACAAGCGCAGCGCCGAGGTGCGCGACGCCGATGTGGCCGCGGCCATGGACTCAACAGCAAGCATCTACGACCGTGTCTACCATTCCGAGCGTCCCGAATGCTTCTTCAAGGCCACGGCGCCGCGTTGCGTCGGGCCGCACCGGCCGATCGGCATCCGCTCCGACTCGAAGCTGACCGCGACCGAGCCGGAGCTTGCTTACGTTCTGGGCACCAACAGGCAGATCGTCGGCTTCACCATCTGCAACGATGTCTCCGCCTGGGACCTCGAGCGTGACAATCCCCTTTACCTGCCGCAGTCGAAGATATTCACCGGCTGCTGCGCCCTGGGGCCGGCCATCCTCACGGCCGCCAGCGGGCCCGATCCCTATGATCTCGAGATCAGCTGCAGCATCATCCGCGCCGGCGAGATCATTTTCTGCGAGTCCACCAACAGCGGCCGCATCGGCCGCCGTTTCGAGGAGCTCAACGAATACCTCTACCGGGACAATCCCATTCC
>JAJZQT010000025.1:5282-13724 GCA_021803005.1 Actinomycetes bacterium
ATCTCGAGATCAGCTGCAGCATCATCCGCGCCGGCGAGATCATTTTCTGCGAGTCCACCAACAGCGGCCGCATCGGCCGCCGTTTCGAGGAGCTCAACGAATACCTCTACCGGGACAATCCCATTCCCCCCGGGACAGTCGTCTCCACCGGCACCGGCATCATGGTGCCGAACGAATTCGCGCTGCGTGACGGCGACACCGTCGAGATCGGAATCGAAGGGATAGGGGTGCTGTCGAATCCCGCCGCGAGGCTTTCGTAAAAATGAATGCCGGCCTGCCGGGGAAAAATCCAGAAGATGAAAAAATTTCCTCCTGAACCAAAAAGCTTTGTCGGCGGCGTCGCGGTTTTAGCAGCGGCAATTCTGGCTGTTTCCGGTTGCGGCGGCGGAGAGACGGCCGTAACGGCCGAGGTGGCGGTGACGGTTACCCAGACCCAGGCGGGCACGTCCACGGTTGAAAAGGAAGCCTACAAGCAGTCGATCAACGACCTGACCGCGCGGGCGAACCAGATCAACAGTGATTGCCGCGGTCTGATCGACAAGCTGAATGCGGGACAGGCCAAGAAGGAAGACCTCGTCAACACCGCCGAACAGGACCGGCTGGCCTATCAGGACATGGTGGCGCGGCTGACGGCAATGAAAGTGCCGCCTGAATTCCAGCAGGCGCACCTGATGCTGATCTCCGGATTTGGAAAATGGGCGGCGACCTTCGAGGCTTACCGCGACGGTTACAGGAACAGCGACAACGCCGCCCTCGCCCGAGCGGGGGATCTGGACAACCAGGCGATAATAGAGGTCAACCAGTCAGTCAACCTCATCTCGCAGGTGCAGTAACTGAAAGCCTAGAAATACCGGTCGAGCAGATTCTGCAGCATGGCCGCGTGGCGCGCCTCATCGTGAGCCGCCGTGTCGAAGAAGGAAGCGATCTCCTTCTTGCCCGCCTCATCGGCCACCTTCATGCCTTCATGCTTGCCGTCGACCGCCTGGTTCTCGCCAGAGAGCATCTTCTCGATCTCGCTCCTCAAGTCGCCGATGTTGCCGGCGAGATACTTGAAGCGGGAGCCGTGCTGGGCTTCATCCATGGCGATGCTGCGCAGCGTCTGGGCCACTTCGGTCTTGCCCTCGTTGTCCGCCTTGAGAGCCATGGCCAGGTACTGGATTACCTCCCAGGTCTCGCCCTTGATCTCGTTCGCCATGCATTCTTCGGTGGTTGTCGCAGTTTCGGCCATCTTCCTTCTCCTTGTTCTTTTTGTTTTAAGACTGATTCGAGGCCGCCGGAAGGCTTCAGGCCCCGGGCGGTTTGCCTGTTACTTTTTTACCCCTTAAACAGGACAATAAACATCCGCTATTGTCTGCGGTAATCGTGGCCGCCAGCAGGGGGCCGCCAGCAATTTGCAGCGCGCATCATTTTTTACCCTGAATCCGGCGGATCAAAACTTGCGGGATCAAAACCTGGCGGATCAAAACCTGGCGCCGACTTTGGCGGCCTCGTCGCGCGCCATCCTGGCAAAGTTGACTTTGGCGAACATCGACGCCAGCGAAGAGCCGATGCGATCCAGCTCGTCATGCATGGGGCAGAATTTTTCCCGGGGGCACTCGCGCGGGTGAATGAGGCAGCGGTTCAGGGCTACCCTGCCCTCGATGGCTTCGATGACGTCTAGCATGGAGATCTTCTCCGGCGCCCGCGCCAGCGAGACGCCGCCGCCGACGCCCCTGTGAGTGGTGACTATGCCTTCCTTGGCCAGCTTCTGCAGGATCTTGGCCAGGTATTCCTGCGGGACGCTCTGCGCCTCGGCGATCTGCCTGATACTGGCAAGCGGCGAGGTGGCCAGATATAAAACGGCCCGCATGGCGTAGTCTGTCTGTCGTGTCAGTTGCATGGCGTCAAAGAGTTAAACCGGATTTATAATAGTTAAACCGGACTTAATATACCCCCTTTTGGGGGAATGATAACCTGCGAGTTGCGGTACAGGATGACTAGGCGTTTATTCAGAGAACTGTGTATGGTGGCGACGCCGCCGGCAACTGGTGGGAAGGCGCGCAGGTCGGCTACAACCACCCCGGAGAGCTCTGGGGAGCCACCGGGCAGGAAATAAATGCGATAATCGGGCGGGCGCCGGCTTAATTCCCCAGCAGCTTGACCACAGCATCCTGGGCGGCGTTCACGACCGGCGCCGGCAGGATTCCCAGAAGGATGACACCCCCGGCTGCGATCGCCAGACCCAGGTCGAGATCCCAGGACTTGCCCGCTTCCAGGCCGGCCCCGCTCTCAACCAGTTCCGTTTCCGGCTCGCGCATGTACATGTAGATGATGACGCGCAGGTAGAAGAACGCCGAGACCAGGCTGAAGAGTGCGCCGATCACGGCCAGCCAGGCAAAGCCCGAGTCGACCACCGCTGAGAAGAGATAGAACTTGGCGAGGAATCCCGCCGTCGGCGGTACGCCGGTGAGCGAGAGCATGAACAATGACATGATGGCCGCCGCCCAGGGATAGCGCCGGGCGAGCCCGGCCATGTCATCGAGCGTGTCGCGGAAGCCGGGCCGGCGGTTGGCCATGAAGACCAGCACGCCGAAAGCGCCCATGTTCATGAAGGCGTAGGCCGCCAGGTAAAACAGTATCGCCGCCATGCCCAGGTTGCGTCCGGTGTGCCCGGTGGCGACGACCGCCAGCAGCAGGTAGCCGACGTGGCCGATGCTCGAGTAGGCCAACATCCGTTTGAGGTCTTTCTGCAAAAGCGCCATGGTCGCGCCCACGAGCATGGTCGCCAGCGAGAGGGCGATCATCATCGGCACCCAGGTGCCGCTCTGGCTTCCCAGGATCAGGGTGAAAAATTTGAGGATGGCCGCGAAGCCGGCGATCTTGGGGCCGACCGACAGAAACGCCGCCGCGGGCGTCGGCGAGCCCTGATAGACGTCCGGCGCCCAGTTGTGGAAGGGCACGGCGCTGACCTTGAAGGCGAATCCTGCCAGGATCAGCACCACCGCGATCGCCAGCGGCCCCGCCGGCGCCGGTCCCAGGCGCACGGCGTCGCTGATCTCCTGGTAGTTGGTCGAGCCGGAGAGCCCGTAGAGGATCGCCATGCCGAACAGCATGAAATTCGAGGCGAAGGCGCCGCCGAGGAAATATTTTAGCGCCGCCTCGATCGAGCGCTCCTGGTAGCGGAAGAAGCCGGCCAGCAGGTAGACCGTCAGCGCCATCAGCTCCAGGCCCACGAAGAAGGTGATGAGGTCGATGGCCTCGACCATGATCATCATGCCGACGGTCGTGAACAGCACCAGCCCGTAGTAGTCGCCCAGCAGGTGTCTCTTGAGGAACAGGTGCTTCTCGGAGAGCAGCATGGCCATGGCCGCCACCACCAGCAGCAGGATCTTGAAGAAGACCGAGTATTTGTCGAGCGCGATGCCGTGGCTGAAGGCGGTGAATTCCTCGCCCCGGGAGATCCAGGTGGCGTACGCCGCCGTCAGCGAGGCGGCGATACCGAGCCAGCTGAGCCCCCGGCGCCCGTCGACAGGCAGCAGCGGATCCACCAGCAAAATAACCACGGCGGTGGCGATCAGCATCAGCTCGGGCATGATGGCAAGCAGCTGGTGTTGCATCTAGAACAACCCTCCCAGCGAGGCGAAGAGCCGCTCGATGGCGCCGCCATGATCGGCCAGGTACGGCGCTATCTTCTCGGTGATGCGCGTCGCCGAAGGTTGTATCAGTTGCAGAAATGTGTTGGGGTAGACTCCGGCCCAGATCGCCAGGAAGCCCAGCGGCAGCAGCGAGGCCATCTCCCGCAGGGAGAAGTCCGGGAACTTGTACCATTTGTCATCGCGCAGGCCCGTGAACATGACCCGCTGGAACATCCACAGCAGATAGGCGGCCGCCAGGATGATGCCGATCGAGGCCACCGCCGCCATGGCCTTGTTGTAGGTGAACAGCCCCATCAGGCTCAGGAACTCGCCGACGAAGCCGGAGAGCCCCGGCAGTCCCAGCGAGGCCAGGGTGAAGAACAGCAGGAAGCCCGCCATCACCGGGAACGGCCCGGCGAGCCCGCCCATGTCGGCGATCTCGCGCGTGTGCAGCCGCTCGTACATGAAGCCCACCATGAGGAAGAGGGCGCCGGTCAGCAGCCCGTGGCTGAACATGACCATGATGCCGCCCTCGATGCCGATGACGTTGAGCGCGAAGATGCCGGCGGTGACGAAGCCCATGTGGCTGACGCTGGAATAGGCGACCAGCTTCTTGAGATCCTTCTGCACCAGGGAAACGAGCGCGCCGTAAACGATGGCGATCAGCGACAGCACCAGGATGTAGGGCGCGATGGCGACGACGGCGTCAGGGAATAGCGGGATGCAGAGCCTGAGCATCCCGTAGCCGCCGACCTTCAGCATGACGCCGGCGAGGATGACGCTGCCGGCCGTCGGCGCCTCGACGTGGGCGTCGGGCAGCCAGGTATGCAGCGGCCACATCGGCACCTTGACGGCAAAGGCGATAAAGAACGCCAGGAAGGCAAATATCTGCACGGAATAGGAGAAGGTGGCCTTCTCCAGCAGGTCCATGTCGAAGACAGGCGTCGCATACTGGTTGGCCCGCGCCAGGTAGGCGATGGCGACGATAGCGATCAGCATCAGCAGGCTGCCGGCAAAGGTGAAGAGGAAGAACTTGATGGCCGCGTAGATCCGCCGCGGGCCGCCCCAGACCCCGATGATGAAATACATGGGGATGAGCATGATCTCCCAGAAGACGTAGAAGAGGAAGAGGTCGCGGGCACAGAAGACGCCGATCATTCCCGTTTCCAGGAACAGGAAGGCGGCGAAGAACTGCATCTCGCGGTCCTTGATGTAATTCCATGAAGCCGGCACGATGATCAGCGAGAGCAGCGCCGTCAGCATGATCAGCAGGACGCTGATGCCGTCGACGGCCATGTGGTAGCTGATGCCGAGGCTGCTGATCCAGGGCGCCTTCTCGACGAACTGCATCTCGGCCGAATAGCGGTCGAAGTAGGCGATCAGCACCAGCGACAGGAGGAAGTTGACGCCGGTGACCGCCAGCGTCAGGCTCTTGTAGAGCCTGGGCTTGCCGCGCATGAACAGGATCGCCAGGCCGCCCACCGCCGGCAGGAACGTCAGCAGCGTCAGAATCGGGAACCCTATCTGTGACTGGAATTCATACAACTTGTCGGTTGTCTCCTTTGTGGAACAACAGATTTATACTACAAGGTCAAAATGAAGTACGCCGCCATCAGCGCCAGCAACCCCAGGAACATGCTGAAAAGGTAAGCCTGCACCTTGCCCGACTGCGCCGGCCGGATGACCACGCCGACGCCGCGGAAAAACTTTGCCGAGCCGTTGGCGAAGCCGTCGATCATGCCGGCGTCGACCCAGCGCCAGAGCCCGCGCCCCAGCGCCCGCACCGGGTTGATGAACAGGGCGAAATAGATCTCGTCGATCCAGTACTTGTTGAGCACCAGCCGGTAAAGGATGCCGGCGCGCGCCCCCACTTTTTCCGGCAGGTCCGTCCGCTTCACATAGAAGAGCCAGGCCAGGCCGATACCGGCCAGCCCGATCAGGGCGGAGAAGATCATCAGGCCTATGTCTAGCGCCCCGAAAGCGTGAACCTCGCCCTTGACGGCTTCGAACACGGGTTCCAGGAAGCGGTCGATGTGGCCGTCCTCGGGCGGCAGGCCCAGGGCCAGGCCGATGAGAACCGACGGGATCGCCAGCACGATGAGCGGCCCGGTCATGCTCCAGGGTGACTCGTGCGCGTGGGCGAACGCCTGCTCGTCGCGGGGCTTGCCGTGGAAGGTCATGAAGATCAGGCGGAACATGTAAAAAGCGGTCATGAAGGCGGCGATGATGCCGGTCGCCCAGAAATACCAGTAGCCGCTGTTGAAGGCGCCGGCGAGGATGCTGTCCTTGCTCCAGAATCCCGCCAGTCCCGGGAAGCCGGATATCGCCAGGGCGCCGATGACAAAGGTCCAGTAGGTGATCTTGATCTTCCCCTTGAGCCCGCCCATCTTGCGCATGTCCTGCTCGCCGCCGAGCGCGTGGATCACCGAGCCCGAGCAGAGGAAGAGAAGTCCCTTGAAAAATCCGTGGGCCACCAGGTGGAACATGCCGGCCGCCCAGGCGCCGACTCCCAGAGCCGCGAACATGTAGCCCAGCTGGCTGATGGTGGAGTAGGCCAGCACCTTCTTGATGTCGTTCTGAACCAGGCCGATGGAAGCGGCGAAGATGGCCGTGAAGGTTCCGACCAGGGCAACCACGAACATGGCCGTGTGCGAGCCGGCGAAGAGCGGGTTGGCGCGGGCGACCATGTAGACGCCGGCGTTGACCATGGTGGCGGCGTGGATCAGCGAGCTGACCGGGGTCGGGCCTTCCATGGCGTCCGGCAGCCAGACGTGCAGCGGGAACTGGGCGCTCTTGCCGATGGCGCCCATGAACAGCAGCAGGCAGATGGCGGTGAGCGTGCCGGAGCCGATCAGGTTCACCGAGCCGAAGACGCCCTGGTAGCTCAGGGTCCCCACGGTGACGAAGATGAGCATGATGCCCAGGCCGAAGCCGAAGTCGCCGACGCGGTTGACCAGGAAGGCCTTGGTGCCGGCGTTGGCGGCACTCTGCTTTGTGTACCAGAAAGAGATGAGCAGATATGAGCAGAGTCCGACCGCTTCCCAGAAAATGTAGAGCATCAGGAAGTTGTTGCCCAGGATCAGCATGAACATGGAGAACATGAAGAGATTGAGATAGGCGAAGAAGCGGTAGTAGCCGCCGTCGCCCTTCATGTAACCGATCGAGTAGACGTGCACCATGAAGCCGACGGTGGAGACGACCAGCAGCATGACCGCGGTCAGCTGGTCGACGAGGAAGCCGATCTCCACCTTGAAGCTGCCGGCGGCGATCCAGGAATATACGGTCCAGTGCAGCTCTTCGCCCCGTTCCACCTGGATGATCAGGTACAGGGACAGCAGCCACGAGACCGCCACGGCCGCGACCGACAGGTAATGGCTCTTGACCCCGAAGTACCGTTTCCCCAGCAGCCCCGTGATGATGAATGAGGCCAGCGGCAACAGCGGTATGAGCAGAGTGGCTGTCTTCATATAACTACTCTTCTATCCCTTCATCTCGTCAAGGTCATCGATGGTGAGCCTCTGCTTGAGGCGGTACATGGCGATGGCTATAGCCAGGCCGATGGCGGCCTCCGCCGCCGCCAGGGCGAACACGAAAAACACGAAGACCTCGCCGCGGCCGCCGCCGGTCGGCGAGTAGTTCGAATAGGCCACGAGCGAGATGTTGATGGCGTTCAGCATCAGCTCCACGCACATGACCACCAGGATTAGGTTCCGGCGCGCCAGAACTCCCCAAGCTCCGATGAAGAAGAGCGCCACGGCCAGAGCCAGGTATTCCTGCAGCGGCGTCATCGGCGCTCCCTTTTGGTAGCAATCTCCACTTTGATGACGAGCGGCCGCGTCATTGCTTCTCCTTCTTGGCCAGCAGCACGGCGCCGATCATGGCGACCAGCAGCGCCAGAGAGACCAGCTCGAAGGGCAGCCCGTATTCGTTGAACAGCAGCGAGGCGATATCTTCATCCGGGGGATTCTGGATCTCGGTGCCGGCGTTGTAGGTGGCCGTGGCCATGACAATCATCACGGCGATGCCGGCGACGGCGCAGATCGGCAGCGCTATCCACGCCTGCTTGTGAAAATAAAGTTTGAGGTCGCCGACGCGGTGATGCGTGAGCATGATCGCGAAGATGACCAGCACCGATATGGCGCCCACGTAGATGAGCACCTGCGCGGCGGCAACCAGCTCGGCGTGCAGCAGGATGAAAATTCCGGCGACGCCCAGGAATGAGCCGATCATCGACAGAGCGCTATAAATAAGATTCTTGAAGGTCACCACCGCGATCGCGGATGCCAGGATGACGATCGAGAGCACAATGAAGAAGAACTGGGTGGAGCCGCTCACTTGGCATCACCTTCCCCTTCTCCCGAAGATTTCCCGGAAGATTCCCCGGGCACCGCTTCCAGCTGCGTCTCCAGCTGCGCCTCCAGGTCCGTCTTCAATCCGGCCGGCGCCGTCGCTACGGGCTCCGGTTTCTTCTTGCGGTCGCGTTCGCCCCAGCTGCCCGGCTCCAGATCGGGGCCGTGGGCGCGCTCCAGCAGGTGGCAGCGGAGATCGCCGTGCCCGAATGAAGCCAGCTCGAAGGCCGGCGTCGTTGCCAGGGCGTCCGACGGGCATACCTCGACGCAGTCGGCGCAGAAGATGCAGCGGGACGTATCGAGATGCCAGTCGGTCAGTTCCCTTTCCCTGAGGAAGAGGGCGCCGGTGGGGCAGATGTTGGCGCAGCGGCCGCAGGAAACGCAGTCGGTATCGTTGAGCGAAAGATCGAAAGCGGGCGTGGCGATGGTGTCGGAAGCGCGGTTGGCCAGCTCGTAGACTCCGGAGCCGGTGACGTACT
>JAJZQT010000025.1:13824-22936 GCA_021803005.1 Actinomycetes bacterium
CAGATGTTGGCGCAGCGGCCGCAGGAAACGCAGTCGGTATCGTTGAGCGAAAGATCGAAAGCGGGCGTGGCGATGGTGTCGGAAGCGCGGTTGGCCAGCTCGTAGACTCCGGAGCCGGTGACGTACTTGCAGATGCGTACGCAGCGGGCGCAGTCGATGCAGCGGTTGGGATCGCGCTGGACGAAATCGTGCGTGGTGTCACGCCCGTATATGTGCTGCCTGCCCGTGAAGCGGTTGCCCTGTTCCTTCATGAGCCCGTGATTGATGCTGTAGCGCCGGAGCTTGCAGGTCTCCACGCCCTCGCAGATGCATTGCAGGCAACGGTTGCTCTCGGCTCTGGCCGCCGGCTCCGGGAAACCATGCTCGACCTCGAGGAAGTTGTCCAGGCGCTCCGCGGCCGGCAGGTTTTCCGACTGCTGGCGCTCTGCTTTCCCGGGCCGGTACGCCGGGATGGCAATCATCGGCGGCGTGTCAAACTCCGGCAGGCCGGACTCGTAGGCTTCGAGATCCTCACCGCGCAGGAAGGCGTCCATGGCCCAGGCGGCCTTCTTGCCGGCGCCGATGGCCTGCACCACGGTAGCGGCGCCGGTGACGGCGTCGCCGCCGGCGAAAACCTCGGGGCGGCCGGTCTGGTAGGTCTTCGGGTTGACCTCGATGGTCTGCCGGCGGTTGCACTTGACGCCGGTCTCTTTCTCGAGGAACCCGCACTCGTCACTGCCTGGCGCGGGAACATATGTCAGTCTGGGCCTCTGGCCTATGGCCGGGATGATGGTGTCCAGCTCCATCAGGTATTCGGAGCCGGCGACCGGTTCGGGCCGCCTGCGGCCGCTGGCGTCGGGCTCGCCCAGCTCCATCTTCTGCAGCACGATGCCCTTGACGCGGTCGTTTTCAGCCTCGACTCTGACCGGCGCCGCCAGGAAGACGAAATTCACGCCCTCTTCGCGGGCGTCGCGGACCTCGATCTCGTGCGCCGGCATCTCCTTCTCGGTGCGCCGGTAGATGACGGTAACCTCCCTGGCGCCCTGGCGGATGGAGACGCGGGCCGCATCCATGGCGGAGAAACCGCCGCCGATGACCGCCACGCGGTCGCGGATGTCGGGAGGATTGCCCAGGGCTACTTCCCGCAGGAAATCGACCACGGTGATGACGCCGGGGGTGTCTTCTCCCTCGACGCGCATGGGCATGCTCTCGTGGGCGCCGATGCCCAGGTAGACGGCGTCAAAGCCGTCTGCGAGCAGCCCCTCGATGGTCACGTCGGGGCCGAGCGCCTGGTTGGTCTTAAGCTCCACGCCCATGTCCCAGAGCGGCTGCATCTCGGCATCGAGCACGCGCTTGGGCAGCCGGTATTCGGGGATGCCGTAGCGCAGCATGCCGCCGGCATGGGGCAGGGCTTCAAAGATCGTCACCGCATGTCCCTTGAGGGCCAGGTAGTAAGCATTGGCCAGGCCGGCGGGGCCGCCGCCGATGACCGCGACCCGCTTGCCGGTAGCCGGCAGCGGCTCCTCGGGGCGCAGCCCCTTCTCGATGGCGACGTCGCCGACGAAGCGGTGTGACAAACGGATTGAAATCGGCTCCTCCACCTCGCTGCGGCGGCACTGCGACTCGCACGGATGCGGGCAGATGCGCCCGACCACGGCGGGGAAGGGGAGATTGTGTTTGAGGACCCGCTGAGCCTCGTCGTAGTCGCCCTCGGTGATCAGCCCCAGGAATCCCGGAGCGTCGACGCCGGTGGGGCAGCCGTACTTGCAGGGAGGCAGGCAATAGGCGTTGTGATCGGAAAGCAGCAGTTCCAGGTAGGTCGTGCGCAGCCGCGTCAGCTGCTCTGAATCGGTGGTCACCTGCATGCCCTCCCGCACGAATGTCGCGCAGGAAGGCACGGGGCGGTCCTCGCCCGCGACCTCGACGATGCAGAGGCGGCAGCCGCCGTGCGGCTCCAGCCCCTTGATGATGCAGAGGTAAGGGATCTTGATCTTGACTGACTTGGCGGCTTCGAGGATGGTGTCGCCCTCGCGCGCCTTGACGCTCATGCCGTTGATGTTGAGCGTTACCAGCGCCCCGCGTTCGCCCCTCACCGGAGGTTTTGTCTCCACGTGTTCTCTCATGACACCAGACATTTGTTGGCGGAGCAGCGACGGTCGCGGCTCACGTGATCCAGGAATTCCTGGTTGAAAAATTTCAGTCCCGTCAGCAGCGGCTTTACCGAGCCTTGGCCGAGCCCGCAAAGGGCTCCCTGCTCGATGTCCGCCGCCAGGTCCGCCGCCAGTTCGAGGTCTCCCTGGCAGCCCGAACCCGAGCAGACGCGCTCGACGATGTCGAGCAGCCGGCGTGTTCCCAGCCGGCAGGGGATGCACTTGCCGCACGACTGTGAGGCTGAAAACGCCAGGCACTCGCGCACGGTCTCGACGATGCAATTACTTTCGTTCAGCACGCGGATGACGCCGGAGCTCGCATCGCCGCCGGTTTCGGCTATTGAATCATAATCGAGCGGAATGTCAAAAAGCCCCGGAGATAAAAAGCCGCCGCCGCTGGAGCCCACGAGCGCGGCCTGGGGCTCGCCACTGAAGCCGCCAGCCGCGTCGGCCAGTTTCTTTATGGTTATGTCGAGGGTTGCTTCATAGAGGCCGGGATTGGCCACGGCTCCGGTCATCATGAACAGCCGGGTCCCGGGCGCGTGTTCGGCGCCGATCTCCTGGAAGGCGCGGGCGCCGTTGGTGATGATCCAGGGAACGGTGGCCAGCGTCTCGACGTTCTCGACCACGGTCGGTTTCCCGCGCAGGCCGGACTCGGCCGGATACGGCGGCCGCACCCGCGGCGCCGGGCGCTTGCCTTCAAGCGTCTCCAGCAGCGCTGTCTCCTCGCCGCCGACTAGGGCCTCGGGCACCGCCAGCACCTTGATGGAAAATGTGAAACCGGTTCCCGGGATCTCGCTGCCGAGAAAACCCTTCTCCTGCGCCTGTTCCACGGCGATCTGGATGCGCTCCAGCGCCAGGCGGTTGCCAATGCTGGCGTAAATGACGCCGTTGCCGGCGCCGGTGGCGTAGCCGGCGACGATCATGCCCTCGATGATGGCATGGGGATTGTTTTCCAGCAGGGAGCGGTCCTTGGCCGAGTCCAGATCCCCTTCGGCGGCGTTGCAGACAATGTATTTGCGCGAGGCTTCAGCAGCGAGCGCCTGCTTCCATTTGCCGCCGGTGGAATAACCGGCGCCGCCGCGTCCGCGCAGCCCGCTGACGGCGATCTCGTCGACGATTTCCGCCGGATTCATCTCCAGGATGGCGCGGTTCACAGCCGAGTAGCCGCCCGCGGCTGCGTAGGAATCAATGCTTTCCGGATCGATGGCGCCGTGGTTGGCCAGCAGGATCGATGGGCTGCCGTCCACCACCGCTGTGGCGATCTCGGGAGGCTCGGCCTCGTCAGTCTTCCCGGCAGCCCCCGTCTTCAGCCGGTCGTAAAAGGTTGCTATTCCGAATACTTGTGACAACCATACGCCGTTGCGGCTGGCCGTCTTTGCCAGCACCATCTGCGACAGCCCGTTGGCGTCAAGCAGCGAACTGGCCAGGCAGCCGTCGCGGTCGGGCGCCGCCAGCGGCTCGGCTTTTTCCGGCCAGAGCTCCAGGCCCAGCGGCTTCTCGCCGCGGTTGAAATATGAGAGCATCGGCCCGGCGCCGGCGTCGAGGCTCCAGACTTTCTCCGGCTGCCTGGTTTTATAGATGACCTTGATCGCCACGGCGGGGCAGACCCGCTCGCAGAATGTGCAGGATATGCAGCGGGGATTGACGGCGTCGGTTTTCAGCCGCATGCGAATCAGCCCGCGCGAGCGTTCCGGCAACTCGGCCCGCTGTTCCGGATACTGGACCGTCACCTTCCGGGTGAGCAGGTGGCTCAGGGTCGCCTGCATTCCTTTGAGTAATCCCAGCATCTAGGCAGTCTCCCTCATGAGCGGATACCGCCCTTGCCGGTGCCGGAGATCATCGTGGTCATCCGCCGCGAGGCCAGGAATTTATAGCGGTTGTGCAGCAGGATCTTCCTGACCACGCTGGGGAAGAAGGCGATGAAGATCGCGATCAGCGACCAGCTGAGGATTGCCGTCGGCAGCAGGAAATTATCCGGCCAGATCAAAATGAAGAGGCTGGTGGCCGCCAGGTTAACCAGGCTCAGCGGTATCAGGACTTTCCAGGCGAAGGCCATCAGCTGGTCGATCTGCAGGCGAGGGAAGGTAGCCCAGAACCAGATGATCACCAGGACCATGGCTATAACCTTGAGCGCCAGCCACGCCGAGCTGTTGCCAAACGGCCCCCGCCAGCCGCCCAGGAACAGGGTCGAGCCCGCCATGGCCCAGACGGTGACGTTGCCCCATTCGACCAGCCCGTAGAGGAAGGCAAAGCGCATGCCGCTGTACTCGGTGATATAGCCGCTGACCAGCTCCGATTCGGCTTCGGGAAGGTCGAAGGGCGTGCGGTTGAGCTCGGCGACGCCGGCGATGGCATAGATGATGAAAGCCAGCGGCTGCACGGCCGCGAACCAGACAGATCCCTGCGCCCCCACTACCTTGTTGAGGCTGAGGGAGCCGGTAAGCAGGGCCACCACCATGATCGTGAGGATCAGCGGGATCTCATATGAGATCATCTGCGCCGCCGACCTCAGCCCGCCGAGCAGGGAATACTTGTTATTCGAGGCCCAGCCGGCGATCAGCATTCCCAGGACGCTGAAGGCGCCCACCGCCACAATATAGATGAGGCCGATGTTCAGGTCGGCGAGCGTGTAATCCTCGCTGAAAGGAATGACCACCTGGGTCAGCATCGGCGTCACCAGCGCCACCGCCGGCGCCAGGATGAACAGCAGACGGTGGGACTGGGACGGGGTGATGTCTTCCTTGATAAACAGTTTGAGAAAGTCGGCAAACGGCTGGAGCAGCCCCTGGGGGCCGACGCGGTTTGGTCCCAGGCGGTCGCCCATGAAGCCCAGTATGCGCCGCGCCACGAAAGGAAAGACCACGGCGCTGATAATGATGACCAGCAGGGCGAGAATGAATCCCGGCAGGAAGCTCTCGAGGAAATCGACAATATTGCTCACCGGTCAACACCGCCCATGATCAGGTCGAGGCTGCCGGCGATGGCGACCAGGTCGGCGATCTTGTTGCCGGCCGTCAGTTTGGGGATCATGGAAATGGCGGAGAAGGTCGGGTCGCGCAGCTTCAGCCGCCAGGGCCGCAGGCCGCCGTTGGAGACCAGGTAGACGCCGAACTCTCCCCGTGGTGTCTCGACGGCGCGGTAGATATCGCCGGCCGGAGGCCTCACCATCGGCGGGATCTTGAGGTTGACCGGGCCGCCGCAGAGCGCGTCCAGCGCCTGCTCGATGATCTTGGCCGACTCGCGCATCTCCTCGATGCGGCACTTGTAACGGTCGAAACAGTCGCCGTGCTCGCCGAGCGGCACCTTGAAATCGAATTCGGGGTAGACCGAGTAGCCTGTTTCGCGCCTTAAGTCCCAGTCCACGCCGGAAGCGCGGGCGTTGGGGCCGGAGATGCCGTAGTCGAGCGCCTCGAAGGGCTTGATTATTCCCATTCCCAGGGTCCGGGACAGAAAGATCTCGTTCTCGGTGACCAGTTTTTCGTACTCGTCGACCTTGGACGGGAAGCCTTTGAGGAACTTGCGGCAACGCTCCTCAAAACCATCGGGCAGGTCCCAGCGGACGCCGCCGATGCGCATGTAGTTGTACATCATACGCTGGCCGGTCACCATTTCCAGCAGATCGTAGACGTCTTCGCGGTCGCGGAAAGCCCAGACGAACGGCGTCGAGGCGCCCAGGTTCATGAGGAAATCGCCAAAGGCGATGTGATGGCTGATGATGCGGTTGAGCTCGCCGATGATGACGCGGATATATTCGGCGCGTTTGGGCACTTCCAGGCGCATCATGGCCTCGACGCTGCGCACGTAGGACCATTCCATGAAGAAGCCCGACAGGTAATCGAGGCGGCTGATCATCGCCAGGTACTGCAGGTAGGTGCGGTTTTCCGCCAGCTTCTCGAAGCCGCGGTGCAGATAGCCGAGCTGCGGTTCGACGCTGACGACCAGCTCGCCGTCGAGGTGCAGCACCAGCCGCAGCACGCCGTGGGTCGAGGGATGCTGCGGTCCCATGTTGAGGACCATCTCCTCGAGATGAAACTCGGGATGTCCCGGGCCCATGAGTTCTTCGGTTGAGCTCATGAGCGGTTGCTCCTTTCAGGCTCGCCGGGAAGGCGCAGAGGTTTCCCGAGGTTCTCCCACTGCCATTCGGTGCGCCGCACCCGGTGGGGCCGCGCGTCTTTCTTCATGGGATGGGTGTCATAATCTTCACGCGTGAGTATGCGCCTGAGGTCGGGATGGCCCAGAAACCTGATGCCGAAAAAGTCATAAGACTCGCGCTCGTGCCAGTTGGCAGCGCTCCAGATATATGCTACCGAGGGCACCTCGGGTTTCTCGCGGTCGAGCCTGACCCGGATCCGGATCGGCACGGAATGATCCTGGGAGCGCAGCAGGTAGAGGGCTTCCATCCAGTCCATGTAATCGACGCCGATGATGCAGCTTAAATATTTGCAGGAAAGTTTTTCGTCGTCGCGCAGCCGCAGCGCCACTTCGGGCAGATCGCCCGGCCGCACCTCGATCACCAGGTGCCAGTCGGAAATGGTGAGGTCGCGCGCGAGCTTGCCCAGGAGGTCCCGGGACCGTTCAAGCGCTTCCGGCGCGTTCAGTCTCGCCGCTTCCGCCGTCAACTGTCGCCGCCGTTCCCGGATTTGATGTCGTAATGATCGCCCATGGGCCCGCGGGCGAGCCTTTTGGACTTGCCCACCTGGGTATCCTGCCTGACCTTTTCCTGCAGCTGCTGCATGCCATAGATCAGGGCCTCGGGCCTTGGCGGGCAGCCGGGGATATAGACGTCGGCCGGCACCAGCAGGTCGACTCCCTGGACCACATTGTAGGAATCCCAGAACATGCCGCCGCTGCAGGCGCAGGCGCCCATGGCCACGACCCAGCGCGGCTCGGCCATCTGATGGTAGAGATGCCGCAGGATCGGCGCCATCTTGTCGGTGATGGTGCCGGAGACGATCATGACGTCCGCCTGGCGCGGCGAGGCGCGGAAGACCTCCATGCCGAAGCGGGCGATATCATGGCGGGGCATGCCGGCGCCCATCATCTCGATGGCGCAGCAGGCCAGGCCGTAAGTGAAGGGCCACAGCGAATTGGACCGCGCCCAGTTAAAGAGCTTGTCGGTGGTGGTGGTGAGGATGTTCTGGTGCTCGAAGTTTTCCAGGACCGACATGTCAGACCCACTCCAGGGCGCCCTTGCCCCAGGCGTAGATGAGCCCGAAGAGCAGCACCGCGAAGAAGAGCATCATCTCTCCGAAGCCATAACCGCCGAGGCTGCGGAAGACCATGGCCCAGGGATACAGAAACACTGCCTCAATGTCAAAGACGACAAACAGCAGCGCGAAGATATAGTACTTGACGGCGAAGGGGGTGCGGCTGTCGCCGACCGGCGGAATGCCGCATTCGTAGGGGGTCAGTTTCTCGGGATAGGAATGGCGCCGCTGGATCATCCGGGAAACGCCCAGTATGCCCAGCACGAAGACGAAGTCCAGCAGGCTCATCGCCGCTACCGACAGGTAGCTATAAGTATAATCAGGAGTCAAGTAATGCCCTCGTCTGCCGAGCAGCTCTTACCCTGGCCGTGAGCAGGCCCAAGTGTCCCCCTTGAAAATGCGCTTTGACATGATGAGGGAAACCCGAAACAACCCGTGACTGCCACGGGCACGCACCGGTTGACTGGCGTGATTGGGCTTCCAAAGATACAAACTTTTGACCTCTGAATTTCGCGGCTAACTATATTGGAACCGCGGCGGAATTACAAACCCGATTTTCAGCCTCAAAAGGGTTTATAGATAATGTTTTTCGTTGGGTTTAAGCGGGGCGGTCAGGGGCGTTGCAAATGGTAACGGCTTAACGGCTGCCGAGCCGCATTTTTTCGACAGCGTTCCCTTTTCAAACGGGTTGGTTTATTATCGCTCAGCTCCCGGGACTCAACAGTTGTGCAAGCACACCGAGACCATTTACCGCGAAATGAATACTGATCGAGGCCCAGATGGAACCGGTTTTGTGAACCACATATGCAAGCCCGAAACCGAGTACGAAGATTGGAACGAATAAACGGTAATCCGTATGAGCCAACGCGAAAATCGTGGCAGACAAAGTAGCTCCCGGAAGGAAGCCAAGACTCTTTTCCAAGCCGCGATGGATGATGCCACGAAAAAAAAGCTCCTCGACAAGCGGAGTCAGCAGGGCCACCATGATAAACGCAAGTATGAAAGCACCCGCGGATGTCCCGAATAGTTCGCTGGTTTTTTGCCCCGGCGCATTCGAAGGGTCCTGGCTCGGGCTTGCAAAGGTGTTGAGGAACCATGAATACAGAATTCCGAAGACAAAATAAGCCAAGAACCAGGTGGCCAGGACGGTGAGGATGGTCTGGCCCAGTCTCGCTTTGCGGAACCCAAAATTTCGCGGACTAAGCCTGTAACCGCGGGTTCTCAGGTAAATTAGCGGAATTCCCAGCATTATCGTCCACTGAATCAATAAAAAAACAACGACGAAAGAGGGGGCTGGCGATGCCGGTGTACTTGTGGACGGCGTGGCGCCGATGTTGCCCAAATAATAAGACCAATACGAAAAGGCTATGAAGGGAAATAGAAGCGCAAGTATGATCGAGACGTCCTTTGCGGACCACGGCGGGGCGCCCGGAGGCCTCCCGGATGGCTGGGGCGCCTGCCGGTGCCGCTTCGGCTCATCGGCAAGCAGGTCCCAGCTGCCCTCGCCCGGCGTCGGCGCCGATGGTCCGGTGTTCTCGCCTTCCCCCGGCGTCGGCGCCGATGGTTCTTGCGGCTGATCCCCCACTATTTCGCGGGCCTTTCCAGGAACATTTTGATCAGGTCGATCGGTATGGGGAAGACCGTGGTGGAGTTGTGCTCGGAGGCTATTTCCGCGAGGGTCTGCAGATAGCGCAACTGCAGCGTCACCGGCTCGGCGGCGATGACGTTGGCGGCCAGGGCCAGTTTCTCCGATGCCTGGTACTCGCCCTCGGC